>PBYL01000359.1 GCA_002729595.1 Thalassovita sp. | reverse complement strand
TCTTCTTTTTCAAGTAGTTCGGTTACTTCGTCAGCAGTTTTAAGATCTTTAAACCCTTTTGAAACCAATTGTTGTTTCATTGGAGCGGTTAAGTGTTCCGGATACATATGAAATAAATTTAGATTTGTACAAATTTGAATATATAAATAGCGTATTATTTTTTACATAAAACCAAGTTCTAGTTTGGCAGCTTCAGACATCATGTCTTGCGTGTATGGTGGATCAAAAGTAAGCTCTACAGTTACTTCGTTTACACCATCAATATTTTTAATTCTAGTTTCAACTTCACCTGGAATTTCTTCTGCAGACGGACATGCCGGCGAGGTGAGTGTCATTAAAACATAAACATTGTTTACAGGAAAAACACTGATTTCATAGATTAGCCCTAGCTCATAAATATCAACAGGAATTTCTGGGTCGTAAACGGTCTTCACCGCGTTTACAACTTTTTCTTTTAATTCTTTATCTGTCATTTTACTTAAGTTTTCAATTTATTAGTTTGAGAATTTTGCTTTATAAGCAAGCGCATACATTTTCATTTGTTTGATCATGGCTGTTAATCCGTTTGATCTTTGCGAGCCTACTAACTGTCTCATTCCTATTTTATCAATAAAGAACAATTCAGTGTTTATAATTTCATCAGGTGTTTTCTCATTAAGCACCCTAATAAGCAAGCTTATCAAACCTTTAGTAATGGCTGTGTTACTATCAGCATTAAATACTACTTTACCATCTTGGTATTCTGTAACTAACCAAACTTTAGATTGGCAACCTTTTATTATATTCTCTTCAACTTTAGCTGACTCTTCAAGTTCAGGAAGTTTTTCACCTAATTCCATGATGTAAAAGATTGTACTTTCACGATCACCTCCTAATATTGAAAATTCGTCTATTATTTCTTCTTGTATTTGTCTGGTAGACATTTCGTAAACAAAAATTTAATCCTAAAAATTTACACTACTTTAGAAGTTTTAGCAACAAACCTATCTGAGATTTTTTGTAATACTTCTACTAAGACATCAACTTCTTCTTTTGTATTATATACAGCAAATGACACTCTAGCAGTACCATCAATCCCGAAACTACTCATAAGAGGTTGCGTGCAATGATGTCCTGTTCTTATCGCAATACCTCTCGCATCGAGCATCATGCCTAAATCAAAGTGATGTACTCCATCCATTAAAAATGAAATTACACCCACCTTCTCTGCAGCTGTACCAACTAATTTGATTCCCGCAATTTGCTTCATCTGATCAGTTGCATACTCTAAAAGCTCAAGTTCGTAAGCAGCAATTTCTTCTTTACCGACTCTATTTACAAAGTCAATTGCATTTTTGAGCGCTACTGTATCTCCAATATTTGGCGTGCCTGCTTCAAATTTATAAGGCAAATCATTAAATGTAGTTTTGGCAAAGGTTACTTCTTTTATCATCTCACCGCCACCAAGAAATGGAGGCATAGCTTCTAAAATTTCTTTTTTGCCATATAATGCACCGATTCCGGTAGGTCCGTATACTTTATGCCCTGAGAAAGCATAAAAATCGCAATCCATTTCTGCTACATTTATCTGGCAATGCGGACTCGATTGTGCACCATCTAACAATACTTTTGCATTAACCGATTTGGCCTTTGCAATGATTCTTTTCACATCATTTATAGTTCCTAAAGAGTTAGAAACATAAGCAACAGCCACCAATTTGGTTTTTTCTGAAACTAAACTTTCGTACACTTCATAATCTAACTCACCATTTCCCTTTACAGGAATTACGTTTAGTTTGGCGCCTTTTTCTTCACAAAGTATTTGCCACGGAACAATGTTAGAGTGATGTTCCATTCCAGAGATTATGATTTCATCTCCTTCATTAATAAACTTTCTGCCAAAGGAATAAGCCACTAAATTGATTGACTCTGTAGTGCCTTTGGTGAAAATGATTTCTTCTATATGTTTAGCACCTAAAAAAGCACGTACACTTTCTCTTGTGTCTTCAAAAGCATCTGTAGCTTTTGCGGCAAGTGTATGCGCACCTCTATGTACATTTGAGTTATAGCCTTCGTAATATGCATTTAATGCATCAATTACTTCTTTTGGTTTTTGTGAAGTAGCTGCATTGTCAAAATAGATAAGCGGAAAGCCATTTACTTCTTGATGTATAGCAGGAAACTGCTCTCTAATGTATTTTATATCTATCATTTGTAATGTATCTCTATTTATAATCAATACAAATAAGAACCAAGCTGCAATTTTTTAGTTCACATTAAGTGCTTTGTTTTAAGATGTATTGAATCAAGATTGAAAATACTATAAATAATATTGCAAAGATAGGTCTTAGAAAGCGCAATATCAGAGGAATGAAAAATAAATAAAGTATTTTGCAACATTGTTGCATTTTAAAATATAACCCCTTTCCTTTGCATCACAATAAACAACCAACACTTTGAAAAAAGAAACAGGCAATATGTTTAGAAAATATGCTGATCAAATCGGAATATCAGGATCTATTATCTGCTTGCTGCATTGCGTCTTTTTTCCTCTATTAGGAATATTAGGAACTAGCGCAGCTACAGGCGTTCATGATCATGAACACATTTTTCTTGGAGATGATTTCCTTTTTGTATTAATCGGAATTATTGCGGTGTATTACGCTGCCAAAAATACCCCAAACAGAAAAATAAAACTTTCATTATGGTTTTTTATAGGTCTGTTTAGTGTTTCTTTAATCACTTCAGAATCAATAGAAACCTATTCGTGGCTTACTTATCTTTCTCACATTAGTGCAGCTGGGCTTGTAATTACGCATGCTTACAACTTTATTAAAATCAGAAAGTTAAGTCATTGTAGCCTCTCTCAATGTTAAGAGGCATTTTTACTGATTAATTTGTTAGAAACAATCAAATTTAAGATTACACCAGCTATTACAGTTAGCATTCCGACTAAAACCATCCAATTAAAATACTCATTAAAGAATAGCATCCCGAAACTGAGTGCATAGACCACTCCTGTATAGTTTACACTTGCCACTCTAGATGCAGCTTCTGCCTGAAAAGCTTTCGTCATAAGTAATTGAGCCATTTGGGTAAGAATACCAATCCCAATAAGAAATAACCAGTCGCTCAATTGAGGAACGACCCAATTTGTTAATGAGAAAACTCCTGTAACTGGCATGGTTACCAAAGGGAAATAAAGTACGATTACAAGAGGATGTTCGCTTTGTTTTAAAACCCGAATACAAGTGTAAGCCAAGGCAGAAAAAACGGCTGCACCTACTCCCATTAATAAATCAACAGTTTCAATTCTTGCATCAAAGTTTTTAATCATTAAAATTCCTACAAAGCTGATTAAAAAACATAACCACTGCCATTTTATCACTTGTTCTTTTAGTAATAGAAAAGTTAATATGGCTGTGAAAATTGGCGAGGTATATTGAATAATAATTGCACTTGCCAAAGGCATATGATGTAGCGTAGTAAAATACATTACCAAAGCACTAGCGCCAAAAACACCTCTTAACAACAAGATTTTTTTGTTGTTACCCCAAATATTAACCTTGGCTTTTTTAAGAAAATAAAGGCTGAGTATTAATGAAATGATTGACCGAACAAACACTATCTGCACTGATGGAATGTGGCTCACAAACTTTACACAAACATTCATTACAGCAAATAAGAATGTTGCCAACATCATTACTTTTACTCCATAGCTTAGTTGAAATTTCATAGAGCAAAGTTAGGCTTGAATATGCAGTAACTTTACTCTTTGGGTATTAAATTTCGGTTTTTAATTGCTTCTAAGTGTTTCCACCGGATTTGCAGCCAGTGCTTTTAATGTTTCTCGCATTATGGTTGCAAACAATACAAATAAGGTAATTAAGGCTGAGAGAAGGTATGGCCAAACAGACATTTCAATTTTGTAAACAAAGTTGTTAAGCCAACTAGAAGATAGCAACCATGTTACAGGAAATGCTATCGCTAAAGCTAAAATTGCCAAACTAAAGAATTGCTTGTTAATTAATAAAGCCAAGTCTTTTTTATCGGCTCCAAGCACTTTTCTAATTCCGATTTCTTTAGTTTTTTGCTCTACACTAAATAAAGTGAGACCGTACAATCCTAAGCATGCGATAATGATACTTAATACAGAAAAGGTTATTACAAGTCGAAGTAATGTTTTTTCACCTCTATAAAATGCTTCGAACTTATCATCCACAAAACCATATTCAAATGGAATTACTTTTTCGAATTTCTTATACACTTGCTCAATACCTGATATGGCCACTGGGATATTATCAGACGAAATTTTTATTGAAGCTAGAGATAAGTATTTTGAAACCAACTGCATCACAATAGCTTCTTTTTCGAAATGCAAAGACTGAAAGTGAAAATCTTTAACTATACCAGTAATCACAGCAGTATTAGAGCCATCCCATAACTTTATTGATTCTCCTAATAGCTTTTCAATATTTCCATCTGGTACTAACATATGAGCTAGCTTCTCATTAATTATTACACCCTCTTTATCAGAAGCAAGTGTTGAAGATAGGTTTCTACCGTAAAGCAATTCCATTCCGTAGGTTTCTAGAAAATAGTCATCAATACCAAAAAATCTACCTGTTATCGGATCATTAAAACCCGGAACTGTAATATCGATAACAGAGCTTGTACCGCCATCTCCTAATCCGTCTAATGCGATAGATGCTTGTTTTACTTCGGGTAGTTTGACCAACTCATTTCTGAAAGATTCGTGTTTGTCAATCAAGATATCAGTTAAAGGCATTACCAAAACTTGATTCTTATCGAAACCTAACTCTTTGTTAAGCATAAATTGCATTTGCTGATAAACAAAGAAAGTGCTACCAATAATTACTACTGAAATTGCCAACTGAATAATGGTAAGTACCTTTCGAACAAAACTACCTGAACCAGTTTTATTAATCTTATTTTTTAAAGTTTGAACAGGCTGATATGATGACAAAACCATTGCAGGAAAAAAGCCAGCCCCTACACTCACTACTATTATAATTAGCAGCAGATATGGCAAAAATAATCTTGCAATTTGCCAATTTAGCTCGATTGATTTTTGGGTAATGTTATTTAAATATGGCAAAGCAATATCTGCCAATAACACAGAAATAAAAACAGCTATTAGAGTAAAAGCTAAAGTTTCTCCAATAAACTGAATAATAAGCTGATTCCTGTTTGCGCCTAATACTTTTCGTAAGCCGATTTCGCCAGCTCTTTTAGTAGACTTAGCTGTTTGTAGATTGATATAATTAATACATGAAATAAGCAATACAAATAAACCTACAATACTTAAAATGAGCACATATTGGTAATTGCCAGCCTGACGACTAAAGCGAAATTGAACATTTGTTGAGTGTAAATAAATATCTGTATATTTTTGCATTACATAGCTAATCCCATCTTCTTCGTGTTTGCTTTCTTGAATAAGCACTCTATTCACATCCTCTGCTAAGCTTTGAGTATTTGCTTTAGGATCTGTTTCTACAAATGTGAATACATTGCCTCCCCAACCATTGAAATGTGCCATTGGTACCACTCCATTTTCTGGAACAATTGTTTCCCATGAAACCAAGACTTCAAACTTGATTGTGGAGTTTTCTGGTGGGTCGGCAGCAACTCCAGTAACTGTATACATTTGATCTTCCCAACCTTTTACCTGTTCGCCTACAGCATTTTTACCTTTAAACAATTTCTTTGCAAATGATTCTGACAACACAACCGATGCTGGCTGACTAAGCACCTTGGAAGGATCTCCATTTAAAAGTGGAAAACTAAATATCTTAAAGAAAGAAGAGTCTACAATTATCATTTGATGTGTAATCACATTCTCATCACTTGCATTAAAAACTGCTGGATTGAAAAAATTACACATCCTCACATAATCAACAACACTAGGCAAATTTTGAATTAATGTAGGCCCCGTTAAACCAGATGAAAGTCCGTAAATCACTTCTCTCCCTTCTTCCACCTCTTTCATATTGATCTGGCAAATATTATCACCTTTTTCATGAAAGCCATCAAAACTAAACTCATAGTAAATAAACAAACTAATTAGCAAGCAAGATATAATACCGATAGTTAAGCTACCAATGTTTATTAGACTAAAAACTTTGTTTTTGAGCAGGTTTCTGAAAATGATTTTTAGGTAATTGAATATCATAAATTAAAAATTTGCAAAGCTTAAAAGATATTAAGCTAAAAGCCAATACAAATACCAATAATGTAATTGACTGATATTCAATAACAAATAGACAAAAAACTTAAAAATTAACTTTGAAACCGTCCACCTATAAAACACAAAACCGTCCATTAGTGGACGGTTTTGAAATTCGAATATCGTTAATATGTATTTAGTCGATGTATTTATCTAAGAGTTCGGCGAGGTGTTTAATTTAATATTTTACAGTAGATTACCAACTAAAACCTCTACTAATCTCTCAGATGCTTTTCCATCCCACTTTTCAGGAACATTACTCTTTTTATATTTACCTTCTACAACTTGGCTAGCTAAATCAATAATTTTTTGTGGATCTAAATCCATTAGTGTATTACTACCTTCTGTAATGGTCACAGGTCTTTCGGTATTTGGTCTAACAGTAATACATGGTACTTTTAAATATGTGGTTTCTTCTTGAATACCTCCAGAATCAGTAATTACCAAATTACTTTCTTGTATAAGCTTCATGAAATCAAGATAACCTAAAGAAGGGAATAAAACAATATTCAAATTTTCTTCAATCCTTTTAAATAGATTAAAGTTTTCTAAATTTTTCCTAGTTCTAGGATGAATAGGAAATACTACAGTAAATTGTTTTGATATTGCTTCAAGAATATTAATTATGCGTTCAAGATTTTCTAAATTATCAACATTTCCAGGTCTATGAAAAGTAACAGTTGCAATTGGTTGTTCATTTATAGGAATTTGATTAATAATTGTTGAACCATTAAACTTTTCCTTGAAGTTTACCAAAGTATCAATCATCGTATTTCCAATAAAGAACATTTTTTCTTTTGGTTTCCCCTCCTCAACAAGATGATCTAATCCACTCTTTTCAGTAATAAAAAATAAATCTGATAGATCATCAATAATTAATCTATTAATTTCTTCGGGCATAGTACGATCAAAACTTCTTAAACCACTTTCAATATGGGCAAGAGTTATTCCTAACCTATTTGCTACCATTGCACAAGCTAATGATGAGTTTACATCACCTGGAACCATTACTAAATCTGGTTTCTCTTCTAATAATACCTTTTCAAATTTCACCATTATATCAGCTAACAAACCAATTTGAGATGTAGCAGTTGCATTCAAATAAATTTCAGGAGCAGGTATTTCTAACTCACTAAAAAAAATATCACTCATATTTTGATCAAAATGTTGACCAGTATGAAGAATTTTATGTTGTATTGAAGGATATTTTGCGAAATATTTATGAAGTTGGGTAATTTTTATAAAGTTTGGTCTAGTACCCACACATGTTATTATTTTTTTCATAAGCACAAGGCTATTTTTTATTTTTAATCATCTAATGAATCTAATAGTCTAGCTAGTTTTGCGACTTGGCTCTTTCTCGAAAACTGAGTTACATGACTTGAACTTGTGTCATTTTTAGATAATTCTCCATTCTCATATAAAGCATACATTTTTTCAAGATACTTTAATACTCCATCTTTAGTATAGGCAATATCACCACATTTTGATTGATGAATTATATTATCAATTTCCCCCTCATCTCCTGGCGCAACTAAAATATTAGTCCCACTCCCAATGTATTCATAAATTTTACTGGCAACAATTCCTTTAAAACCTTTCCATGCAACATGCAATAATATGTGAGACATTAACTCTGTCTCAATAACTTCATTTCTTGGAATTCGCTCAGTACATTCAAAATAACTCTCAAACCCTTCTAATAGAAGTTTGACTCTTTTTGATTGAATTTTATCAAAAGCAAGACCAGGAAACTTTAAGAATATTTTAGAATTAGGATATTTGTTAATAAACTCTTTATAAGCGTCACAAAATATTCCGATATCTTGCCCCTCATACAAGGTGCCTACATAAGTAATAGTGAAATTTTCATATAACTTTAATTTTGAAATTCTATCAAGCATAAAATCAGTAGACTCATAACCATTATAAAGTACCTCATATGGTCTTGATGTAATTGATTTAATCTCTTCTGCTAAAGGTGATGACACACTAGTTATATATGAAGCTGAACCAACCCATTTTTTCTCAAAAGGCCTATCATGCTTTTCTACCAAACCATACCATTTCCCTTTACTCACTTGATTAATTTCACTTGTAGTCCATGCATCTCTATAGTCAGCAATCCATTTTATACCAAATTCTTTTTGTAATAAATACCCGAATTTAAATTGAATAAAAGGGTTGCCACTAATAACAACTTTTTTAATAGAAGGGTCACTTCTTAAAATTTCACAAGCCTTATGATATATATTATTAAATGGAATAAAGCGATTAAAATAGTTCTGTAGAAAAATCTCAGCAGAAGAAAGCACCCTTCTCAATAATACATTCTTTTGATCTCCATATTTAGTATAAACTTTATCTCTAAAATTACCTAAATATGGGGTGTAGTAAACCTCGTGGTTTTCTGATTGTTTATAGTCTTCGTTTGCTTCTGAAGGAATACATGTATCTTTTAGAGATTGAATTCGAGTATCCCATCTCCTAGTTAAAACAATTGGAGAATAGCCATACTCCTTTAAATAATTTGCCCATGAATAAGTTCTTTGAGCTGCTGTCAGATTACAAGGAGGAAAAAAATAGGAAATTATCAAGAGTTTTTGCATGTATATAATTAGCTTAGAAATGAGCGAATGAATTTTGGGTAATTTACACTTGCATTGTAATTAGTCTTCCAAAATTCATAAGCATTTTTGCTAAGCCTTTCTTTTTCCGCTTTTTCTAAGTTAAAATATGAAGTCAATTCTTTAGCCAATTCTATTGACGATATATTTTTATCAAGTAACTTGCCATGATTATTACTGACTATTTCTGAATTTGCACCAACATCAGTTGCCAATACTGGAATCCCAAAAGAAAGCGCTTCCATAATAGAAACGGGAACACCCTCACTTGCACTTACATTCAAAAAAAGGTCTATATCATTTTTTTCATATTGTTTCAATAATTCTTGATTAGAAATGTATCCACGAAATTCAATATCAATATTCTTTTTGTTAGCCATCAGTTGCATCCCCTTTTGTTTAAACTCCTCTTCTAATTCTCCTCCTCCAAAATGTTCCCACTTAATTTTTAGCTCTCGAGAGATTAAACTTAAAGCCTCAATTATTAAATGAACTCTTTTAACAGGTTTTAAAAAAGAACAAGAAACAATATGAAATACATTTTTACTGAAATTCTTGCTTTTCGGCATATGAGGGTTATCAATTCCTAAACGAGTAATTTCGAAACTGATATAATTATTTTTTAACTTTTCAATAGTGTATTTTTTCGAATTTTCAGAAATAAAGCATACATGATCTAGCTTTCTAAAAAGAAAATCTCTAAAAGGAAGATAATTATATACTGAGCGATTAAAATAAACATCCCCATGATGTGCCCTACATATTCGTTTCAAAATTAGATCATTTTCATAAGTAGCTATACTAATAGCCATATCATTAGCCCAGTATGTATATAAAAAATATCTATCATTATTATTTGATCCTTTAATAACTGAATCTATTACTTTATTTACCTTCTTATGTTTATACCAGGATGTAAGCAATGTAAATAAAATCCCAGCATTTATTCTCAACTGATATAGATGTCTAACATTTGCTAATTCTTTCCATATTGATCGATTAAATAAAAGAAATAATGAATTTAGTTTTTCTTTAAATGTCAGATTATAACCCAGTCTTACTACCTCTATATTAGAAGGGTATACTCTAGTTTGTTCACTTGTTGTATTGTTAGAAATAATAGTGATATGCTCAAAAGCATCAGCCAGATACTTTATTTCAGCCTCTAAAAAACTTTCTCCATTACCAAAAGGGAAATTATTTGTAATTAATATTAATTTATTTCTCATCTTTTTAATTTATTCTCTCCATGCACTTTTTTCATTTAATGACTCAAGTTTTATGAAAGAACTACTATCAGCTATCCTAAGAAATTTATCAATTTCAGCTTCATTCCCTAAATTTTTACAATGACTAATTGCTACAATGGGTACCTCTCCAGTAAGTCTTAGTATCTTTGCCTTTTTCAAAGCTTTAGATAACATAAACATCATTTCTTCAGCTGATATAATACCAGTTATATCAAGCATTTTATAATGCGATTTTAATTTAGACCAAATCTTATTAATCCTACTCTGAGAAATAGCCTGTACTGAAGCTATGACAGTACCTTCACAACCACAGGGTTTATCTTTAAGTGCTGAACTCCGAAATAATGCAAATTTAACCCTATCAAATAAATTAAATTTTACTGTCAAAATAGGTCTTTCTATTAATACTCCTGATAAGTCTTTTATATCTAAAGAGGTTGAAACTGGATATTCACTTAGATTTTCAATATTACGAAAATCAAAATTTGTAACATTACCTAAATGGAATAACTTTGGCGCAACTGATGTATCATATTTAAATCCATTTTTTATTAAACCTTTTAACACTAAATATTCTGGCTGTATGCATAAAGCTCCTGCTCTGAAACTTTTACATTCATAACTACTATCTATAGACTTTAAAAGATATTCCAAAGTTTCTTTTCCTTTTTTTAGTATTTTATTCAGTTCTTCTGTTACAGGTTTATCTTCAACATTAGCACCATTCAAATTAGGTAATCTCCACCTTGTTAAATCTACTTTAAATTTTTTTTCTCCTATATATTCATAGTTAATCCATTGTGGATGTAAATGCAGTTGGACATCATGTCTTCTTTGAATAATTTTCTTTAGCTGGTTTTCTATTATTGTAGCAGGTTTATAATTTTTATCTTCAAAACCTCCTTTCTCCTCCACATCTTTAAATGCCCAATATTCACAAACATCAACAAAAAATGTAATTCTAGCATTATATTTTTCGCAAATATCCATTAAACGATTAGCTGGTGCTATCACACACTCGTTTATATCTCCACTCCCATCTCCAAATACCTCATAATCACATGTAAGTAGTAGCTTTAATTGTGTTGTCATTTAATTTTTAGATAATTTCCATTTATAGTAAGCAAACAAAGCTATAGTTGGGACATTTGCTATTTTGAGTAGAATAGAATTATTTTTGAGGTCATAACCCAACTTTCTCATTTCATTCACCAAAAAAACTTCTAATAAGAATAATTTCCCCCTCCCCATTTCTTTTTTCCACTTATTAATATTATCTGATAAGATTGGCTTCATTACATTTGCTTTCCAAGATAATTCTTCTTTTGATACAATGGTATTTGATGTCTTATAATAAGTAAGCATATCTTTTTCATATTCAAGATTAAGAAAGGAACTAAGTATTTTCAATTCTCTTTCAGGATTCAGCAACAACTCCTCATAGCGCACTTCTATATATCTATTTTTACAATATTGACGTCCTTTTTCTGCTAAAAATATCCCATATTTAAACTCAAGCAAATGTTTAAGAAAAGACATTTTATCAGCCCATTTTACTTTTCCTCTAGAAAGAATAATATCTCTTGGATCTCTTATTATATGAATAAATATAGATTCAGGGAAACATTCAGATAGCTCTGCTATATAATGTACATTTACTGGGTCTTTTTCTCCTCCAATCTCTTTCTTATTTTTTTTACAATAATTTTTTATGATTTCACAAAAAAATCTTTTGTAGGTAAATGTTCCTTCTCGTAATACTTGTTTAATAACCTCATCTATATTAATTTCTAATCTATCAATATTTGTATTAGTAACTAATTGTTTTTTAATTTCGTTACTATCTTGCGAAGTCTTATTTTTTTTGACATATTCAGGTACAACATATCGTGAGACAATATGACTCTCAGGAGGAAATGTTATATTAGAATGATTATTGAGCATGCTTTGCAACAAAGTGGTACCCGATCTTCCTACCCCAACTACAAAAACTAACTTTTTAGGTGAATTCATTTCTTCTTAAATTAAAATTTGATTTTGAATTCCATTAAGCAATTTTCCGAAGGGATAAACTGAACTTTTTTAGCAGTTTGCACATGGTCATATGTCTCAGATATTAAGTAGTCATTAAATTGGTAAGATCCATTGCTTATCTGAATATCAATATTATCAATTTTAATATTCCTATTATTCAGTTCCAAAATTGATAAGTTAGGGCTAAAATGAAGATGTGTTGTAGATAACTTGGATGCTGAATCAGAGATTACAACAGCATTTTCTAAAAAAACTAGAGTTCTACATTTTAATTGACCTAAACTGTTTTCGATCTTAAAATGAATCTGATGTCCCAATATCGAAAGATCTTTTAAAACTGGATAATTCTTCAAATCCCAATAACCATCACCATAAGAAATTAATAAATCTTCTGGTGTTGTTATAAAATTATGCATCTCAGGTGATCGATAATGTAAACGGTTATTTATTGATCGCGTGTAAGTATAAGTTCCAGGGTCAACAATTAAAGGACATCCATTTACCGAAACCACAAAACTACCCATATCAATATGATTATGCCCACCTTGTCCATTCATTCCAATTGGGAAAAGAGAAATGAACACATAATACTTATTTGACCTAAAAATATAAGAACCACTATCTTGATTATGAAAAAAACCTATCTTTCTTACTGGCTGATGATGAAAAGATAACTTTGGAGATTTGACCTTAGGAAGCCAATTAGAATAGTGTAAATCAATAACTTGATCTTCTATAAAATCTACATCGAATATTCTTTTCCCTAATCCTAGTAAATAATAATGATTTTGTTCTCTAGACTTTTGAAAAATTAAAAACCTACCACTATCATTATCTCCTATCATAGGAGCCTCTCCATTAAGATCAATATACTTTGCCGTATATTGAATCATAGAATATAATTTATTATAATAGTTATTTGAAAATGTTATATTATTATTTAATGCAACCAATGCACTATACCCAAAAAACTCTAATACTAATCGATGATAAGGAATTGATGATTCAAAATGTCCACCGTCTTCTCGAACCTGATAATTAATACACTCCTCTAATCCTGCAAGGGCCTGTTCAATCCATTTTGTTGATTTGGGATGAGCTTTTAGAGACAAACTTACAAATAATAAACCTGTATAATCTGCTGTCGTATGATTAGTACTATGCCCTTTTTTATAAATCTCAGGAAAATTTGAAATATAGTCTGCATGTTGTTCCAAACTTTTTGATATCACCTCTATAAAAGATTGATCCTCCCAAAAAATTTCTCCAAAAATATTTATAGCTACAGTCCAATTGGAAGCTCGAATTGCCACTTCCATGGTACAGTACCAATTTACACCTATTAAAAAAGGGTTATGTAAAATCCAATCAATTACTGAGTTTTTGAATTGAATGTATTGATTTATATCTTTTGTTTGTTGATAATTTTGTGCAAGACGTATTGCAAAATAAAATCTTGAAATCTCCCAAGGTATTTTCACGTCGATATCTTGATCAAAGTATCTATCTAAATTAATCTTATCAAATCGTTTCTTAGGAAACTTAAATTCTGATTTAATATCCTGGTGCCAATCAATATTTGACAAATTGATTGTATACCCCAGTATTTTATCTATTTCAATATTAGAATTAAACTCATGTTGATTAAATGCAGAAGCGTCCCAACTTTTATTAAGCGGATAACTATTGAATCTCTTAAGTTTAGAAAGGTAATTAATTTTAATCTGTTTATTTACAAGTCTTTGAAGAACATTAATTTTTGAAAGGAATAAAAAAAATAGTTTCATGAATATTGAAAAATCTGCTTTCAAAAAATTCAGTGTTGATTTATGAATGTGCTGTTATTTTTCTATAAAAATCTACAAGCTCACGAGTTTTTAAAGAAATATCGTATTGTTTTGCACAACTAATGGCATTTAAAACCATTTGACTATAAAGTAATGGACTATTGGCAATAGTTTCTATTTTATCTGCAAACAATTCTGGATTTTGTTCTTTAATAAAATACCCATTAAAACCATCTTTGATTAAGCTTCGGTTACCTTTACCATCTAAACTTACACACGGCAATCCTGCTGCCATCGCTTCTAAAAATGCCAACCCAAAAGGTTCATACCATGCAGTATGGACATATAAATTACTTTTCCAAAGGTATTCTTCTACATTATCAACATTTCCCCTTAAAAAAACAAAATCCTCTAAT
>PBYL01000358.1 GCA_002729595.1 Thalassovita sp. | reverse complement strand
TTCTAATTGCTGAATTGCTTTTACTGGCGACATTTTTTCGCCATCAATTCCTACTAATTCTCCTTTCTCGAATTGAAGTGTGATTGATTTTTCACCTTCTGCTTCTAATTGAGTTGGGTAAGCATGTTCTGGTAAAACACCATCAGAAGAAAGTGTTTCTGCACCACCAACACTGGTTCCCCACAAACCTTTATTAATAGAATATTTAGCTTTTGCCCATTCTTTACTTACTCCTTTCTCTATCAGATAATTTACTTCATCTTCTCTAGAAAGCTTTAAGTCACGAATTGGGGTAATAATTTCTAACTCAGGTCCCATAACTTGGAACACCAAATCGAAACGAACTTGATCGTTACCAGCACCAGTACTACCATGCGCAACTGCATCTGCACTAATACTGCGAGCATATTTTACTATTTCAATTGCTTGAAATACCCTCTCTGCACTTACAGAAAGCGGATAAGTATTATTTTTTAGAACATTACCATATATCAAAAAGCGAATGCAATCTTGATAGTACTGTTCAGTTGCTTCAATCGTTTTGTGTTCTTTTACACCCAACGCATAAGCACTTTTTTCAATTTCAGATAATTCGCTGCTATCGAAACCACCTGTATTAACTATAGCGGTATATACCTCGTAGCCGCAATCTTCTGAGAGGTATTTTACACAATAAGAAGTATCTAATCCTCCACTAAATGCTAACACTACCTTCTTTTTCATTTCTATGTTATTTCTCGTTGCTACTTTACTAAAACACTATTTGTATCGTATGAAGATTCTTTCTTCTCTTCACCTTTCAATAATTCTTGTTTCTTAGCCTTTCTTGAGAACATGAACTCTTTAAACTGAGTCCATCTGTCAGCTAGGCTTTTTCTTTCGTTTTTTGATTTTGCCTTTTCTTTTTCTGGGTCGTAAATCATACCAGTACAAAGACAAAGCGAACGATTCGTTCTTGTTAGAATATCGTAATTGGTACAGCTCTGGCAACCTTTCCAGAAGGTTTCATCAGTAGTTAACTCAGAGAATGTAACAGGTTTGTAACCCAATTCAGAGTTAATCTTCATTACAGCCAAGCTGGTTGTAATACCAAATATTTTAGATTCTGGGAATTTGGTTCTAGATAGCTCAAAGATTTTTTCTTTGATTTTTCTAGCCAAACCACTCTTTCTATATTCAGGCAACACTATAAGTCCAGAGTTAGCGACATACTTACCATGACCCCAAGTTTCTATATAGCAAAAGCCAGCAAATTTCTTGTTATCTAATGCTATTACAGCTTTACCTTCAGTCATTTTAGACATCACATACTCTGGTGATCTTTTAGCAATACCAGTTCCACGCTCTTTGGCTGCTACAGCCATAGCAATAGTTATTTCTTCAGCATAGCCAACATGCTTGTCAGTGGCGAATAAAACCTCAACAGACATAATTATTTTCTCGAATGTTATTAAATAAAAGGGAATTGTGTATTAATAGAAATAATAAATAAGTATCTGGCAGGCTAACGCCTGAGAGGCTTAATGATGAGGGGCTGAAAAAAAGAAAGATATCTTATTAACATCTTAAAATTAGAATCCTTTTATTAAAAATAATAATACAAACATAGACAATCTTTAATAAACTCTTATTAAAAAACTAATTTTTTTAATATTAAAACTTTTGAGTTTATATTAAATTCGTTGATTATCAATTAATAAATTTTTAAACTAATTTTTATACCAAATAGTTTATTAATTTTATATTTGAACACACTTCTAAACTTACTTCAACACAAACTTGTTCTAAAGGCTTAAAACAATCCAAAATCCTGATTTTTTCAATATAATATCTTACATACATACTAGTTTAATAAGCAAAACTATGTGTTAACAATATTACAGCTAATTACCATTTTAGTAAGATTTTGTAGGCATTTGGCATGGCTATGATTCTATTTATTAAAAAATAATGAGGTATTTTTTCAGCTTATTCTACATTTGTTCATTAGCTTTTCTTATACTGTTAAGGTCGAATGTTTTTGGTCAGGACAAAGGCTTGAACCCTGAAAGATCCCTATCACAATATCACTTAAACATTTGGGCGAGCGAACAGGGCTTACCATCTCAAGGTGCTAATGGGATTGTACAATCAGAAGAAGGTTACATATGGCTAGCAACTTACGAAGGGCTTTCGCGCTTCGACGGCATTTCTATTGACCCAATTAACCCTGTAGATACAGAGAACAGGCTATCTATTAATTCTTTCAAAAGTATTTACAAAGAACCTGAAGGTAAACTTTGGATGGCTGCTAATGGTGGTGGTCTCCTATCCTACTATAACAATAAGTGGGAAGTATATAACACTGAAAACGGCCTTCCTAGTAATATTGTAAACTCAGTTCATTATACAAATAATAAAATACTTTGGGTGGGTACCGCTAATGGTGCTGCCTATATGCAAGAGAATAAATTCACTCAAAATAACATCGATCCAATTCTTACTCAAGTAGTTGTAAATGATATAGCCGAAGATAATGAAGGAAATCTTTGGTTTGCGACAATGAGTAATGGTTTAATAAAGGCAAGTAATAAAGGAAAAGTAATTAAGCATTACACAGTTGCAGAAGGACTTAATAGCGATGTTGTACACCAAATACATATAGAGAAAATTACTGGCAGTATTTGGATAGGCACTAATAAAGGCATAAAGATTCTTTTTAAAGGTGAAAAACTGATCAACTTTGCCTATGGTGATTTGCTAAGTGATAAAACCATTAGAAAAATCTACGAAGACAAAAACGGAAGTATCTGGATTGGCACCAATAGAGGCCTAAGCAGGTTTAACAACAATCGTTTAGAGTTTATATCTGAAAACAGCAACCTTTCTATTCACGATGTAACTGATATTACAGAAGACAATAATGGGAGCTTATGGGTAAGTACTTATCGATCGGGTTTTTATCAATTAGTACAAGGAAAGTTTATTACCTATTCTACCCCTCAAGGCTTAGCAGGCAAAACAATTAATGGAGTTATTGAAATAGCAAAAGATTCCATTTTAGTTGCCACTAACAATGGGCTTTCTCAATTTAAACAAGGATGGAACTTCTCTCCTGCATTAATTAATGGCAAAGCAGTTTTAGAGAATAAAGATGTAAGAGACTTAATAAAAGACTCGAAAGGCAATTTCTGGTTTGCTACAGCAGACAAATTGTATTTATATTCAGCAGATCAAGAGCTAAAAATCTTTAGTAAAAAAGACGGTTTAGCTTCAAACTATGTGAGATATGTTTATGAAGATCGCCAAAACAACATTTGGATAGCCACAGAAAATGGACTGAATCTTTATAAAGATGGCACATTCAAAACCTACACTAAAGAAGACGGGCTTTCTAATAACAGAATCCACTTTATTTATCAAGATACAGAAGGCATTATTTGGATTAGTACTGAAGAAGGCTTGAATAAATTTTCTAACGGAAAGTTTGAAAACTTCTTTATTTCTGATGGTTTATCTGGCAATGTAGTATTTAAAATACACGAAGATGCCGATCAGGTTTTGTGGATTGGTACCAATGGAGGGATTACTAGATTAAAAAATGGTGAGCTAAGCAGCATTACTAAAAAAGATGGCCTAAAGATCAACTCAGTTTTTGATATTCTTGAAGACAGAAGAGGCTTTTTCTGGATACCAAACAACCAAGGTATTTATAGAATAGACAAAGAGCAACTGAATGTTTTAGCCAGTGGAGGTTCTCTTGAGTTAGACGACATTATGTACAAAGCTGGAGATGGTATGATGGTAAACTCTTGTACCGCAAATGCACGAAGTCTAATCTCATCTAAAGGCGAATATTGGATTCCAACACCAGAAGGTGTTACAGTAATTCCATATCCAGAGCATCCAGATGCTAATAATATTCCGCCTAAAATATTAGTGGAATCCATTTATTTAAATGGGAAAGAAATTCCATATACTAATCCACTTAACTTGCCGAGTGGCAACAATCAACTGGTTGTAAATTTTACTGGCTTAGATTATCACTCACCAGAAAGAGTAAGCTTTAGTTATTCGCTCAGTGGTTTTTTGAGCATGACTCCTAAAAGCAAGAAAAGAGAAGCTGTTTTAACCAATATTCCGCCAGGAGAATACAAGTTCACGATTGTTGCTTTTAATAATGATAATGCGCAAAGTAATTTCTCTTTCACCATTAATAAAGAACCTCAATTCTATCAAACATCATGGTTTGTTATTCTTATTGCTATTTTAAGCTTAGCATTATTAGCATTGGTTGTGAAGTATTTTATTTCTCCATTTAAAAGAGAAAATAAACGATTAGAGAAACTAGTAGAAGAAAGGACAGCTGTTATTAGGCAAAGTGAGCAAGAATTAATTAGAAAGAATGAAAAAATTGAAGATAAGAACAAAGAGCTCGAAAACAGCAATAATAAACTCATCGAATTAAATAAAGAGAAGAATAACCTTATTGGTATTGTTGCTCATGATTTAAAGAGTCCATTAAACCATATTACTGGACTAATAAATATTATTAAACTTTCAGGCGATAACTTAAATGAGGAACAAAACGAATTTATCCAGCATATTCTAAATTCTACAGCAAGGTTGAATAATATGATTTCTCACATTTTGGATGTAGAAGCCATTGAATCTGGAAAGCTGAGATTACATATGACAGATATAGAAATGTTTGAAACTATTGAAACTGTAATCTCTGGATTCACTACCGAACTAGAAAGAAAAAATATGGAAATAATCTTCGATAATCAGGGTTCTTATTTCCCTATTTTCGCAGATGAAAAAATAATTATTCAGATTTTCGAAAACCTCATTTCTAATGCGATAAAATTCACACCTTCTGGCAAAAAAATATTTGTAAAACTTTTCGAAACCGAGACTAGTAACATTCGCATAGAGGTAAAAGATCAAGGGCCGGGGGTATCTTCAGCAGATATGCATCGCTTGTTTGGTAAATATCAAAAGCTTTCGGCAAGACCAACTGCTGGCGAACATTCAACTGGCTTAGGCTTGTCAATCGTGAAAAAGTATGTTGAAGCACTAAATGGTAAAGTTTGGTGTGAAAGTACTTTTGGCAAAGGAGCTACTTTTATTGTTGAGTTAAAGAAAACTGAGAAGATTGCTGAAGAAAAAAAAAAGTTTGACCAAGCTCACTAATGAAAAATAATTATATTCTATTCTGCCTCAAAAAAAGCATTTACACTCATATTCAATTAGAACTACTTTTATAATTAATCAGTTAGTTTTGGATACTTAATAAACATTCGATTAGAAAAGACAGAGGATGAAGTACATTTTTTTACTATTATCACTTGCAGTAACTATTTGCATTGTAAATACAGCTAAAGCCCAAAGACTTTCACCAGATAACACCGATTATGCCATCCAACTTTTTAATGCAGAAAAGCAGCTAATCATTAAAAACCAACAAATCTCTAAAGAACAAAAAGCTAGTTTTCTTGCAGATTATGGACTTATTGATGAGGCATTAAATCAAATAAAATACTCAGACCCTTCCTTCGCTTATTATCTGGCAAATGCCAAAATAAAATATAAAACCCATCAATATAAAAGTGCTATTAAGGATGTAAAGCAAGCACTTGCTCTTAAACCTGAAAATAGAGAATCGCTACTACTATCCGGAGAAATTTATTTAGCTCTAAATGATGTAGAAAAAGCAATTAATTCAGCAAATACAAGGCTAGCTAAAGTAGATTTTGATGATAAAGCTCTAGTCCTATTGGCTAAAACAGCCATAGCTCAAAGCAATTATGATAAAGCTCAAGGGCATATTCAAGAAGCAATATCACATAATCCTAATAATGCTGATGCGCTCTATTTGAATGCTTATATTAACTATATAACTAAGAGTAAGAAAAAAGAGAATACACTAGAAAAAGCCTTAGAGCTAAATCCATATCATTCTGAAGCTAGATATCTATATGGCTTATCATTATCAAATAAAGATATTGAACTAGCTAAAAAGCAATGGCAAATAGCTTTGCTAAAAGATCCTTTCAATGAAAAAGTTCATCAAGTAATTATTGGCTCTTCAGAGAAAGATCAAGCTTTTGGAAAAAGTATTTCCAACTTATTAAATGAAGTAAATCCTGATAAAACATTTATTTCTAACTTACATAAAGACAAATCTAAAAATGATAGAAATGCTATCGATTTAGCTTTTCAGTTTAGAAAATCCCTTTATGAAGCAAAAGATATTTCAGACTTTTCAAATAAGTATTTATCAAAAATTCATAGTAGCGAAGTAAATCCTATTTTATCAGCGTCTGTTCTGGAATTTATAGCTATTAATGAAATTTTAGATTTTGAAGAAAAAGACAACCTTCAAGCTCTCTTGCAAAATTCAGAAAACTCACAATTAGCTAGTGTTGCTCCAATTTTAGATATCTCAAAAGAGAATGAATCACTTATAAAAATCATTCAAAACTCAATCTCAGACTATCCAATTATTCTCAACTTATTGACTTTTGGAAATATAAAAATAAAACCATCTCTATATATCACTTCTGAAAATGATATTCCTCTTTACAAAATACTAGAGGCTGCAACTGAGAAAGATATAATGCTAAAAGAAGCCTTGGTTTATAATCTTTCTGATAAGGTATTCCCGAAAGATTACAAGGTTAATTTTAGAAAGCTAGTATTAAGTTGTATAAAACCTAATGCACAGATAAGTGACGATTATTTCAATGAAGCATATTCGAGGTTTTTGGAAGGCATCGATGAAAAAACTTGCAAGGAGTTAAATCAATACTTTCAAGAACTTGAAAACATTCTTTTTAAAGGTGAACCAGAAAAGTTTTTAGCATTTCAAGCTCAAGCACTCATTTTCAATGCTGAAACACAAATTAGTAAAGGAAATTTGACAATCGCAGAGCAGGTTTTAGACCAAGCATTACAAACAAATAACACTTACACACCTGTATACCTCACAAAAACACAGCTTTGTCTCGTACAAGGGAAATTCGAGGAAGCTGAAGTTTGGTGGAAATCCGCAGAACAAATGGATGTAAATAATCCTGAGGTGTATAAAACCAGAGCGCAGTTTTCAATTCAAAAATTTAATCAGGGTAGAATCTCAGCAGACCAAGCATTGGAACTTGCTTCTATCGAGTATGCAAAAGCACTTCAATTAGAAACTGATCCTTTTCTGTTTGGAAAAACAAATAGAGAGATACAAGATTTATATCAACTCTTTGCCAAGCCTTATCAAGCTTTGGAGTTGGCAGAATCTTATTTATCTGCAAAAGCTAACAATGCTAATCAATTTGAGAAAAGATACATTACAGAAACCAGAGCCTTTGTTCAATCAGTAAGAACCTTAAATGGATATGGAACTAGTTTGCTTTCAAGAGCTCAAAACATTATAAGTGCATCTAAAAACTCTGATGTGCAAGATATGATTTGGTTGGCTTACTCCTATCTCAATCCAGATTTATTAGATTCTATCAGTTTTGATAATCTTTCCTATCAGATAAAACATCTCTCAAATCTAGAAACAGCTGAATACAATTCAGCAATGTTACCAGTAAGCACCAAAGATGAAATTATCTATTTAAAATATATTGAATATTTAATTGATGCTGGAAATACAGAGGTTGCAAATGAATTGATGAGTGGACACATCTTCTCAAAATATCCAGAAGTATGGTCTAGATATAACATGGTTAGAGGTGAACTTCTATTAAAAAAGAATGAAATCAAACAAGCAGAAGAAGCTTTTAATAAGAGCTTAGAGAGCTCAGAGTATCAACATAAAAGCAGAAAATTGCTAATTACCTTATTTGAAGGTGATCAAAAAAAATACAAACAAGAACTTAAGAAGATGAAAAAAGATGTCCGGAAACTAGAATTAGAGCCCGGACCAGATTTTACTTTTTATAAACTTTTATGATTTAATTTCTTACTCTATGAAAATATTTTTTCTTAGCGTTCTCTTTTAGGATCATAAAAATTAACTGAGTAGCACAAAATATTACACCAAATAGTAATAGAATCTTATCTAAGATACCAGTATCTCCTATCATCCAGTCTTTTAGAGTATAATAAGCAAAGATGACAAATGAGAGGACAGCAAAGCATTTCATCCAAAAATCGTAAACTCGGATATTTTTAGTACGTGTTAAAGCAGCCATAATTAGGATATTTATTTTAGTTTGCGAATGTAGATTTATTGGTATTAATTATAATTTAAAAAATTCTTAAAAAGAATGCAAAATAAAGCATAATGCATTATTAAATTCCTATTTTAAAATTCAAAACTTTAGTAACTTTTTAATGAAAAACTTACATAAATAAAGTTTGAAAGTTGCTTATATTATAAATAAAAGCATATTCTTCAATATTAAAGTAACCATATTTTAGCAAAACACAAAGTGTTTTTAATTGATTTTTTGTATTTATTAATCATATTTAATTATTAATAAATACAGAATCTACTATCTAAAATCTCTTATTGCTTTTTTAGAATTTAGTATGGATTAGATATTTTCAATGTGGGTAGAAAATCAACCTGCAATAGGGAAAGTACAATTTTTAAATACTTCGATAATTTACTTGGATTTGAGTGGATTAGATGTTTTGGATAGGCTTTGAAGTGTTATTAAGAATTCTCGTAGATATTAGAAAAGAATTTATTTAATATCTCTATTATCTGCATTTTTCGTTTGATTCTCAATCTCTTCAATTTTAGCAACTCTTACTTTTAATACATTAGATAAACTTTTTCCTGTAATCTTAACCTTTACACCTTTTTCTATATACTCTCCGCTTGTAGTAGCCTCATATTGTTCATCATCAAACATAATCTTTCCAGAAGGTTTCAGTACGGTGTAAACTTCGGCAATTTTTCCTATTAGATGAGAGGGCTCATTGAGCATACTAGTTTGAACAGTGCCAGTAAGCAATTCAAGAATATCTTTCTTATTTTTCAATAGCTTATGGTCTCCAAATAATAATTTTCTCACACCAAAAAACACCAACATCACTGCTATTAAAATTGTAACTAATACTGCTTCCATTTATGAATTCTTTCTTTTGCTCTAAGATAATATTTTATGTATTTAGCAAGCAGGCTTTTTAATTTTTAGCATAAAAAAAGCCTTTTGGTTGATTATACCAAAAGGCTTCTCTCAAGATTTTTTTTATTAATTTCCTGAAGCAGCTTCACTAATCATTTCGAGTAAATCATCTGCCATTTGTTTTTGTTCCTCGTTTCTTGCCAGAGATTTTGCTTTTTCTGCTTTTAACTTCGCATCTTCATAATCACCTTTAATTCCTTGAGTATAGGCATATAATGCATAAGTTTCATAATCTTCTTCGCTTTTAACCAGATTATCTAACCAAGTAATAGACAAATCTATAAGTGATGAAACCGTAGCAAAATCTTCTACAATCTCATAAGATTGATTATACCAAAAATCTTCTTCGTTTTTACCTGTTGATGCATAGTATTTTTGAACAACTGCAGCATAGCCCTCTGCATCTTGCACATTACCATAATATAATTTCTCTGTAACAAATTTAGCTTGTGGTAGTTCAGAAGAATTTTCAATGTAAATAGGTAAAACCTCTTCTGTTACAACACTTAGTTTGTTTATGTCATTTTCCATTATGGCAGCTGCTAATGTAGCATTGTATACATTTTCTAAATAACCTGAAAAGTTTTCGTCTCCAGCATTTGCTTTAAACTCTTCCTTGTTATTTTTTACGTAATCAAAAAATTCAGTCTCAGTATTAGCTGCAAAAACTTTAAAAAATTCAGCATACTCAGAGTTTTTAAAATCTTTAGCATCTAATTTAAGCATTAGCTCTTCAGCAACTACCTTGGCCAAATCACTATTACTATCTTTTATTAAGACTGCAAATTGCGCAGTTTCTTCTTGTGTTAGCTCACCTTTTTCGTATTTCTTTTTAAGTTCTGGAAGTAAATCAGATTTATCTTGTATTGTTTTAGACTGATTTAAGAATGGTTCTTTTTTATTGTATCCTCCAATAGAACCTGTCAGGTTTTCATCTTTATCTAAAAAAACATAAGTGGGATACCCTTCTATCTGATATGTCTGAGTAAAGCTTGCTCCAAATTCCGTTTCGGCATCAAGTTTTACGCTAACAAAATTATCGTTAAGGTAGCCAGCTACTTCTGAATCGCTAAAAACATCTTTATCCATCATTTTGCAATAGCCACACCAGTCTGTATACACATCTACAAAGATTAATCTGCCAGAAAGGTTTGCCTTGTCTAAAATGGTTTCCCACTCTTCAGAAGAGTTTACATTAATGAAATTTACTTTAGTTTCAGATTGGGTGCTTGCATTTGAGAAAAAAGTAAATAATAGACAAATTGATAAAAGAAGGGGATTAATCAAGATTTTCATATTTTACAGTTCTATTTAAACTTTATTTGTCTTTACGACATTTGATCGCCTCAAGATTTACAAATGAGACAATTTGCTAGTTATTATTAAATGCAAATTTTAGTCTTCGCAAAAAAATTTGACTAATATTAAGAATTTTGTAATAAACACCATAACGAATCGTCAGGTTTCAATTATTTTTTATTAAGTATTTATTCCAGATTATCGTAATAGAATTTGAGTTTTTCTATTTTCAGTTTTTCTGTTCTTAAAGCTTCAATGGCTTCTTTCATATTAGCCTCAACAATCTCAGATAGGTTTGAATTAACAAATAAATTTGATCTTAATCTGGATAATGTCTCTGGTGTTTCTTCTGCTAATTTGTTATTTAAACTATTCACATATTGTTGGAGATTACTAATTCTCTCATTCCAATTTTTCAGAACCAATATGTGAGGTTTTTTATAAATATAATCTATTTTTTCTTTTTCGGTAGTTTTAAGGCTAAATGTTGAATATTCAGATTGATGAAATACTTCAATACAATGCTCTTTAACAGACTTTTTAGCTTTAATTTTATATGTTAAATCTCCAGATTCACCATATAATCCTATTGTAGAAACCTCATCAAACCTAAGTTTTTCAAAGTCATTATGTCGAACATATTTCCCATCAAATATCTGAGTAATATTATGAATTTCATAATATACTTTGTTAACAAGTATTGGTTCGTTTACAACATTTTTATAAGGAATTTTTGTTTCCGTTTTTACTTCTTCATCAAACTCTCTAATCTCTTTTTTTATAGAGGTTAAATTGATGGCAAGTGTGTAGCCATGTTTTCTAATAGTTTCAGAAATCACTTTTTTTAATACTTCAATCTGATCTGGATAAGACCACAAACAATGCAACATTAAAAAGCAATCCATTAAATCAACTTCTTCTCTCCCATTTAAAAAAGCTGAAGTTCTCAACAGTTTCACAATCTTTTTCCAGCGTCTATCAAAAACATCAAACCTATTACCTTTTCCTGTAGCATTGTATTCATCAAGTTTATGCTTTATAAGTTGTAATGTATTAATTACCTCATCGCTCAAATTCACTTTATTTATCTCTTCTTCCCACAGATCAAGTTCTTCATTCGATATTTTTAAATCATCATCTACCGAATCTGCATATACATCTTCAGTACTAGATATCATATTAATAAAATTGCCTCTTTCTTTAATTTCTGTAATTAAATATCTAATTAGAAACCTATCCCATAAAGCTTCTAGACCTTCCCCCAAAGCTGGCAACTCGTTCGAAGCAGAAATAATGGCTTTAATATTTACCTTTTCTTCTGTTTCACCATTTCTATAGATTTTCTCATTTAGAATAGTAAGAAGTGCATTTTGAATGGCTGGTCCTGCTTTGTGACACGGCGGCCAACGACGACGACACCATCGTGCGACGCGGAGGCTTCGAGTTCTGCTTG
>PBYL01000357.1 GCA_002729595.1 Thalassovita sp. | reverse complement strand
GTGGTGTAAACCATAACGGATTTCATGCAGATAGTGCTTATACTTATAGTGTTGGCAATATTGATAAAAAAACTCAGGAACTATTAGAAGTAACAAAAGAGTCTTTGTATAAAGGCATAAATGCAATGACTTCAGGTAGTAGAATTGGAGATATTAGTTTTGCTATCCAAAGTTATGCTGAGAAACACGGTTTTACAATCGTAAGAGAGCTAGTTGGACATGGCGTTGGAAAAAAACTACATGAAAAACCAGATGTTCCTAACTTCGGGAAAAGAGGAAGAGGTCCTAAACTTGAGAATGGGTTAGTAATAGCAATTGAGCCAATGATTAACCTAGGTACAAAAAGTATAGTTCAGGAAAGAGATGGATGGACAATTAGAACCCGAGACAAAAAACCATCAGCACATTATGAGCACACAGTTGCTTTTGTTGATGGGAAGCCTGAAATATTAACGACTTTTGAATATATAGAAAACGTATTAGCGACTCAATATGCCTAAACAAGATAATATAGAACTTGATGGTACAATAGTAGAAGCTTTATCAAATGCAAGATTTCGTGTAAAACTTGAGAATGGCCATACAATACTTGCTCATATTTCAGGTAAAATGCGAATGAACTATATAAGGATTTTACCAGGTGATAAGGTTAAGTTAGAAATGACTCCTTATGACCTTACCAAAGGAAGAATTGTTTACAGATATAAATAATTTAAAGATATGAAGGTTAGAGCATCCATAAAGAAAAGAAGTTCTGATTGTAAAGTAATCAGAAGAAAAGGAAAGCTGTATGTTATAAACAAGAAAAACCCTAGATTTAAACAAAGACAGGGATAATTATTTAAAATTATAAATTCAAACAGATGGCACGTATTTCTGGAGTTGATATTCCTGATAATAAGAGAGGAGTTATAGCACTTACCTATATATTTGGTATCGGTGATTCATCTGCCAAGTCAATCTTGGAGAGAGCAGGTATACCAGAAGATAAGAAAGTTCTTGATTGGACTGATGATGAGTCTAGCAAAATAAGAGATCTCATTAACACTGAATTCAAGATTGAAGGTGAGCTAAAATCTGAAATTCAACTTAACATTAAAAGGTTAATGGACATTGGTTGCTATAGAGGATTAAGACACAGAAGAGGTTTACCGGTTAGAGGTCAAAGAACTAAGAATAACTCTAGAACCAGAAAAGGTAGAAGAAAAACTGTTGCTAATAAGAAAAAGGCTACTAAGTAATATTTAAGTCATGGCTCAGAAAAGAAAAGATAAAGCAAAGAAAAGAGTAGTAGTAGTAGAGTCTTTAGGTGAAGCACATATCAAAGCATCATTTAACAACATTATTATCTCTATTACAAACAAAGAAGGACAGGTTATTTCTTGGTCTTCTGCTGGTAAAATGGGATTTAGAGGGTCTAAGAAAAATACTCCATATGCAGCTCAAATGGCTGCTCAGGATTGCTCTAAAGTGGCGTATGATCTTGGATTAAGAAAAGTAGAGGTTTTTGTTAAAGGTCCTGGTGCTGGTAGAGAGTCTGCTATTAGAACTATCCAAAATTCAGGAATCGAAGTAACTACTATTAAGGATGTGACTCCACTTCCTCATAATGGTTGCAGACCTCCAAAAAGAAGAAGAGTATAATATAAATTATATAAATATATTTTAGATAATGGCTAGATATATTGGTCCTAAATCAAAAATTGCGAGAAAGTTTAATGACCCAATTTTTGGTCCTTGTAAAGAGCTGAAGAAAAAACCTTATCCTCCTGGACAACACGGAAAAGGTAGAAGAAGAAAGAAATCTGAATATGCAGTTCAGCTAGCAGAGAAGCAAAAAGCTAAAAATACATATGGTTTGCTTGAGAAGCAATTTAGAAATGTATTTGAGAAAGCAGCAAGAAAGCAGGGTATTACTGGTACTAACTTACTACAATACCTAGAAGCTAGATTAGATAATACTGTATATCGTTTAGGAATTGCTCCTACAAGAGCTGCAGCTCGTCAATTAGTTTCTCACAAACATATAACTGTTAACGGTGAACTTGTAAATATTCCATCATTTACTGTAAAACCAGGTGATATTGTAAGTGTGAAATTAAAATCACAGTCATTACCAGTAGTTAAAGAAAGCGTTTCTGGTAGACAAATTTCAAAATATAGCTGGTTAGAGTGGGATGCTACAAGGCTTGCTGGTAAATTCTTAAGCTTACCAGAAAGAGAAGAAATTCCAGAAAATATAAAAGAACAGCTTATTGTCGAATTATATTCTAAGTAATATATTTCTACATATTTTTTTTCAATACCTGTAAAAGTTTCAGACATATGTCAATATTAGCATTTCAAATGCCCGATAAAGTGGTAATGGATAAAGCTGATGATTTTCACGGCTTATTTGAGTTCAAACCACTAGAAAGAGGTTATGGTGTCACTATTGGAAATGCATTAAGAAGAATATTACTTTCTTCACTGGAAGGTTACGCCATTGTTGGTGTTAAGTTCCCAGATATATTGCACGAATTTTCATCTATTGAAGGCGTTGTTGAAGATGTTACAGAAATTATCCTTAACCTTAAAATGGTTAGGTTTAAGAAAACATCTGAAAGCCCTAATAATAAGATAAATATTAGTGTTTCTGGTAAAGAAAAGTTTACTGCTGGAGATATCGCTGAATTTACTACAGATTACAAGATTTTAAATCCTGACTTTGTAGTATGTCACATAGATCCATCAATTACTTTCCAAGTTGAACTTACTGTAGAGAAGGGAAGAGGATACGTACCAGCTGAAGAAAACCAACCAGCAGAACAGGTTTTTGGTTATATTCCGATCGATGCTATTTTCACTCCAATTAAAAATGTGAAATATAGTGTAGAGAATACAAGGGTAGAGCAGAAAACTGACTACGAGAAGCTTTTAATAGATATTGAAACAGATGGTTCTATACATCCTGAAGATGCACTAAAAGGAGCTGCTAATATTCTTATCCAGCACTTTATGCTCTTCTCAGATCAGACTATGACATTCCAGCCTGATAGCAAACCGGAAGAAGAACCAATTGATGAAGAATTTCTTCATATGCGTAAATTGCTTAAAACTCCACTATCTGATCTTGATTTATCAGTTAGAGCTTATAACTGTCTTAAAGCGGCAGATGTTAAGACATTGGGAGATTTAGCAAGTTTAGAAATCTCTGATATGATGAAATTCAGAAACTTTGGTAAAAAATCTCTTACTGAGCTTGAACAATTAATAGCTGAGAAGAATCTGACTTTTGGAATGGATGTTTCTAAATATAAACTTGACGAAGATTAATTAATAAAAGTTTTAGATAGACAGGATTCTGTTTTGAAAATTTATTGAAATGAGACACGGTAAAAAAATAAATCATTTAGGTAGAACTGCTTCTCATAGAAAGGCAATGCTTTCTAACATGGCATGTTCTCTTATAAAACATAAGAGGATTACAACTACAGTTGCAAAAGCTAAGGCACTTAGAAAGTATGTTGAGCCTCTAATTACTAAATCAAAAACAGATACAACTCATTCGAGAAGAACTGTTTTTTCTTATCTTAAAGATAAAGAAGCTGTTACAGTATTATTCAACGAAGTTGCTGATAAAGTAGCGGAAAGACCAGGTGGTTATACTAGAATAATAAGAACAGGTTTTAGATTAGGTGATAATGCAGAAACTTGTCTAATAGAGTTAGTAGATTACAACGAAATACTTGTAAAAGAAACTACTGATGCTAAATCTAAAACTAGAAGAAGCAGAAGAGGCAGTAAAAAGAAATCTGAGCCTAAAAATGTAGCTCCTGTTGCTGAAGAGGTTGAAGAAACTGTAGTAGAGGAAGAAGTGAAGGATGAAGCAGCTACTGGTGAAGTTGAAGAAAGTAATGATTCAGACTCAACAGAAGAAAAACCAAAGAGTGAAGATTGATATTACATATATTTATAATTTATATTTGAAGGAAATGGGTTAGCCATTTCCTTTTTTTTTACAAAATTTTCAAAAAACTCAACATGTACGATATTAAAAAGAAGCCTGCAGTTTTACTTTTAGAGGATGGTACAAGCTTTTTCGGAGTATCAATAGGAAAGCAAGGTACAAGTGGTGGTGAAATTTGTTTTAATACAGGTTTAACTGGTTATCAAGAAATATACACAGACCCTTCGTATTACGGTCAAATTATAGTGAATACTACTTCGCACATAGGAAACTATGGTGTTGTGAGTGAAGAAACAGAATCTTCTTCTGTAAAGATAAAAGGGTTAGTAGTAAAAACTTTTTCTGATATTTATTCTCGTAAAACAGCTGATAGTTCTTTACAAGATTATTTAGACAATGCTGGTGTTGTTGGAATTGCAGAAATAGATACTCGTAAGCTAGTAAAACATATCAGAGAAAAAGGTGCAATGAATGCTATTATTTCTTCTGAAATACTTGATCTAACTGATCTTAAAGCAAAGTTGGATGAAATTCCTTCAATGGATGGCTTAGAGCTTAGCTCAAAAGTAACAACTAAAGAGGTTGTTGAATATATAAGTGATAATGAAGAGTTTAAAGTAGCAGTACTTGATCTTGGAATTAAAACGAATATTCTTAGAAACTTTAAGCAAAGAAACTGTAGCTATAGAGTTTATCCAGCTAGTACTTCATTCGAAGAAATGCAAAAATGGCAACCAGATGGCTACTTTATATCAAACGGTCCTGGTGATCCAGCATCAACAGCTTATGCAGTAGAGACTGTTAAGCAAATTCTAGATCAAAATATTCCTTTGTTTGGTATTTGTATGGGACACCAAATGTTAGGTTTAGCTGCTGGAATAAGCACGTTTAAAATGCATCACGGGCATAGAGGGCTGAACCATCCAGTTAAAAATCTATTAACAGGTAAATGTGAAATTACTTCTCAAAACCATGGTTTTAGTGTAAGTGCAGAAGATATTGCTAAATCAGAAATTGTAGAACCTACCCACATCAACTTGAACGACAACACAGTTGAAGGTATTAGAATTAAGAATAAGAATGCATTTTCTGTACAATATCACCCTGAGTCTTCACCAGGTCCACACGATTCAAGATATTTATTTGATGATTTTATTGAAATGATTAAGCTAAGTAAAAACAGTATACCTGCATAATGATTAAATTGCGATTAAGTATCAATTTATTTAATTGCAACAAATCACTATGAAAATTTTTATTACGCTAAAATCATTTTTATTAGCCGCAATGGTTTGCGGGGCTACTTTTCAGACTTATGCTCAAAAAAACTCTCTTGAAAGAGAAGTTTTTGCTAAAGCAGACGAACTAAACGATAAGGTTATTAAGTGGAGACGAGAAATCCATGAAAACCCAGAGCTTTCTAATCGTGAGTTTAAAACAGCTGAAAAAGTAGCCAATCATTTAAAATCCTTAGGAATAGAAGTCGAAACTGGTATAGCATATACTGGTGTTGTCGGAATTCTAAAAGGTGACAAACCTGGTCCAGTAGTAGCTTTAAGGGCCGATATGGATGGCTTACCTGTTGTAGAAAGGGTAGATATTCCATTCGCATCGAAAGTTAAAGATACTTACAATGGGCAAGATGTTGGAGTAATGCATGCATGTGGGCATGACACGCATGTTGCTATTCTAATGGGGGTGGCTGAGTTACTTTCTGGTATGAAAAAAGACTTGAAAGGAACTGTTAAATTTATTTTTCAACCAGCAGAAGAAGGTGCACCTCCTTCAGAAGGTGGTGGAGCAGAAATGATGGTTGAAAAAGGGGTATTAGAGAATCCTAAGGTAGATGCAATCTTTGGTTTACACATTAATTCTCAAACGGAAGTAGGTAAGTTAGTTTATAAATCAGGTGGAACTCTCGCTGCTGCTGATGTATTTAGAATTAAAGTTTTAGGTAAACAAAGTCATGGTTCTCAACCTTGGGGAGGAGTTGACCCAATAGTTGTCGCTGCACAAATTGTAAATGGTTTACAAACTATTATAAGTAGACAAGTAGACCTTACGAATGAAGCAGCAGTTGTAACAGTCGGAACTATTCATGGTGGAGTAAGACACAATATTATTCCAGAAGATTTAGAGATGACTGGTACAATCAGGACGCTGGATACTGAGATGCAGGATATTATTCATGAGAAAATAAAAATTACTGCGGAAAAAATAGCAGAAAGTGCAGGTGCAAAAGCGATAGTGGAGATTGATAAAGGAGTGCCTGTAACTTATAATGATCCAGAATTAACTACTGAAATGCTACCAACTTTAATGAGTGTAGCAGGTGAAAGTAATGTAATTAATACAAAAGCAAGAACTGGGGCAGAAGACTTTTCCTTTTTCCAAAAGGAAGTTCCTGGTTTATTCTTTTTTCTGGGAGGTATGCCTAAGGGTACAAACCCTGCTGATGCAGCGCCTCACCATACTCCAGACTTCTATGTAGATGATAGCGGATTAAGTTTAGGAGTTAAAGCTTTAACTATGCTTACACTTAACTACATGGATCAAAATAAGATGAATCAGAAAGTGAAAACTGTTAAGTAAATAAAGATTCATTTAAGAAATAAGTTTTGAAACAAATAGATTTCGAAAACTTTTACAAGAAAATAATAAAAGGGGAATATGATTCATATTCCCCTTTTGTCAATCTATTATGTGAATACATGGTAGATAAAGACTACTTTATCATTGAAGTAGGTCGGGATTCTTATTCAATTTTAAATCAATATGGATTTAAAAAAGGCAATTGCTCAATTGGAAATAATTCTCCATCAACAGAATTAAACTTTCTAAGTTTAGAAGTTAATGATAATTTTATCTCTCTTAAAAAAGCGGATAAACTATTAAAGCAATGTGAAATAGATGATAAGCAATCAAGTAAAAAAATAATAGACTTATTCTCAAAAGAAGAAACAACTGCATATAAAACTTTTGTAACTTCATATCAAAAGCTGATTAAAGGAATTGATGCATCCAAAGCTGAGTTTGATAAACTAATTGATGAGAGGCTAAAAAAAATTGAACTTAGAACCAACTTTAATTCATTATTAGCATTTTTTGAAAATACATTTCCAGAAAAACTACTCAGAAATCAAATCAAAAATTGGCTATTATCTCATATAGTTATATCTAAAATCTTCACCAAAATCAATATAACTTCAAGATTAAACGAAGATGATTGTTATAAAGCCTTAGAGAAGACAATAGAAGATTTTAATCTAAAAAATGAGCATTTTTATAAAGATCTGACTGAGTTAATTGATGGTATTGACTTCTCACATAATGAAGATGTAGATATTTTTTTGAAAGGTTTTATAAATGATTTAAGCGTCATTTTTGATGAAAAGAGAAGGCAATCAAATAAAATAGAGTCTCTTTTATGGGTTAAATCTTTACAGAAAAAGCTTCAAAATACTGAAGAAAAGAATGATGTATTGTTTTTAAACTCAAGTTTTGAAGTTATTCTATCGAGTTTAGAACATGATAAGACTTCTGAAAATAATAAAAACACCTATTATATTTATCATGATCAGTTATCAGAGTACTATTTAACTGTTTCGAAAACTGGAGTAGAAAGAGATAAAAATATAAAATGTTGTTTTGCAGATTTGCTGTTTGCTAAACCCACTCAATTAGAAACTCAACAACAGAGTCTTTTTTTTAGTAATGAGAAACATTCAATTAGCCTTCCAAGCTCTAACAAATTTGATCTTATAATAAAGGACGTTAGCAATTCCTTACTAAGAAGCACAGAAGATGAAGTAAGCTATAAGAATCCTACAAATACTGGGATTGATAATAGAATTGAACAATTTTATCTAAGTTCAGAACAGACAACAATTCCAGCAAAGTTTATAACTTTGTTAAGATTCTTAAGATTGGGAACTGATTACTTAAAAAATACAGGAGAGCTTTTATATTTATTACCCAATCATACGATTTACAATACGAATCTCGCAAGATTAAGAACGTCACTAGAAAAGGATTTTGACACAATCAGAATAAAAGAAATTACAAATACTTCATCTTCTGATAACATTGTTGATACTAATTTAATTTTTGAAGCAAAAAGAAATTCAACAGTAAAAGAGACTTCTAATATTCTATTATCAGTAGTAGGTTACAAACAACTTTTTGATGTACTAGAAGCAGGAGAGGAACTAGAATTAGATAAAATGCAACCTGAAAATGGGAATTGGTTGCATACTGAATATCAAAATTATATAGCTTTATCTGATAATAGTAAAAGTATAATTGAGGGTATTTTCAGTCAACAGACAAAAGGAATATTTAGCAAAGAGAGTAAAATTCCTGAAGAATATCTGCAATCCATATTAGATCCAGTTGGTGAAGTTTACATACAAACAACCCCATTTGTTAGCCAGCAAATAAAAGAATCGCCTCAAGTAAAAGATGAGTTTAATGCATTAGAAATTCCATTTGAGGAGCCGAATCTATTTATTACTACCGGTTTTAACAGCAATAAAAATAAACTAGAAGTACTAGCCAGTAAATTTTTACCCTATCATCATACTTTTAGTCGGACTAAAGTTTATCCTTTTTATACAAATTCTCAGGAGCAGACTATCAATATCAATGAGCGAGTATATCGAGATTTTAGGAGTTATTATATTGAAAAGTTAAATACAGATTTTAAGAAATTTATTCAAGAAAAAGATAAGTCTTTGCTCGAAAGTGTTTCAACTTTAGTAAAGCATACCAAAAATTTTCCGGCTTTATTTAGATATGCAAATAAGCTAGATGAGTTGGTAAATGAGTACAAAGGCAAGAGGTTAACTCTATATTTGGAACTTTTATGGGAGAATATAGCAGATTTTGAAAGCAAAGTAACACGCTTTTTAAGAGATGCAAGAGAAAGAAAAGGGCTACTTTTAAATACAAAAAGTGCGATTAATCACCTCCAAACAATTTTAAGTGACGTTTCAAAAGAGGAAATTAGTTTTCAAAAAAAATGGTCGTTTTTAAGCAGAGAGAATATCTTTTTTTATGTTTACGCCATCTTAAATAATGAGAATTACCTTACCAAATATCGATACTTTTTAAAGCACGAAACACCACGCATTCCGTTGAAGAATAATTTTTATCAATGGAGTATTTTTGGAAAAAAACTTTTTGAACTGCATACAGGTAATTTTTCAAAAAAACTCAATCTAAAAATTATAGAAACAGAGCATAATGATGTCATTAATCAAGAACCAAACTTTAAATTTAGGATTCATAAAAAAATTGGTAGTGTAATAATTAGTGATATTATAGAAGTTTCGGGTATACCTTTTAAAGTTTGGGAGTATCAAATAAAAGATAAGTCTCCTTTAGAATGGTATATTTTTAATTGTAAAAAGGAATATAAAAATACTGCGTTCAATAGGAAACTTGCAGATAAGATTATAGAGCAGATAGAAAGATTTTGTTTCCTTTCATTAGAAAGTCAAAAACTTATTCAAGTTATAAATAGCGAATTGGAGTAAATAATTAATGCGCTGTAAATCAATATTATACAATGATATTAGATGAGTCTGTTAAACTTGGAAATAGTTCAGGCAAAAAAAGTATTTTAATTAATAGCCTGCAATATATATTTTTTGGATTACTAGGAGGCTTCCTATGTTATATGGCTTTTAAAGATCAGAACTCTTCTCAATTATTGGTTTCACTTAAAGAAGTTAATTATTGGTGGGTAGTTCCGATTTTTATAATCTCTCTATTTAATTCATTAATTAGATCATTAAGGTGGTTAATGCTAATTAAAACATTAGGTTATAGACCGGGAGTAACGAAGGCCTTTAGTGCATTAATGATTGGCTATATGGTAAATTATGCTGTGCCGAGAATGGGAGAAATAACAAGATGTATTGTCTTAAAAAAGTCAGGACATATCCCGTTTGAAGGAACTTTTGGAACTGTAATCACTGAAAGAATTATAGATATTATCTCTTTATTTTTAGTATGTATTCTAACCTTGTTAATTGCTTATAAAGAGATATATAAATTTGTCTACGATAATATTTTTATTCCAATAGGGCAGTCCATCCAACTTTTAGGGGAAAGTATACTTTGGTTATTGCCTTTTATAGTCATAGTTACTTGTGCAGTTCTTGTTATTCTATGGGTATTCAGAAAAAAAATCTTGGCATTTCTCTATCAAAAGAAAATTAGAAAAATCATTTCTGATGTTTGGAAAGGTATCGCATCAGTAAGATATGTAGAAAATAAAGGAATGTTTATTTTATATACCTTATTGATATGGTTCAATTACTTTCTGGTTACCTACATTTGGTTCTTCGCCATGGATAACATGACAGGGCTAAATATGAAAACAGGATTGGTAATGACAACTTTAGGCAGCATTGGTAAATCTTTGCCGATACAAGGTGGTGGAGTAGGAGCATATCATTATATTATTACTCAGGCAGGGCTAATTTTTGGAGTTTCTGAATTAAATGGAAATACATTGGCTATTATAAACCACGGTTTTCAAACTATTTTTCAAATAGGTTTTGGCCTAATCGGATTTCTATTAATTGCTAAAAACATAAAAGTCTTGCCCGGTAATACCAGGCAAGACTAAATCTACAGCTAATTTACTATTATTTCATCGCTATTTCAGAAGAAACGCGAATATGTTATTTAACAAAAACCTCGGCTCAATCAGTTCAAAATCTATCAATGTTTTAAGAAAAATAACTTTAAGTACTTTTTAAGCGTGATTTTTTTTCTTCTTTAGTACCTAAATCCCTCAAATTCATCAATTTTTCACCAGATTTTAAAGTGTTTTATAGTACCATAGGATGATGGAATACATGGTAATTTCATAGTATTGAGAAATTCAATTACTGTAATTTTTTATACAGTGATGATTTTGTAATATTAATGCAAAATAACTTTCACAATATAATTAGCTTATTAAGACTATAAACTATGAAGAAACACTATCTGCTTTTATGTGCATGGGCAGTATCATTTTTTTCTGCTAGCTTACTTACCGCACAAAATAGGGGCATAGAAAAAGCTCCTGATAGAATTCAAGGAGTAGGGCCTTTTGATCAATTAATCATTAGAGGAGCCACTTTAATAAATGGAGCAGGCTCACCAGCAATTGGACCAGTTGATGTCGTAATTGAACAAAATAAAATTACTGATATTAGAGTGGTGGGTTATCCTGGAGTAGAAATTAATGAAAACAGAAGACCTGAAGCTAAAGAGAATGCTAAAATTATTGATGCAGAAGGAATGTTCCTTTTGCCAGGTTTTGTAGATATGCATGGTCACATAGGAGGTAAAGCTCAAGGAACTCCTGCGGAATATGTATTTAAACTTTGGATGGGACATGGTATCACTACAATTCGAGACCCATCAACAGGAAACGGTTTAGATTGGGTATTAGAACACAAAGAAAAAAGTGATAAAAATGAAATTACAGCACCAAGAATTGAAGCTTACCCTGCTTTTGGTTTAGGTGCTGAAAAGAAAATTTCTTCGCCAGAAGAAGCAAGAAAATGGGTGCAAAGTATCGCCGCTAAAGGAGCTGATGGAATTAAGTTTTTTGGTGCAAGACCAGATATTATGGAAGCTGCATTAGATGAAGCTAAGAAGCATAATTTGCGTTCAGCATGTCACCACGCACAAACAGATGTAGCTTGGTTAAATGTATTAAATACGGCTCGTATGGGACTTACTTCTATGGAGCACTGGTATGGTTTACCAGAAGCAATGTTTACAGACAGAACAATTCAAGATTATCCGGCAGATTATAATTACCAAAATGAGCAAGATCGTTTTGCAGAAGCTGGAAATCTTTGGGCACAAGCTGCTGAACCATATTCTGAAAAATGGAATGCTGTAATGAACGAATTGTTGGAGTTAGATTTTACGATAGATCCAACATTTAACATTTACGAAGCTAACAGAGATTTTATGAGAGCCAGAAGAGCAGAATGGCACGAAGAATATACTTTACCTTCTTTGTGGCGCTTTTATCAGCCAAGTAGAGTTTCGCATGGTTCACACTGGCATTTCTGGTCTACCGAAAAAGAAGTTGATTGGAAACACAATTATCAATTGTGGATGACTTTTGTAAACGAATATAAAAACAGAGGTGGTAGAGTTACAACCGGTTCAGATTCAGGCTATATTTATCAATTATATGGCTTCGCTTATATAAGAGAGCTTGAACTTTTAAGAGAAGCTGGCTTCCATCCATTAGAGGTAATTAGAGCTGCTACTTTAAAAGGTGCTGAAGCTTTAGGTAGAGATAAAGAAATTGGAACTGTAGAAGTTGGGAAACTTGCCGACCTTGTTCTTGTGGAAGAAAACCCATTGTCAAACCTCAAGGTTTTATATGGCACAGGCGCTATTAAATTGAATGAAGACAACGAAGTAAAAAGAGTTGGTGGAGTAAAATATACTATTAAAGATGGTATAATTTACGATGCTAAAGCGCTTTTAGAGGATGTGAAAAATATCGTTGAAGCAGCTAAGAAAGAAGAAGGTTTTGAGATTAAGCAACCTGGAATGAATTAATTCTTTTAGCTAAGAATTTTTAATTATATAATTTGATTATTATAATGAGAAGCTACCATTTTGTATGGTAGCTTTTTTATTACCTTAGATTTTTTTTGAGTTTAGAAGAGAACAACATGGAAGTATATCAAAAAACAATTCAGTTACCAGCATTTAAAAGAGGTTTCCATTTGGTAACCAGAAAAATAGAAACAGCCATTCCAGAGCTCAGAAACTTTAAATCAGGAATTGCCCACGTATTTATCCAGCATACCTCAGCAAGTTTAAGCATAAATGAAAATGCCGATCCTACAGTAAGAATGGATTTTGAAAGTCATTTCAATCAAATGGTTCCTGAAAATGCACCATACTACAAACATAATTACGAAGGACCAGATGATATGCCAGCTCATATAAAAGCGTCTCTCTTAGGAAGTTCGGTATCTGTTCCTGTTACAGATGGAACTTTTAATGTGGGAACATGGCAAGGTATATACTTATGTGAACATAGAGATTATGCTTCCTCTAGAAGACTTGTAATCACAATTATGGGTGAATATTACTAGTTTATATTCAATTAACAGAAAAGATAAATTAAACTTTTATAATCCGCCGTTTACTAAATCATTAAATTGATTAAAAAAAATGGCGGAAATAATGAAGCTGCAATCACTCTTTATTTTATTATTAATTTCTTGTGTATCAAACTTATCGGCTCAGAATACCCAAATAGAAGAGCTATTTGTAAATAATGAAATTGTAATTAAAATAAAAGCTTCTAATACCCCAACTGCCAACTATAGCTTATTACAACAAGATAACATTCTGCAAAACCTAATTCCCTATGGAGTTGAGAGTGCAGAAAAAGTATTGAAAGAGAAAAGTACTTCAAGACTTCAACTTTTATCATCCACACAAAATCAAGAGCGTAGAGACGAATTCGGTAGAATTTACAAACTCCAACTTACCGAAAATTCCGATATACTTAAGATAATAGCCCAGTTAAAAGAGCAAGATTGGATAGAATACGCTGAACCCTTGTATAAATACGAGCTAATGTTTGAGCCGAATGATACATACAATTGGGCGCATTGGGGGCACGTAAATACACAAACATACGATGCTTGGGATATAAGTCAGGGAGATTCTTTAATTATTATCGGAATAATAGATACTGGTGTAAAAACATCTCATCCAAGTCTGTCTTCACAACTCTATTATAATAATGCTGAGCGTTATGGTTTGCCCGGAATCGATGATGACGGAAATGGTTTTACAGATGATTCTTTAGGATATGATTTTGCCGAATACGATACAGATGTGTCTGATAATAATGGTCATGGAACGGAGGTTTCCGGTATGGCAGCAGCAAAAGTGAACGATAACTTTGGTACTTTTGGAACTGGCTATAATACCAAGTTTTTACCCGTTAAAGTATATCACTCCTCGGGTTATATCATGAATACTTATACAGCCATGTTATATGCCGCGGAAAATGGTTGCAAAATTATTAATCTTTCTTTAGGTAGAGGTTCTGGAGGGCCATCAGAATACGAGCAAGATGTTATCAATTTTATTACAGAAGAGTATGATGCACTAATAGTAGCAGCAGCAGGTAACTCAAATGGCTATTATAATTTCTATCCTGCTTCCTACGAAAATGTACTTTCTGTTGCACATAGTACAAGCACAGATGAAAGATATTACAAGGGCTCTTACAGCTATTTTGTGGATTTATTAGCTCCAGGAGTAGATGTCCCTACAACCACAACAGGTACGTCGTTTGAAGGTCATGCTTTTAAAACAGGTTCCTCTTATTCATCTCCATTTGTTGCTGGTATAGCCTCATTAATCAGAGCACAATTCCCTGAATACACCGCTCCAGAGATAGCCGAAATTCTTAGAATGACAGCAGATGATGTTTATGATAAAGATGGAAATAAGGACTATGTTAATTTATTAGGTAATGGTAGAGTAAATGCCTATCGAGCATTAACTGAAATTGCTTCAATAAAATCTGTGAGGGCAAAAAATATAACTCACACTGGGCGCGAAGGTGATTTATTTTTAAGAGGAGATACCCTTAATATTTCAGCAAACTTTGTAAACTATTTTCAAAGTTTATCACCAACAGCTTCTGTAAAATTGATTTCGCTTTCAGAGTATGCTACTGTTATAGAAGATGTTTTTACAATTGGTGAGCTAAGTTCAGGTGATACAGCTAAAAATGCTTCAAATCCTTTTAAAGTAGTACTTAGTGAGTCTTTACCTGAGTATCAAAACCTGTATTTTAAGCTTGAATTTTCAGATACAGATTATGAAGATTTCCAATACTTTTTTTGGGAAGCTGATAAATATTTTGACTATCATAAAGGCAATTGGGGTTTTAGCCTAGATGATAATGGTAGAGTTGGATATATCGGTGATGACCATCCATATTTTGGCATTGGTTTAAAGTGGAAACAAAATCAGTTAATTCAAGATGCAGGGCTTTTATTAGCTATTGATTCACAAGCAGTATCAGATGTAGTTTATTCAACATCAACAGAAAAAAATGATGATTTTTTAAACCCAACAGGAGAGTTTAGTTTAAATCATTCAGATACGCTTGTTTCAACAATTACTTCCTTTAGCGATACGCTAAATTCCCCAGAGTTAACAGTTACGCAGAACTTAGGTGTCCACTTTGTAGAAGATTTTCTAACGATCAACTACGAGTTTAAAAATGAAGGGTTAGATACACTCCAAAATGTATATGCTGGATTTTATTCAGATTATTTCCTATCAGAACTTAATGAGAATGAAGCCAAGTGGGACTCTATTTACAATTTTGGCTATGCCTTGACAGACGGTTTATTTTTTGGAATAAAATCATTCAATACAGATAATAATTACTCCTCACTCAATAAATCTATTACTACTTATATTAATTATTCTGATAGTTTGGATGATGTTGAAAAATACGATTTGCTAACAGGTAAATACAATTTAGGTTTTAAAGGAGAAGGAGATATTGTTCAAGTAAATAGTACCCATTTTAATAAGATCGCACCAGATTCTACTGTTGAATTTACTTTAGTGCTTGTTGCTGGAAATAATCTAGAAGAACTAAGATCAAAACTATTAGAAGCAGCTACAAAGCTCGATTACAATGGTTTTACCAGTGAAGCGCCAGTGCTCAGCGACACAATTTTGTGTGGAAACTCACCATATATTGCTCCTACAAATGGTGATTATTTCAAATTCTATTATCAATCAGATACAACCAACCCATTTTATGCTGGTAAAGAATTAGATATGTCAACTGCTGATTCTGTTACTACTTTGTGGATTAGCAATCATAGCAGTGTGTATGAGAGTGAGAAGAAGAAATTCAATATTTACATTTCTAGATTAGAAGGAGAAATACTGCTAGCCCAAGATACATTTTTGCTCGATAGTAGTGGCATTGTTCAGTTTGCATATACGAGTAATTATCCGGCATTTGTAACTGAATGGGAATTTGGAAATGGATTTACATCAACAGATAATAATCCAACTTTTAAGTATGATTGGCCAGGTTCATATGAGATTAACCTTAAACTCACAGATAGTTTAGGTTGTGTAATAAGTCTTGATACTCAGATTTATATTAAAGATTATACTCCTGTTAGACAAGATACTACTATTTGCTATGGCATTGATTTTATCTGGCGAAGTTCTACTTCTGGCAATGTTAATTTTTACGATAGTTATCCATTAGTTACTCCTATTGGCACAGGTGATTCACTGTTGCTTAACTTGACTTCAGATGCGGTTTATTACCAAAAAGGAGTGAATGCTTCTGATAGTAATTATGTGCAATTGAATGTAAGCATAAGCAAACCAGAACTTAGTTTAACTCTACCAGATACGGCATTAGTAGGTGAAGAAATTGAATTAGTAGCTATTTCTGAAAATACTTCTTTACAATGGTTTTACGATGATAATACCTTAGATGGTGATCCATCAAAGTATATTTTTCAAGAGAGAGGAGAACATGATATAATTGTTAGAGCAACAAATGATTTGGGTTGTTATATAGAAGTTAAAACATCTATAGTTGTGTTAAAGCAATCAGATTTGCCAGTTTTACAAGATACAATATGGATTTGTGAAGAAGAAGATGTATTACTTATGCCAGAGGGTGGAGAAGTATTCAGGTTTTACAAATCAGACACGCTATTAACAGAAAGTAGTTCTTTGTTATTAGAAAAAGTAACAGTATCGCATAACATCCAAATAGTAAATATAACTGATGATGTAGCCAGTGACACAGCAACAACAAGTATAATATTGAAACCAAGACCGCAGCTAACTTCCTTAATGGATTTGCCAGATTCTGTAGAAATAAATCAAGCTCAAGATTTTAAAGTAACAGCATTGTATGGCGACGAATGGAATTGGCAGTCAGACAACGGTTTTAGTAGTGAGGAAGAGGAGTTTGTTTTAAGTTTTTCAGATACCGGCAAAGTACAAATTTCATTAGAGGTAACAGATAGCCTAGATTGTACCTATACTGAAGCTAGAGAACTTGTAGTTTGGGCAGATGCCATTTCTGGTATTAATAAACCCTTAGAAAATACTTGGAAAGTTTATCCCATACCGGCTGTTGATAAGTTGAGAGTTACTAACAATAACTTATCAAATGCTGAAATATCAGTTTTTATATTCGACTTAGCTGGTAATAGATTGAATCTTAAATTAGAAACCACATCTGATTATTATTACTTAGATGTAGCCAGTTTAGCTAGTGGCATTTATACTTTACAAATCTTTGATAAAGGAAATATTTATTATAAGAAGATTTCAATAGCTAAAAATTAGAGTTCATTTACTTTCTAAAATGAGATTCTGCAAAGCTCCACCAATCGTTGAACATGTCTGCTTCATTTATTTCTGTGTAAATCCAGATGTCTCTTTGTGTATTTTCAGGAGGTGTTTTCCTAAGTTCTTCTTTTGCGAATGCTGGATTTAATACAGCTAGGGCAAGTGCTAAATCCCAGAATACTCTGTTTTCGTGGTTTGGTGCATTGGTTTTCCATCTGGCAACCAAATAATCCCAAACGGCTCCTTTACCTGATAACCTTGTAGTAACTTCACTTTGCTTAAATACAAAATCGTAAAGTATATTAATTGGCATGATGTGCAAAGCTAGATTTTCAGCATTTAGCATAAAATTGAAAGCATTAAAATCCCTCCTCACATTAAACTCATCTTTATCCCAAACACTTTTGTCGGAGAAGTATTTTCCTCCCAATGCATACACTTCTATATGATTTATAATTTCAGGAGCAAGTGCAATAGCAGAAGCAATATTGGTAAGTGCACCTAAACAAATTACAGTCAGTTTTTCATTTGGGTGTTCATTAGCAAACTTCCGTGCCTCTGTAATAATGAGTTGTGCCGCAGCAGAATCTGCAGGTTCATAACCGCCCCAAGGCTTTCCCATTTTTAACTCAGAACCTAATGGTGCAGGAATATCTTGCCTGTTCATTAATCGAAGTAAATCATCATTCAATCTCTGGCTTTCTAGCACTGTGTACTTTGGTGAAAGTTGATGTTGCCATTGCGCAGAGCATAAACCCAATACATTAAAATCTTCTGCTAGAACCATTCTTACTACAGCATACAAATCATCAATTTCGTTTGCTGTATCTGTATCAATTATTATAGGTTTTTTCTGCTGTTTTTGAGAAAAATTAAAATTGTAAGGGATAAGAAAAGGAGCAAGTGCGCTGACAGAGAGAAAGTGCTTTGTAAATGATCTTCTATTCATGGTAAAAGGAGGTGGATTAGTTTATCTGCCTATAAACTTAGAAAGTAATTCAATAAAAAAAGCAGCCTTTTTAGACTGCTTTATATTAAAAGTAAAATTCGATTATCTTCTTCTTCTCGTACGCCTCTTACCTCCATTGTTATTATTATTATTTCTTGATCTTCTGTCGCCGTGATCGTGTCTATCGTTGCTTTTATCTTTAAAGTTACTGATGTTGAAAAGGGTTTCATCAGATTTAGCTTTATCTCTGTAGTCGATTTTACGGTCAGACAATTCGTACAGATGTCTTATAATTATATCATCACTAATGTTTTCTTTGTTCCAAGAAGCATAGAAAGACTTCATGAGTTTTCCAATGTAAATGATAGCATCATTTTTTTCAGTTTCATTTTCAAGAGAAATAGCTCTAGAAATCAGTAACTCAATATTTCTTCCATAGTGCTTGAATTTTAACTCACCACTTTTGTATTCCATTTTTTGTGGCTTAGCAAACACGATCGATTCATCCGGTGTAGGATAAGGAGCCTCAATATCAAGCTTAAAATCTGCCATAATGTGCAGGTGATCCCAGATACGTTGCACGTTGTCACTGTTTTCTCTTACAGAAGGGTTGAGCTGTTTCATTAAGTGAATGAGGACGTGGGAAAGGCGGCTACGTTCTTTTATATCATCCAACTCACGGATGTATCTTACGAGCTTCTGTACATTTCTGCCGTATTCCATTAAGATTAACGGCTCTCTTTGCGAATTATATTCCATAGTATACTAAAGATGGGCTAATAATATTTTTTATCAAAAAATGGATCCCCTTTAAAATTGTGTTGGCATTATGTTACTGTACTAATAGACGGAAAGATGAATCTTTTATTTTTCAGAAATGAAAATGCAATTTTTTGTTTGCATTAAACCGGACCTATTCATGTATCATCAGTTTAGCAAAACTAAGAATTAAAGTTTTTTCACCAAAATTATCGAATGCTACTTTCGCCCGTTTATCACTTCCATGGGTGTCTATTGATGTAATATTACCAAATCCGAACTTCAAATGCTCTACTCTTAAGCCTTCTTTTAAATCACTCGGGTTACTTGGGACAAAATTCTCAGACGCTTTATGCTGCTTCCCTTTAAAATTAGTGCTAAAATTAGACTTGCTTGTTAAATTTGAAGTAGGTGTCTTTTTATTTAACCTAAAGCCAGAAGAAGGTCGACTATTACTTATCGTATTTACTGTATTAATATAATCGAAATGAATTTCTTCTAAGAAACGGCTTGGCTCACACGGTTTTAACTGCCCGAATCTGTATCGCTGCAATGCGTATGATAAGTACAAGCGTGATTTAGCTCGTGTAATTGCTACATAAAACAGTCTTCTTTCTTCTTCCAAATCGGCTCTCGAACTCAACATCATTTGCGAAGGAAATAAATCCTCTTCCATACCAACAATATAAACATGGCTAAATTCCAAACCTTTAGACATGTGAATAGTCATCATCGTTACGGAGTCTTCGTCTGTGTCGGTATCACTAGTTGAGTAAAGCGCAACTTCTTGCAAGAAGTTTTCTAGGCCTTTATCTTCATTTTCTGGGTCATCTACAAAAGCCTTTACAGAGTTAAGTAATTCCTGTAAGTTTTCGTAGCGAACTCTGCCTTCAACTGTTTTGTCGTCGTATAATTCTTTGAGTATGCCTGAGTTTTTGGCAACTTGCGTAGCCGCTTTAAAGGCATCTTTATTTTTAATCGCCAGCATAAAGCTTTTGATCATAATTGCAAAGCCTTCTAATGCAGTTGAAAGTCTGTTATTTCCAAAAAACCTTTGCGAATTGCTTACTACATCCCAAACAGAAATACTATGTTCGTCAGCTGTAACTAATATTTTTTCTACCGAAGTATTACCAATTCCTCTTTTCGGATAATTAATAATCCTTTTAAAAGCTTCTTCGTCGCTTGGGTTTACAGAAAAGCGCAAATAAGCGAGTAAATCTTTAATCTCTTTACGCTGATAGAATGATAGCCCACCAATTATCTTGTATTTGATGTTCATACTTCTAAGCGCTTCTTCCAAGGCTCTTGACTGTGAATTGGTTCTGTAAAGCACACAAAAAGCACTATTTGATAAACCGTGGTTCATCTTCTCCTGAAAGATAGAAGAAGCAACAAGTCTACCTTCTTCGCCATCAGAAACAGCTTTAATCAACTCAAGTTTTTCACCATGATCATTATTAGTCCAAACTTTTTTCTTGAGCTGGTTTTCATTGTACCTAATTACAGAGTTAGCCGCATTTACAATATTTTGTGTAGAGCGATAATTCTGTTCTAGTCGAATGGTTTTTAAATCTGGATAATCTTTTTCGAAGTTGAGGATGTTCTGGATATTAGCCCCACGGAAAGCATAAATACTTTGTGCATCATCACCCACCACAGCAATATTCTGGTAAAGATTAGAGAGCTTTCTAGTAATGGCATACTGCGAAATGTTCGTATCCTGAAACTCATCAATCATTACATATTTAAACTTGTGTTGGTATTTGTTCAACACATCTAAATGATCGCGAAATAACACATTTGTATTAAATAGCAAATCATCAAAATCCATGGCATTTGCCTTAAAGCAACGCATTACATAAGTTTGGTAGATGTCTGCAATTTTAGGTCGGCGAGAAGCATCGTCTTCCAGAATTAATTCCGGATTACTTTTGTAAGCCTGCCAAGAGATAAGGTTGTTTTTAGCAGAAGATATCCTCGCCAAAACACCATTAACTTTATAAATTTTATCGTCTAGTTTTTTCTCTTTAATGATAGAGCGAAGTAGCGATTTAGAATCGTCGGTATCGTAAATAGTAAAGTTGCTATCGAAACCTATTTTATTCGCTTCGTATCTCAGAATTCTGGCAAAGATCGAGTGGAAAGTGCCCATCCATAAATTCCTAGCTTCGTTTCCAACTATATACTCAATCCTTTCCTGCATTTCTCTGGCTGCCTTATTGGTAAAAGTAAGGGCCAAGATATTAAAAGGGTCTACTCCCTGATTGATCAAATAAGCAATACGGTATGTAAGCACCCTTGTTTTACCAGAGCCAGCTCCGGCTATTATCATTAAAGGTCCATCAGTATTTACTACCGCTTCACGCTGCGGTTCATTAAGGCTATCCAAAAAACTCATCGATTCCTACTTCTTAATGTAAAATGAAAGGGTTACAAAGATAGAAAAATGATAGAAGTATTAGATTATTGAGAGAATAAAAAATCTAATCAGATACGATTGCTTGTATGTTGTAGTTGTAATGGTAAAAAGCTAAAAATGCCTAAAATTAATCATATTACGCTGTTTTCTGTGATTTTATTTAGTCTTTTTTCTTGTGGAAGAGACGAACAAAGTATAGAAAATCACATACAAACACTCAATAATAGTATTGAAGTTTTAAGATTTGAAAACCTGCGTAGTATAGATAAAATACATATAGCTATAGAAAATAAAGGAAATAGACCTGTTGATGTAGAGCATTATGTTCGGATGAAACAGTTTTTAAATAAAACTTCGCTGAATAATTCTGATAATATAGCCCTCATTCACTATTTGCATTCACTCGATACGCTTTATCAATTAGAACAACTAGAGATTTTAGAGTGGGATGAGTTATACCAAAGGACTTTATTTTTTGCTCAGCAAGCCGCAGACGACGAAGAAAATTACCTGCTCAGCAAGTTAAATATTCTTCTAATAGAGAAAGAGATGATTCAGAAAATTGCAATGAACATCAGCAGTTGTTGTCAGTTTTATAGAAACTTTAACTCTTACACCGATAAAGATTTATATTTTACTGGTGATACTGTAAATGTGTTATGGGTAACCGCAGATTGTTATGATGTTTCACCAGAAGAGTTGACCGTTTATTATGATGATGCAGAAATCATTAATAAAGGCACTGATAGCAAAATAGAAGTATTAAGCGAGCAAAAGATTGGAAATGGCATCAGTATACAGTTTATAGCGCCAAATCCCGGTAATTATGAGTTGAAGTTACAAGCAGTACTACAAAGCATATATTCATCTGAAAACATGAAGTTTGATTTAGAAAAAG
>PBYL01000356.1 GCA_002729595.1 Thalassovita sp. | reverse complement strand
TCGATCTACAAGTTTGGTATTACTCAATTGCATATCTACCATCTTGTTACCTTTCACCTTACCCAGTTGAATCATTACAGAGGTAGAAATCATGTTTAAAACAAGTTTTTGTGCTGTTCCAGATTTCATTCTGGTACTACCAGTCACAAATTCAGGCCCTACTACAACTTCTACCGGATATTCAGCTTCTTTGGCTACATTGCTATCCTTGTTGCAAACGATACAACCTGTAAGAATTCCTTTTTCTCGTGCAGTTTTTAATCCACCAATTACATAAGGAGTACTACCAGAAGCTGCAATACCAATTAGACTATCTTTTTCATTGATATCATATTCTTCTAAATCTTTCCAAGCCTGTTCTAAATCGTCTTCAGCAAACTCTACTGCTTTTCTAATTGCAGTGTCTCCACCAGCTATTAAACCAACTACTAAACCATGTGGAACCCCGTATGTTGGCGGACACTCAGAGGCATCCAAAATACCTAATCTACCACTTGTTCCAGCTCCAATGTAAAAAAGTCTTCCTCCTTGCTCCATATTTTTCACAATCTGCTCAATAAGTGCTTCTATTTGAGGAATCGCTTTTTCTACTGCATCCGGAACTTTTTTATCTTCTCTGTTCATATTGAAAAGCAACTCGGTTAAAGGCATGCTTTCCAAATTATTGTAGTTAGATGAAGATTCTGTTGTTCTCATTTTATCTGGTATTTTATAAAATTAATTATATGTCTTTTTCGTGAAACAGGCTTAAACCTGCTATTGGTGATTCAATTACTTTTCCTAAAGTAATGTTTAATTCAGACGCAGTATAACGAAGTATATCATTAAAATAAAAAGCTACTGAACCAGTAAAATGTACAGGATTTTCCTGATAGCTTTTATATTTTTTTACATTTTTAACAAAAAACTGTTGAAAAGAATCGTAAAGTAATTGCTTAACATAGGGATGGCTGATGTTATGGTGCAAAAACCTAGTAAATTTAGCAAGAAATCGATTAGGGAATTCTTTTTTGTAGACATTTTCTAAGACAAACTTCTCAGTAAGGTTATATCTTTTCTGAAAACGTTCTTGTAAATCCTCAGGTAACTCTCTCTTAAAAAATGCATTTATCAGTTGCCTTCCCAAAAAAGCACCACTTCCTTCATCTCCTAAAATAAAGCCTAAAGGTGGAATATGATCGACTATTTCTTCTCCATTATACAAACAAGAATTTGCTCCAGTACCTAAAATACAAGCTATACCTGTCTCATTTCCACAAGTTGCTCTGGCAGCAGCAAGCAAATCATTACCCACCCAAACTTCGGCTACATTACATGTCTTCTTTAAAGCATTCTCCATCAACACTTTACCATCTTCCTTACAACCTGCCCCATAAAAAAACACTTTGTTAATTTGTTCTAGAATAGAAGCCTCAAAAGTAGATGTGATATTCTGCTGAATTTCCTCTAATGACTGGTAGTAAGGATTTAAACCTAGGCTTTTTTGTTGTGAGATTTTACCTGTGTCGTCAATTAACCGCCAGTCGGTTTTACTGGAACCACTATCGGCAATAAGTATCATATATTTCTACTAATCTTCTATAAAGCAAAGTGAAGCTGCTCCAATAATGCCGGCATTATTACCCAAAGTAGCTAACCTAATATCCATTTTATCCAAATAGTAAGGAGTAAGATATTTTTTTAAGGTTTTATTCATGCTTATTTGAACATATTCAAATGTATCAGAAACACCACCACCTATTATTATCGTTTTTACATCTAGCAATCTTACCGCTGAAACAATCGCCTCGCCTAGATACTTTCCTACTTCTACAAATATTTCAAGAGCTAATTTATCGTGCTTATGCGCAGCTTTAACTACTTTCTTAGGATCAAGCTTGCCCATTTTAGAAAGAACAGACTTGCCTTTGTAACCCTCTACTGTAGTTAATGCCATTCCCAAAATACCTTTCTTACCAATATTTTCTTCAATGGTTCTGCCATTGCTAGCTATGATGTGACCAATCTCCATTCCGTTTCCATCCCCACCTTTAAATATTTGCCCATCAATTACAGCACCACCACCAACACCAGTTCCTAGAGTAATAAAGATAAAATCGTCTGGCATTTTTCTTTTCGAAAAATAAAATTCACCTAATGCCGCTGCATTTGCGTCATTATCTGTATGAAATATAATTTCTGGGAATTTTTCCTTTAGAATTTTAACAAAAGGAACCTTATTTAACGAAGGAATATTTGGAAGCTCAAGCATGGTAAGTCTATCCTTTGAAACTGTACCCGGCACACCTATTCCTACTTTCTTTACTTCAGGATTTTTCTTAAGCTGAGCAGCAAGAATTCTACTAAAGTTACCAGCAAAATCTTTATTTGCAGAAACCTCTTTTGTTGGAAATTTTTCTTTATATAAAAGCTCTCCTTCCGTATTAACTAAACCAATTTTAACATTGGTTCCTCCTATATCTACACCTAAAAAATGTTCCATTGAATGTATAATATCTATATTATTATGATATAATTAATCATGTTACACACTAACTTTTGAGTAGTGCCATTGTGAAAATCTTTGTAATAATAATGAAAAAGAAATTTTAGGACAATCCAGAGTTACATTATTATGAATTACTACCTAGAAGTTATGAAAACTGGTTCATTACTAATAAGTAACTGTTCGACCTTTAAAACATTCGTTTCGCCTTTAAATCCACTTAAATACTTTTCAGAAACCCTGATTATGCCCAAAATTCTTTGGTTGTTTTGTTTCAATTCACCACTTAGAGTTCCAGTGCCTTTTACATGAGGATCTCTACTATATTTCAGTAACTCTTTAGAGCCAAAACTGTCAATTAACTGATGAAACTTATAATTATCTTTTCGATATATGTTATAAAACTCAGGATCTTCTTCATCAAGAATTTTTCCTTCGTAGACCGCAAGTTTCCTCAAAGCCATTTCTCCAATTGTATAAATATATGCTTGGGCAAGTAAAGCATCTTCGTATGTTACTACATCTTCATAAATTTTACCCCCTACATATCTTGGGAAAATTTGAACCCTGCTATCAATATAAGAATTAATCCAACCTAAATCTTCATTTTCTATAAAATTAAAAGAAGCATACTGCGCCAAAGAGTCCAGATACTCTACATGTTTTAATATTTTACGACGCATTTCACTAATATCAAATCCTACAAAAACCTCTTTCCCACTAAAGTCTTTCATCTTATAAGGATTCAACTCAAATTGAACATTATGTTCTATATCAGCATAATCAATCTCATGCTTTTTTAATTCTACAGTAAGACGTTTAATGATGTATTGCTTTGTGAAATTCATTCTACCTTGTACAATTTCACGTGCTTTATCTACAGTAATAGATTTTTTTAATGCAGGATCAACCACATCTTCTGAAGTTCTGTAGTTCCCAAAAAGATCGTAATTATATCTATAGGGTTTTAAAGCAAGCAACTCAAGACTATCTTTTACCATTAGCCAATCTCTCATTGCTGTTTCAGGAAAAGGTAAAGAAGCTGCTATTTTCACCTTTACTACATTGTCTGGACCAGACTTAAATATTTTTACTATTTCTCTAATTACCTTGTCTTCAATCTTATTTCTAATATCAATACTATTAAGGAAATGTACCTGAGAAATTACTCTAAACGATTCAAACACAGACTCGTGATCTTCCAAGTCTTCAAGTAAATGCTCGAAGTCTTCAGGGTTTTCGTCTTTACCTTCTTTAAATTTCACATAGTCTATAAAAACAGGAATTTTTTCATGCTGAGCATAAAACACTTTTTGAAGAAGGAAGCTAAAAATATTTGATACTCTTACACACCCACCTGAAAGGTTCATACCCAATTGGTCTACTCTGTTTGTTCCATGCACATATAGATGTCTTTCTGCAGAATTACTGTTATTTACTTTAGCTGCTACAGTATCTCCTTTATATAAATCATCTACTGCTTTGAGAGGAAGAATCTCATCACCTATATTTTGCCCCTTTAAAGCAAACTGATTACTACAGATATATGCCTTCTCTTTTTTCGTAGAAACTCTATGAAGATATTTTGCTTCGCTCAACCATCGCTGATACTGTAACTTTCTAAATAGATCAGTTACAGAGCCTGTCATAGTAATATTCTCTTTATAAGATACTCGGCCAGAAGTGGATAGAAAGAAACCTAAAGGTGTTTTATCCGAATCTTTGTTATAGCCTGTTCCTCGCCAAGCTGTTGAACAATATACTTCCAGAATTACACCATTACGCAGGTTTATTAGATAAGCTCTTTGTCCTCCTTTACCTTTAGAGGCTGCATTTACAAACAAGCCGTACCCTTGTTTATATCCTTTTACATTTCGAACATAATCTATCTGCTCTTTAAATTTTTCGTGAACCAGATTAAAGCGTTCGGGATTCAGGTTTTTTGACAAAACACGCCCTGTGAAAATTGCTTCTTTGTTAAGAAGTTGCTGCTGATGGACAGATAAAGAATTATAATTATAGACTAGTTCGTCTAAGAATGTTTGGGAAAAACTTTTGAGGTCAAGAGGCATTTTTGCCATTTCATCTACTAAATTTCTTATCGCTCTTGAACTAGCGGTAATTTGTTCGAGAGTAATAGTAGTAGAATCATTTATGCATATTTCTTCTGCCAAGGCAGCTTTTGGTTGAACTAAGCAACAAAAAGTCACAAGGGCGAAGGTTAAGTTAAATAAGCTGCTGGTAATTTTTGGATTATCTGTATGCATGTTAGTATGCGTCAAATTCACCTGAGATGAATCTAAAACTATACCTTGTAAATGCGTGTGTAATAATTCCTCTTATTTAACATATTATCAGAATTGTAAATAGTTTTGAAAAAAAAGAATCAGATTTTGAAAAGTGGATATTTACATTTATTAAATAATGAAAATATAATTTTCTTTAGTTCTTTCTAGGAACCATCTTAGAAATACAGCAATTTGAGGGCTTCATACTAAAAAATAGATTTTAGAACAAAGATTTAAGATGGTGGAGTAATTTTTTTAGTTTAAAGTAATTAAAATGTAGGCTACATTTCCTATTTTGGGATAAACTAAGCTGGATTACTCTTATATTGGGAGGCTTATCTGATTACGTTTTTCAATTTTGGCAATGCCGGTTTTTTATTTTTGTTCCAAAAAAAACATTACGCAAACAATCTTAACATGCCAAAGTTCTTACTTCTCTAAGATTTGATATTAAAATTATCATTGTTAATCTTAAAGACAGGTTAAGTTCATTTTGTGTAAATCAAGAAGTACAATTAAATTTGTCTCCACTTTTTATACTTTCAGGTTTTGTAAAAAATATCTTTTAAATAAATATATATGTCACAGCCAGTAACTTATAACGAAGATAGTATTAAGTCACTCGAACCAAGAGAACACATCAGGTTAAGACCAGGTATGTATATTGGTAAACTCGGTGATGGATCAGCGCCTGATGATGGTATCTATGTCTTGGTAAAAGAGATTATAGATAACTCTATCGACGAACACATGATGGGTTTTGGTAAAGCCATTGAAGTGACTGTAGAAGATGCAGCTGTAGAGGTTAGAGATTACGGGCGAGGCATTCCATTAGGTAAGGTGATAGACTGTGTTTCTAAAATAAACACAGGTGCAAAATACGATTCTAATGCTTTCCAAAAATCAGTGGGTTTGAATGGTGTTGGTACAAAGGCTGTAAATGCACTGGCTAGCAACTTTGTAGTAACTGCTGTGAGAGATGGCAAAATGAAAGTAGCAGAGTTTGAAAGAGGAGAATTGGTAAAAGACCATAAAATAGTTCCAACGAATGAGAAAAACGGAACCAGAGTAAGGTTTTCTCCTGACGGTACTATCTTTAAAAATTATCGCTACATTCCTGAATACCTCGAAAATCAAATTTGGAATTATGCTTATCTGAATGCTGGTCTAACAATTAAGTTTAATGGCAAAAAATATTTTTCTGAAAATGGTTTATTAGACTTATTAAGCAGAAAAGCAGATGTAGAGGCTTTAAGATATCCTATTATACATCTAAGAGGTAATGATATTGAATTAGCATTAACACATGCTAACCAATATGGCGAAGACTATTATTCATTTGTAAATGGTCAGTTTACTACACAAGGTGGTACTCACCTTTCTGCGCTAAGAGAAGCTGTAGTAAAAACTGTAAGAGACCATTTTAATAAAAACTTTGATGCAATGGATGTGAGAGCATCTATTGTAGCAGCTATAAGTGTAAGAGTACAAGAACCTGTTTTTGAATCTCAAACTAAAACAAAACTTGGCTCAATCAACATGGCTCCAGATGGAGAAACTATCCGAAAGTATGTACTTGATTTCGTAAAGAAAGACTTGGATGATTTTCTCCATAAAAATCCTGAGACAGCTCAGGCAATGCTTAAAAGAATCTTGCAATCTGAAAGAGAAAGAAAAGAAATTGCAGGTATTAAAAAGATTGCAAACGACAGAGCTAAAAAAGCGAACCTCCACAATAAGAAATTAAGAGACTGCAAACTCCATTTAAACGACAGAGGTAAAAACGAGGAAGAAAAGAAGTACGAAACTACGCTTTTCATCACCGAGGGTGACTCTGCAAGTGGTAGTATTACCAAGTCTCGTAATGTAGAAACACAAGCTGTTTTTAGTTTGAGAGGTAAACCGCTTAACTGTTACTCGCTAACTAAGAAAGTGGTTTACGAAAACGAAGAATTTAACCTCTTACAACATGCGCTAAATATTGAAGACGGCATTGATGGACTTCGTTACAACAAAATTGTAATTGCGACTGATGCTGACGTCGATGGGATGCACATTAGACTATTGATGTTAACATTCTTTTTGCAGTTCTTCCCTGAGTTGGTTCGTGCTGGTCATCTTTATATTCTAGAAACTCCACTATTTAGAGTGAGAAATAAGCAGAAAACAATTTACTGCTATTCTGATGAAGAAAGAATAAATGCGATTAACCAGCTTGGTAACAAGCCAGAAATTACCCGATTTAAAGGTTTAGGTGAGATTTCGCCAAATGAATTCGGTGGGTTTATTGGTGAAAATATTAGACTTGAGCCAATTATCTTGAAAAAAGAAACTTCAATATCTGGACTTCTTAAATACTTTATGGGCAAAAACACACCAGACCGCCAGGAATTTATTATTAATCACCTGAAAGTTGAAAAGGATGTTGTTGAAGAAAATAAAGCAAAAAAAGAAGCTTTAGAAACTGAAACTGCCTAATTTTTCTAAACTGCTTGAATCTGTAAAGTGCTATGAATATTTCAGAAGCATTATTAAAAGAGCACTCCAAAGCAAATGCATTAAACATTGCAACATATATTGGAGAAGATAAAGATAGATTCAAGCAGTTAATCGAAATATTTACTAGTGAAGAATACAGACTTGTACAAAGATCTGCTTGGGTGCTCAGCATTATCGCTGATAAGCACCCTTTTTTAATTAAGCCTTACCTTCCTTTATTAGTAAAACAATTGCACAATCCGAAACATGATGCAGTTAAAAGGAATGTATTAAGAATTCTACAGTTTATTGATATTCCTGATGAGGTGATGGGTGAGTTAGCTGATTTATGCTTTAACTTTCTAACAAGTAGCAAAGAAGCAATTGCTATTAAAGTTTTTGCGATGACAATACTTGAAAGAATTGTAAGGCAATATCCCGAATTAACACAAGAACTCATCATTATTATTGAAGATCAGATGCCTTATGGAAGTGCTGGTTTTAAATCTAGAGGTACTAAAATTCTTAAAGCCTTAAAAAAATAAGAATCCCCACACATTTTGCTGTATTTTTGCTTTGATAATCAATATTATTTAGCAAAATCATATCATTTTAAAATGAAATTATCCAATTTTTCAACCATACTTATCTACTTTCTATTTACTCTAATTTCGTGTGATTCTAGTGAAAAAGAGCAATTAAGACATGAAATAGAAAAATTAAGAGCTGAAATTAAAGATACTGAGAGCTACAACAATACAATGGCAAATCAGATTAATGAGGTTGACATGATGCTTGACTCTATCGAAAGGTCTCAAAACATATTAAATACTCAACTCGAGAGAGGTACAACCTATACCGATTACGCTGAAAGATTAAACTTTATCAACGAGTACATCAACAATAGCAAAACAAGGCTAAAAGAGATGGAAGATAAGCTTGGACAGAGTGATCAAAAAAATCAGACTTTTATAGCAATGATTGCTAAGTTGAGAAAAAGCATAGAAGACAAAGAAAGCAGTATAAATGCACTCAATGAACAAGTTGAAAAATACAAAACTGAAAATGAAGGCCTAATCACAACTGTTGAGCTCCAAAAACAAAAATTAAGTCAGCAAAAAGAGGAGATCGAAGCCAAAGAGCAACAACTTTCTGATTTAGAAACCAGAATTAGTAATTTAAGTGAAGAAGCTCAACAAAAAGAAGCTGATGCCTATTTTACAAGAGCAGAACAAATGGAAGAACTTGCAAGCAGAACCAAATTTGCTCCAAAAAAGAAAAAAGAAAGTTTAAAAGAAGCTCACAGACTGTATAAAAAAGCCTTTGAATTAGGCAGAATTGATGCTTTCGAAAAAATGGAAGATTTGGAGCAGAGATATTAATAAGCTTATTGATTTTTTTTAACTAGTAAAATGCCAAGTTTCCAAATTTCTCCAGATGATAAAATAGTACACGCAGAACTTGAAGAAACCATTCTACAAGCATCTTTAAAAGCTGGTATCGCTCATGCGCACGCTTGTGGTGGTTTTGCCAAATGTTCTACTTGTAGAGTGATTGTAGAAACTGGTAGTGAATTGCTTTCTAAACCCGGAGAAGCAGAAAAAAAACTGGCTAATAAGGTTAAATTCCCTAACGATGTTCGCTTAGCTTGCCAAACCAGAGTTGAAGGTGAAGGCAAGCTCATTTTAAAAAGGCCTGTAATAGACGATATCGATCTAGAACTCACTAACATAATGGGCAAAAATTCCCTAGAATTACAAAAAATGGGAGAGCCTAAAAAACTAGCCATCATGTTTGTTGATATCGAAGGTTACACACCTTTTGCAGAGGCACTTCCCTCCTACGATATTATGCATGTGCTCAATAGGTATTTCTATCTAATGGGAAAAGTAATTAATAAGAAAAGAGGAAATATTATCGATTACTATGGTGATGGACTCTTAGCCATATTCGGCTTATATGAATCGACTCCCGAAGAAGCTGCACTATTAGCTGTAGAGGCAGGCATTGACATGAATAAAGAATTGCAGAAGTTGAATCCTTATCTAGAAAAAATGTATTGCAAAAGCTTTAAAATAAGAATAGGTATTAATTATGGCAATGTAATCACAGGGACTATCGGGATTGAGGGAATGCAGAAGTTTTCGGTAATTGGAGATCCAGTAAATATGGCTAGTCGTATTGAAACCTCAAACAAATTGTTCGGCACTCACTTTCTCATATCAGAAAATGTAAAGGCTTTATTACCAGATACTATTAAAATTGGAAAATCTTGTGAGACTGTATTAAAAGGTAAAAAGGGAAATCATACACTTTACGAAGTACTTATTCCAGATACAAATGTATAAAAAAAGTTCTGCAAAATGATTTACAGAACTTTTTTTGAATGAATGAATTGGTTCTAATTCTAGTTGAACATCAACGATTCATACTTATTACAAGGATTGTAAAGGATAAATAAATCGTCTCTAAAAGCTAGATCAATTACATAAATACTGGTTCCTCCAAAAAGTAAATCAGTATATTTAATTAAAGCAGCTTCCTCTTCAGCAGTCATATCTTTGGTAGTGAAATATTCACCTGTAAAATTAAAAGTGAGCTTGTTCCCTTCATTTTCAATTGGTTCAAACTCTCTTAAAATGAAATCTACATTATTATCTGCATCTAGCAGTACTATACCCATTGCATAGAATAAATCTGTATCTCCTATATCATAACCATAATACATTTGGAAAACATAAGCATCAGGAATATCCGCTAGAATACTATCTCCGATCGACTCGCTATTTTCATTATAAAAATAAGATATGTCTGTACTGAATGGATTATCTAACATAGGTTGAAAGTTAGTAGAACCCATAAATAAGCCCGTTTTTGCAGTAATATTACCAGAACCTAAAACTGTACCTTTATAAGAATAAATCTCACTAGCTTCTTCGCCATCACAATAAGTTACACTTTCTTGAGTAACGCTTGTTAATGCAATTGAACTGATAATAACTTGTTGCCCACCTAAAGTAAATGCTACCGGTTCTTCTAATAAAATACTACCATCACTATAACCGTAACCTGTTGTATGATTTACTAAGATATTATTTGAAGAAGCAAGTATTTCTTCTTCAGTTACACCTTCACTTGCAGATAGCACTTTTAATGATCTAGTATCAAAATCAAAAACGAAGAATACAGAAACATTCTGGCTTTCTAGAATTACTTGAAAGCTCACAGACTCAACCAAACTCGAAGCAGTACCATCAATAGAAGCTTCTATTAACTCAGCTAAATCTCTTGAGTTTGCGATGGCAGAAATATCAGCAGCAGTAGCTGGTTTAAATACCAATACAGTTCGGTTTGATGCATCTGACAAACTGCCAAAAATGAGATTTTCGCCATCTTTACTGTCGTATAAAAACTCAAATTCACCACCAAAAGTAGATTGGTCTTTCTCAAACAAGTAATGGAAAAAACCATATGTTTCAAGAATTAGCTCTAAACCTTGTGCATTATCAATTCTGTAAGATATTGTTTGATCGAAGTACTCTCCGTCGTTGAACATCGCATCAGTCTTGATATTTACTTTTCCTTCTGCATCAAAACTCAATAATACATTAAAAAAGCCAGCACCATCAGTTGGCTGATATTGCAGAATCCAGCCATTGTCTGGAGTAGTTAATTCGGTTTTAAGTGCCTGAATCGCTTCTGCTGATCTTTCTTCTACAGTGGGTAGAGTTTCAGGTTCGTCATCATCACAGGCAGAAATGAAAGCCAAGAATAATAATGGGAATATATATTTTTTTAACATAGTGTCTTATCTAATTATAATTTTGCCTGAATGATATTTCTCAACTCTTCTAAATCAATACCTGTTACCTTAAGATAATGCTCACTTATTGACGCAACTTTTTCCCTAATTTTCTCTCTACCATCATTTTTAGATTCACAATCAAGTGTTGCACAGTCTGCTTCATCTGTCAAAAAATAATCTATAAAGTCTTTATCGTACAAGTAAAATGAAACAGTTTCTGCGAAATCTTCATTAGGAGAGCTAGTTGCATATGGAGAAACGAAACCTCTTTCTAGCGCTTCGTCATCGGTAAGTGTGTACCAAGAACCCCCACTAGTATAACCAGTTGCTGCAATTTCTTCAAAAGCATTTGGTAGTTTATATCTTTGGTGAACTGTATGAGAGAATTCATGATATACAACATGTAATTGTAAAGCTACCCACTCTTCATCTTCTCGGTCTATATCATTTACATTGGTAAATGTAATTTGTGCACCAGCATCCGCAGTACCCAATGTTATTGTTCCATCATAATTGTAAATTGGTCCTCCAAGAAAAACAATTTCTGGTGGTACGTGATTAGCAAAGAAGTCAGCACCATTTGATACTTCTAGGTATGGGTTTATCCAAAACTCCTGAATAAACTCTAACATAGGTTGTACGTTTTCCAATGCAGGTGGAACTGCTCTTTCGTCAACTCCAACATAGTTATCCACAAATTTATAGCGGATAGCCATATCGTATTTCTGAGTAAAATTTTCTTCGATGTAAATATCTATTTCATCTACTAGCTCAGAAGTTTCTGTTACTGGTACATTTAATTCTTCCTTCTCATAACAGCCTGATACTAAGGAGGCGATTAGTGCTATTAAGCAAGTTGTAGCAGTTATATTTTTAAATTTCATTTTATCTATAATTAAAATTTTTAAAGTCTTATCATACTATCTAGGATTCGCTCTCAAACCACCTACATCAATCGCTGATTGAGGTATTTGCAATACTTTTCTAAGATCTTCTGCTTCCAGCGTGATGGTACTGCCATCTTCCAAATCATGGTCAACTTCAATACCTAGTCTCTTTATATCAAACCAGCGTAAACCTTGAGAAATGAATTCTTTTCTTCTTTCTGCTAAGGTGTAGATGTATAAAATATATCTATCGCTATAATTCGGGTTATTGGTAACTCCGTAAAAAGACCTGATTCTAGCAATGGAAACTTCAGCATCAGCACCGCTATATCTTCTATCTACTAGAGCCTGTAAATCTTCAATTGCATCATCAACTCTATTTAAAAATATATTAGCTTCTACCCTATTCAATAACACTTCTTCGCCTTTAAAAGCCATTGCAATATGATATGGATAGCCAACATCTGAGTTAGCACTGCTTCTTTGGAACAAGCTCTGGTATCTTACAGGAAACAAAGCATTGTCTCCTTTTACAAAAGCTGGATTTTCTCTTTCGTCTGTTGTTCCTGAAAAAGGATTCTCATCGAAAATTGCATTATAAATATCACTTACTGGCCCATGTGCAAAGTCTGTACGTTGCACCAGAGAGATTTTTCTTATCAATAATAAGTTACTTGGTAAATCGGGAGAGCCATATAATTGAGGGTAACCAGTAATTGAAGAGCTCGCAGCCTGAAACTCGTCAGAAGTAAGGTCTCTCACATAAGAACCCGCTGATGCTCCCAACAACAAAGTGCTGTACTTTTCGCAGTTTTCGTAATCCCCTTTATACAAATAAAAACGAGAAGCAAAAGCTAAGGCAGCCCCTCTATTAAAATGGTATTTACCAGAGTTTGCAAAGTAGCTGTCGTCTAATAGCTCAATACCTTTCAGCATATCTTCTTCTACTTTGTCATAGACTTCTTGTACAGTGTTTCTGGTATAAGTTTTTATAAAAACAGTTTCTGGTTCCTCTACATAAGGCACACCTAAATCGCTAGTAGCAGTTGATTCATCATAGTGTTTTGAGAAAAGATTCACCAACATAAAATGAGCGTATGCTCTGGTTAATCTCGCTTCAGACTCAATTGAATTTCTGAAATTTACGTCATCATCATCTTCAATCGGAAGCTCGTCTAACACCGCTAAAACTTCGTTTGCATGCGCTATAGCTTCGTAACTTTGAAACCAGGCAAATATGGGAGTATCTTGTTCTGTTGGGTCTGAGGTTACATCTTCCCACATGTAAGTCTGCTCTTGATTTAGTCGGATAGTTACACCTAAAGTATAACCTACGTCGTCTGTCATCCAGTCTGTAAATGCATAACTACTAATTGGATATGCATTGGTTAGCAATTGCGCTGCTTTTTCTAAGTCGTCTAATGCAACTCTGTTATCAGGTACTTCATCCAAATAATCATCGCAAGAAGAAAATGAGAAGATGAGTAAAAAAGTAAAAATACCCTTTGTAAAAAGCTTTATAAAATGATTCTTTTTGTAGTCAAGTTTTTTCATTTCGATGTTGAAATAAAGGAAAGATTATAAACCAATGTTCAGAGAAAAAGTAACAAGTCTAGGTTGAGGTAATGCTACCCCACCAGTTGAAAAAAATTCGGGATCCTGACCATTTAGTTTATCGTCTGAATAAAGTAAAGCCAGATTTTGACCTTCAACAGAGACAGAAATTGTTGATAAGCCCATGCGGGAGACGATGTTTGGAGGTAACATGTATGAGACGTTTACGGTTTTCAATCTCACATGACTCCCATCTGCAATTCTTGCAGTACTCTTATTGAAAAGCTCGTATGCTTGGTTTAAGTCACCATTGGTATTGGCAACACCTCTATCAAGTATAACTGGTATATCGGTAAGTTCTTCGTCTCCTGGAACCGCCCATCTGTTAACCAATTCTTTTGGTAAGGCATCAAAATCGGTGTAAGTGCTGTAAAAGGCATCATTCAACCTAATTTTATAATCAAACTTGAATGAAAGAAGTACTCGAAGTGATAAACCTTTGTAATTAAAAGTGTTTGTGAAACCACCTGCACCTCTTGGTTCAGCAGGTCCTTCGTACACTAAAGTTTCTCTTAAATCTTCTCTTGATTGTAAATCGAAGTTATAAACTAGTTCTCCATCTTTATCATAAAATTGAGGAACACCAGCACTTGTTAATCCTGCAAAATTTGTCGAGAACAAACCTCTTCTTGGTCCATCTAGCACTGCAGCACCATTTTGAGTAATGGCATCTACGATTCTAGGGCCGAAATCTAGACGAGTAATTTTATCTTTAGTGTAACCAAAGTTTAAGTTAGTACTCCAAGAGAAATCTTTCTTTTTAACATTAACAGTTGAAATAGTAGCCTCAATACCTTTTGCTTCCATATCAGCAAAGTTACCGACCTTAAGTCCCTGACCTCCGATACCACTTGTTTGAACAACTCCAATCAAATCAAATCCTTGGCGCTCATAAACATCCACAGAAGTATTGAGTCTTCCACCAAGAAATCCCATATCAATACCAACATTCACTTCTTTTAGTTTTTCCCAAGTAAGCTCTGTATTGGTAAGTTCTTCTATAAATAAGTAAGGCTCTGTATCTGTAGGACGAATAGTTACATCTGATGAAAGATTAAGTAAAGCACTCGCATTTGGAGGTAAGTTACCAGAAATACCATAAGTACCTCTTAATTTCAAATTATCGAAAATACCGATATTTTCCATAAATGGTTCTTTGTCCACATTCCATGCACCACTCACGTTCCAAGTGGGTAAATATCTTGCCTGAGGACTGTTACCCAACTGGTTTGAACCATCGTATCTAACTGTAAAGTTGGCTACATATCTTGATTTATAAGCATATCCACCATTAAAGAATAGACCAAAGAATCGGTCTTTACTGTTCGACAGACTGTAATAATCTATATCTTGTAAGTTGAAAAACTCAATAATATTTGGGTCGGTTACTACAACTCCACCACTTTCGTAAACTACACCTAAACCAGTTGAACTATTACTAGATCTATTGGTATATCTCATTTCTTGTCCAGCTAATATATTTATATCGTGAACATCATTTAGATTAAGTGAGTATTCAACACTATTTCTATTGTAGAAATTTATTAGGTCATCTTGGTCTTTGTAAAGGAAACCACCTTCTGGCAACACCACAACAGGGTTAAGTCCAGGATTATCTGGGTCTGTATATAATAGATTGTTAGCATCTTGAATAAACTGAGTCTGGTTTGCCCTGTAAGCTTCTGCCTGATTTGAATTTTCAGTAACAACGTGAGACCTGTCTGTATTAGCAAAACGAGCTTGTAACACACTTTTTACTACAACATTTTTTATTGGTCTAACTTCAAAATCTGTTTGGGCAGATACGTCTACAACTTGTATATCGATGTAGTTTTCTTCTAACTCTTTAAGAATATTGAAGGGAGCATAGTTTTTTCTGAAATATTCAAGCTCGCCATCATCATCATAAGGTCTCATACTACGGCTTGTATTCAGTGCAAAACTAAGTGGGTTAATATCAAAAGTTCTTGAATATCTACCTGTGATTGGGTCAAACTCTCTATTTCTCGTACCCGGTGCTTTTTGCTCACGGTAACTACCAGTTAGCTTTAAACCAAATGTAAACTTATCGGAAATAAAATAGGTATTTCTTGCGGTACCAGTAAATCGTTGAACATTATCAGCAATTGTTTGCCCTTGGTCATTCAGGTAACTTAATGAATAGTAGCTGTTTGATTTTTCGCTACCGCTTGTAAAACTTAAAGAATGTTGTTGCTGTAAACCAAAATCGTGGAACAAAACATCAAACCAGTCTGTATTTGCATTTTCGTACTTATTTAAAAATTGCTCGTTTAATGTTCCTCCTACTCCCCAATCCAAATCGTGAGTAGCAATGAGGTTAAACATTTTACCAAGTGCTCCATAGTTTTTTGCTCTTACTGATGTACTAATGTCTACTAGGCCTTTTCTGTAAAGTTCTCTGTAAACAGACATCTCTTCAGCAGAATTCATCAAATAAAACTGATTATAAGTAGGTCTCAGTTTACCTGAAAAGTTTCCAGAATAATTTACTCTTAATTTTCCACTCTTTCCTCTTTTTGTTGTGATTACAATTACCCCATTTGCAGCTCTTGCACCATAAATAGCTGTAGCAGATGCATCTTTCAAAATTTGGAAAGATTCAATATCACTAGGGTTTAGGTTGGCGACTGAAGAACTAATAAGTGTATTGGCATTACCAGAAATAAAATCATCTGTGCTAACATTTGCTAGATCTTCTAGTATTACTCCATCCACAACAAACAAAGGCTGGTTGTTACCATTAATAGAAACATTACCTCTAATCCTGATTTTTGGGCTAGTTCCGAATGTACCAGATACGTTTTCTACAGAAACCCCTGCAACCTGCCCTTCGAGCATTCGGCTAACATCCACCATACCTTTGGCTTTAATGTCGTCCATCTTTAGGTTTTCGGAGGCACCAGTAAAAAGCTTTCTATCTAGTTCCTGAAAACCAGTTACTACCAGTTCATCTAGAATGGAAGCTTCTTCTTCCAAACTGACTTGAATAGAAGTTTGTGTACCAACTTTAACAGTTTTACTCTGCATACCCACCATCTGGAAAACCAACTCGTCTCCAGTTGAAGCATTTATTGTAAATTCTCCATCAAGGTTTGTGGTAACACCTTTTGATGTGTTTTTAATTACTACAGTAACACCGACTAATGGAGAGCCATCTTCTGCAGCAGTAACCTGACCTTTAATAGGTTGGTCTTGAGCGTGAGTAAAGTTATTTAAATAGTAAAAAGAAAAAATAAGCAATAAGAGGAGCTTTCTCATGTAAAATTAAAAAATAAGCTATCGAGATTTGAAAGACTAAAAAAATTGACGATTGTAGTTTTTACTTACAATTGTATATATGTATTAAAAATAAAATTTGTGATTTTATTTTGTTTAAAATAAAGAATTAAATTATTCTTCAATTTTGACTAAAAAATCACAAGGTTATTTTACAAAATAAATAGTAGTTCGTGCTTTTATCTTCTAACTAAACTTTCACAGAAGCAGATTTCCTTATGATTGCAGGAATTCCTCAAATTAAAATGTATCAATTATTACAATAATTTGGGGAGATTAGTTTAATAATAAATTTCATTCAACACAAAAATCACCCAAAATTTAGTTTATTTTCCATTAAAAATGGAGAGAAAACGTAGAAAAGAATTTGTACCATTTTAGTTAAAACTTACTCAAAGAAAAAGTTTTTCTTTAAAAATCCCGCAAATTTCGGTATGATTCGCACTTGTAATATCAAAAAACTAAAGTATATTCGTAAACCCTAGCAACTATTCAATACTACGCATTTGTTTACTAGACACATATTAGCATTGTTAAAGTAAGGACGAACTACTTCTAGTAACTCAAGTTTTTCCTTCATTCAACTTTAATTTTTTACTTGCTTCATTTTTTATCACTTTTTATAAAGCCATGTTTAGATTATACAAGCCTTTTTTTTCATTAATCAAACTATCTGCGATAGTCCTCTTATCTTCTATGTTATTTAGTTGCGAAGATGAGGAAGACTTAGGTCCAGCACCTACTGTATCAGCTACGATACCTAACTATGGTGAGCCCAATAAAGATATTTCATTTACTAATAGTAGTGCCGCAGCAGATGGTGGCACATTAACTTATCAATGGGACTTTGGTGATGGTAATCAAAGTGTAAATGCTTCACCTACTCACGAATATACTGCTCCTGGAGTTTATGCTGTAACTTTAACAGCAACTACAGAAAAGGGTGCTTCTGAAACATTTACAGACTCTCTAATAGTTGGAGAAAGATATTTTACAAAAGCAGAAATCTACTATACAGATACTCTAGCTTTTATTAATAGCAACGGAGATACTATTATTAGACCTTGGGATAAAAATAATGGTCCAGATATTTATTTTGACCTTGAAGTAATTAGTACTGAAGAGTTTTTTAACACAAGCTCTCAAGTTTTTAATAATGTTACTGAAAACCCAATAGAAATATCTGTTACAGGTGATTATTTACTGGGTGATGAAAGCTATTATTTATACTTGTTTGATGATGACCAAAATGAGGTTGGCGAATTTACATCAGATGAAGAATTAGATAGTTATGATGAACTTGATATTATAGGACAAGGTTCTTTTAATCCAACCTCAGATAATATTACATATAATCCAAATACGGATGAACTATCTAGTAGCTATGAGCAAGGTATAGATCAAGATACTGGAGAAGGGATGTTATATCTTGCAGATCAATATGGAACATTTGTAGTATTGATTTATTTCCAATTAAAAGTTCTCTAATAATTCATTTAGAAAAAATCAGTAGAAATAGAAAAGCCTGCTTGAATTAACAAGCAGGCTTTTATTTTGATTTACATCAACTTATCTTATCTACCAATACCAATTCTTGAGAAAGACTTAACTGTAAGTCCTTTTTTAACAGAATCAAGATATTGAGCTACAGATTGCTTAGGCTCTTTTACATATTGTTGGCTAAGCAAAGTATTGTCTTTAAAGAACTTCTGAACAAAACCTTGAGCGATTTTATCTAGAATATGTTCTGGTTTTCCTTCTTCTCTAGCTTTTTCGATACCAACTTGCTTTTCTCTCTCAACAACTTCAGGATCGATACCATCTTTATCAACTGCAAGAGGTTTCATAGCAGCAATTTGCATTGCAACGTTTTTACCTGCTTCAACAACTTCTTCTCCAGTTCCGCCAGCAAGACTTACTAATACAACAATACTAGTTCCGTGCAAATAATCAACAACTTGCTCACCTTTTACATAAGCATAGTCAGAAATCTCGATTTTTTCACCGATTTTTCCAGAAAGTTCAACCATATGCTCAGCAAGTTTCTTTCCTTCTACTTCGATGTCGACTAATGCCTCCTTAGAAGTCACTGAATTTTCAATTGCAACTTTAAGCGCAGTTTCACCTAATTTTTTGAATTCTTCTGTGTTAGATACTGGTTCAGTCTCACAGTTTAATCCAAAAGCGATTCCCACTGTTCCATCTTCGCTAATATAAGAGTATACGTTACCTTCAGAAGCTTCTCTATCAGCTCTTTTGGCAGCTACTTTTTGTCCTTTTTTTCTAAGCAAGTCAATTGCTTTTTCTATATCTCCTTCAGCTTCAACTAGTGCTTTTTTACAATCCATCATTCCTGCACCAGTAATTTGCCTTAATTCATTTACTTGTTTTGCTGTAATGGCCATTTGATTTGGAATTTATTTATAAAAATATTAAAAGGTTATATCAGAACTTTAACAGCACTTATATAACCTTTAAATTGCATTAATAATAATAGTTATAATAGAGAATTAATCTTCTTTTTTAGGCGCGTCAGCAAGTTGAGACTTTAGCTCAGAAATTTCTTTTCTGATTGAAGATAAAGCATCAGCATCTCGCTGGTCTTTCTTTACTTTAAAGATTTCAGACTGCTTACCTTTTAATTCACCTAACTTTATTTCTATTTCGTGTCTGTTCATAGCACAAAGAATTTAAAATTACCAAAAAGGCTGTTTACTATTTTTTTCAATCTTTTGATTCAGTTTCAGGAGCTGCTTCTTTTTTAGACTCAACTACTGATTCTGGTTTTTCATCAACTGCCTTTTTCTCGTTTTCTGCTTGCTTCATTTTTGCATCCTCTTTCTCTTTCTTACGCTCTTGCAGACCTTCTTCAATAGCTTTACCTATAACAGAAGTAATTAATGAAATAGACTTAAATGCATCATCATTAGCAGGAATAGGATAATCGATTAACCCTGGATCAGAGTTAGTATCAACCATACCTATTACAGGTATATTTAATTTTTTCGCTTCTTTTATAGCGATATGCTCTCTTTTGATATCAACTACAAATAATGCTGCAGGAAGTCTGTTTTGATCTGAAATACCACCTAAAATCTTCTCCAACTTATCTTTCTCACGCTGCTTCATCAACCTCTCTCTCTTTGCTAAGTTTTTGAAAGCTTCATCTTTCATCAATCTCTCAATAGCCGACATCTTCTTGATAGACTTTCTAACTGTAGCAAAGTTGGTAAGCATACCACCTAACCATCTTTCAGTTACGAAAGGCATTTTTAGCCTTTCTGCTTCCTCAGAAACTATTTGCTTTGCTTGCTTCTTAGTAGCAACAAACATGATTTTTCTACCTGACTTTACGATATTCTTCATAAAGGCAGATGCTGTATCAACACAGGCAATCGTCTTATTGAGATCGATGACGTGGATTCCGTTTCTCTCCATAAATATATATGGAGCCATTTTCGGATTCCATTTCCTGGTAAGGTGGCCAAAATGCACCCCAGCGTCCAAAAGATCTTTATACTCTAACTTTGGCATGGAATAAAATTTAAAAATATATGTATAAAATAAATAAAGATTTCCGACACGGAATTAACGCTTGCTAAACTGGAATTTCCTTCTAGCTTTTCTACGTCCGTATTTCTTTCTTTCAACCATTCTTGGATCTCTAGTTAAGAATCCTTCTGGTTTCAATGTTAATCTGTACTCAGGATTTACTTCAACTAAGGCTCTAGATATAGCTAATCTGATAGCTTCTGCTTGACCTGCAATTCCTCCACCAGTAACATTTACTTTAATATCGTAACTTCCTTTTACACCTAAAGCGCTTAAAGGCTGGTTTACAATAGTCTGTAAAATTTCTGAAGGGAAATAAGTAGTTAATTCTCTGTTATTAACTGTTACTCCACCCTTACCTTCAGACATATAGATACGGGCGATAGATTTTTTTCTTCTTCCGATTGTATTAACGACTGCCATTATTGTATCTTAATTTCAATTGGTTTTTGAGCTTCATGCGGATGTTCTGCACCCTCATATATGTATAAATTCTTAAGTATTGCTCTTCCAAGTTTATTTTTTGGTAGCATACCTCTTACAGCCTTTTCAATAAGAAGAGTTGAAGACTTCTCCTTTAATTCTAGAGGAGTTTTGTGTCTTTGACCACCTGGGTATCCAGTGTAGTGAATGTAAACTTTATCAGTCCACTTTTTACCTGTCAACTTTACCTTGTCAGTATTGATAACTATAACACTATCTCCACAATCTGCATGGGGTGTATAGTTAGGCTTATGTTTTCCTCTGATAATTTTTGCTACTTCACTACTCAATCTTCCAAGAACTGCATCAGCAGCATCAATTATCACCCATTTTTTACCTGCGGTTTCTTTGCTTACCGACAGGGTTTTATAACTTAATGTATCCACGGAGTATATTTTTTATTTCTGTGAAACCACAAAAAAACTACTTAAAGTCCTTTCATCAGAGGATTGCTTCTGTAAAAGGACTGCAAAAATATAGAGATATTATTTTTTATGCAACATGTATTGAAAATTTATACGATATTATATAAAAAAATAAAAAAAAGCCCTCCTTATTTGAGGGCTTTTTATCTAACTATAAAGTTATAAGAGCTTTACTTTTCTTGAACAGCTTCTGTAAGAACTACAATTTTATTATTTAGTACCTCTACAATACCACTTTCTATCTCAAAAAACTTTTGCTCATTCGAAGCCGTAACCCTTAATTCACCTTTTTCAAGATTGCTGATAATAGGCGCGTGATTGTTTAACACTTCAAAAGAACCATTTACTCCTGGCATCTTTACACCAATTACTTCTCCTTCAAAAGCTTTCTTATCAGGTGTTATCAACTCAAAATACATATTTTGAAAATATAAAATTTAAAATTTATTTTTTAGCCTGAGCAAGTAACTTCTCTCCTTTCTCAACTGCATCTTCGATAGTACCTACAAGGTTAAATGCAGCTTCAGGAAGGTTGTCATGCTTACCATCCATGATTTCGTTAAATCCTTTGATAGTATCTTTGATGTCAACAAATACACCTGGAAGACCAGTAAACTGTTCTGCAACGTGGAATGGTTGAGATAAGAATCTCTGTACCCTTCTTGCACGAGCCACTAACAATTTATCATCTTCAGATAACTCGTCCATACCTAAGATGGCAATAATATCTTGAAGTTCTTTATATCTCTGTAAAGTTAACTTTACTCTTTGTGCTGTATCGTAATGTTCTTTACCAAGAATATCTTGAGTCATAATTCTAGAAGTAGAATCCAATGGATCCACAGCAGGGTAGATACCTAACTCAGAAATTTTTCTTGAAAGTACAGTAGTAGCATCAAGGTGAGAGAAAGTTGTTGCAGGAGCAGGGTCAGTAAGGTCATCCGCAGGTACATAAACTGCTTGAACTGAAGTAATTGATCCTCTTTTAGTTGAGGTAATTCTTTCTTGCATAGCACCCATCTCAGTTGCAAGTGTAGGTTGGTAACCTACCGCAGATGGCATACGACCTAATAGCGCTGATACTTCTGAACCAGCTTGAGTAAATCTAAATATATTATCTACGAAGAAAAGAATATCTCTACCTTTTCCTTGTCCGTCTCCATCTCTGAAATATTCAGCTAAAGTAAGACCTGATAGTGCCACTCTTGCACGTGCCCCAGGAGGCTCATTCATTTGACCGAAAACAAAGGTAGCTTTAGAATCCTTTATTTTATCATAATCAACTTTATCAAGATCCCATTCACCAGCTTCCATTGAGTGAAGGAAGTCATCACCATATGTTACAATACCTGATTCAAGCATTTCACGAAGCAAGTCATTACCCTCTCTCGTTCTTTCACCCACACCAGCAAATACTGATAAACCAGAATATGCTTTCGCGATGTTGTTAATAAGCTCCTGAATCAATACTGTTTTACCAACACCAGCACCACCGAAAAGACCAATTTTACCACCTTTTGCATATGGCTCAATCAAGTCAATAACTTTAATACCTGTGTATAATACCTCAGTTGAAGAAGATAAATCCTCAAACTTAGGTGCGTGTCTGTGAATTGGTAATTTTTGTTTTCCCTCAGGTTGTTTTATACCATCAATTGCTTGCCCAACCACATTGAATAATCGACCTTTGGTATCTTCACCTACTGGCATAGAGATCGCTGAACCAGTGTCGATAACATCAACACCTCTTTGCAATCCTTCAGTACTATCCATTGCAATAGTACGAACTCTGTCCTCACCTAGGTGATTTTGTACTTCAAGTACAAGCTTTGAACCATCTGGTCTGCTTACTTCCAATGCATTTAAAATCTGTGGTAAATGTGCATCGTCTTCAAAGCTTACATCAACCACGGGACCAATAACCTGAGTAACTTTTCCTTTATTTGCCATTTAGACTTAATAAATTTACTTATTAAAGAAGAATTTAGAAGCTTTTAACCATTTAGGTCGGCAAAACTAGTTCTTATTGTTTTTACTTCCAATTATCCTTTCTATTCTTTTTGGTAATTATGATAACTATCACCCACATTATTTAAAAATCACTCTACATCTTACGTCATTAACTTTTATTTAAATGAACAATGAAATTAAGGAATAATATATGAAATTATAATAGCGGAATTAAAGATCAGAATATAATCACTAACTAATATGAAACAAGCTTACAGACCCATACACTTCATCATCATTTTCTTATTCATTCTTGTATCGAATAATATTTTCGCTCAAGAAGAAACTATTGATGACCCCTTACATAAACCGCAAGTCTGGGAAAAGATAACTTTAGATTATCAAAACATTAGCCTATGGGAAGAATACTTCGATAGCAAATGGGATGATCTAGATATAGATATTCAGCAACAAATAATGAAATGGCAAAATATACTTGCTATTGAAATGATTTCGAGAGAAGAAGCAATCTTTGAAGTTGTTGAAGACAATTCAGTTGAATGGGATGTTCCTGATAATAGTCTAACTGCTTCTGCAAATACAAACTATGAGGAAGAACGCATTAGAGTTGAAGCTCTTAAGTATAACCAGCAGATTGAAGAAATTATTCAACAACAAACCTCCGAGCTATATTCATTAAAAGAAAACGTAGGAGAGAACTTTGCGATTATAGAAGACATCTTCTTTGAGGAATTCATGAACTATGACAAAGATTATACTTATTATAGTGACGCATACCCAGACAAAAAGTACAGCAAAGATAAATGGGTAGAAGACAAAACTAAAGAGCTTCAAAATTTAAAAAGGTCTGCTCTTGGTGGCATTAAAATTCAAGCTGCATCTAATACTTCATATTGAAAACTACTTTGATCTTTAATTCCAATAACGCTTTTTACTATGTTATTTCAACTATAAGCAATCTACATCAATAAGCACATCTAACTGCTTGAACCTTTTTTTATCATTCACATTATTGATTGAGTCAATAATAGTTTTTTTGACCTGCTTCAGGTTAATCTTATTCCGTTCAATCTTTATTAGAATATCTTTTAAATAAAGGTTTCTAATTTTATCTATCATGGGTGATTCTGGACCTAAAATACGCTTGCTACCTAATTGATTTTTAAGCTCCCAGGCTAGTTTATCTGCCTGCATCATTGTGATATCCCTATCTGCATTTCTTACAGTAAGTCTAATTAACCTTGTAAAAGGTGGGTAATCATGATTTTTTCTTTCTCTTATTTCTGTATAAAAAAAAGATTCATAATTATGATTAACAATGTTATTCATTAGTGGATGTTTTGGGGAAGATGTTTGAAGCACTACTTTACCTTTATCTTCTCTCCTCCCAGCTCTCCCACTAACTTGAGATATTAATTGAAATGCTCTTTCATGAGACCTAAAATCAGGATAGAATATCAACCTATCAATATCGAAAATCCCAACTAAGTTTACATTATCAAAATCAAGCCCTTTGCTTACCATTTGGGTACCTACCAAAATATCTGTTTGCCCACTTCCAAACTCATCTAATATCTTTTGATAGCTATATTTTTTTCTAGTCGTATCCAAATCCATTCTTTGCACTCTAGCATTAGGAAATATCTCTTTGATTTCATCTTCCACTTTTTCTGTACCTAAGCCCGCAGTTTTAATTTTATTAGAGTTACAGCTTGAACATTTCTTTGGCACAGGTTCCTTATGACCACAATAGTGACATACCATAATATTTCTATACATATGATATGTTAAACTTACAGCACAGTTTTCACAGGTCGGAATATGACCACAATCCTCACACATAATATATGGAGCATATCCCCTTCTGTTTTGAAAAAGAATAACCTGCTTACTATTATTTAAACTACTTTCAACTTCAGATACAAGCATAGAGCTAAACTCACCTCTTATTTTTCGCTGTTTCTTTTCCTTTCTTAAGTCTGAAAGTACTATATCTGGCATAGAAGCATTTCCATATCTTTCTTTAATTTCAACCAAACCATAAAAACCCGCAGTAGCCAAATAGTAAGACTCAATTGAAGGTGTTGCAGAACCTAATAGTACTTTAGCATGGTGTAATCTCGCCAACACTTGTGCTGCATCACGAGCATTATATCTAGGAGCGGGATCATATTGTTTGTAGGAGGAATCATGCTCTTCGTCTACTACGATTAAACCTAAGTTATCAAATGGAAGAAATAGAGAAGACCTTACACCTACTATAAAAGTAAATCGTCCACTCAATACACCATTCCAAACCTCAACTCTTTCATTATCAGAAAAACGGGAATGGTATACCCCCATATTATCACCAAAAACATGTTGAAGCCTATTAACTATTTGCGTAGTTAAAACTATTTCTGGAAGTAATAGCAGTACTTGACTACCACTATCTAGCACCTTTTTTATTAAATCAATATATATTTCTGTCTTCCCACTTCCGGTAACTCCATAAATGAGAGCAGTATCTTTTTCTTTATAAATATCTAATATTTCATCTCTTACCTCCTTCTGCTTATGGCTAAGAAGTATTTCTTTAGATTGTTTATTATCTTTATATTCAAAGCGAGGAACAATTTCTTCAAACTCAACCAGAATATTTTTCTTAACTAATGTTTTTAGCGATGAGGCTGAAATATCATTTTTTAATAAAACAGATTTCTCAACTCCAACTTTATTTTTTTCAGGTAGATTGTGTAAGGGTATAAGTGATAAATACTTTAATAATACCTCTTCTTGCTTTACTGATGATTTAACCTCATCAAATAACTCGTTCAACTTATCCTCTCTAACAACCCAATCTTCATGTAATCTGATCTTCTTTTGAATCTTGGGTTTATACTTTTCTTTTACTTCTTCATAAATAATAATTGCCCGCTTAGCAATTAGATATTTAATAATCTTATAAGGATTTTCAACCTCAAGTACTTCACCAGCTTCATGATAAGCCAATGAATCTTTTTTTTGAAGCTCGCTTAATAAATTTAACTCTCTTTCTGAAAGTGTAATCTGATGAGCTTCAATACTAAATTCTGGGTTAATTTGAATACGTGACTGGCTTGTTAATTTAAAACCTGATGGTAAAGCCACATTCATTACCTCTCCTATACTGCACATGTAATATTCTGCAACCCACTCCCAAAACTGTATTTGGATTTGATTTACACAAGGTTCATCATCAAGAAGATCGAGAACATATTTTACTTGTTGAGTAACAGGTGCCTGCTGATGTTTTTTGACAACTATTGCAGTAACAATACGCCTTTTTCCAAACTGTACAATTACTCTAGAACCTACCTGTATTTCATCTGCATACTCAAAGGGAATTCTGTAAGTAAAGTACTGGTTTACAGGAACTGGCAAAACGACATCAGCGAAAAAAGTCTGTTTTTCTTGAGGTGTATCCATAAAAATGGAATTTAGCATAAGTTGATGAATGCTAAATTTTATATCTAAAAATTATATTTCTAATTAGTGTTTATTCATTTTTAAAAAGAGAATAAACTAAACTCAAAAATAGTAAAATTGGCTAGAAACTTTTAATAATTGGGATTGTCTCATTCTGAAGTTAAGTATTAAGAAGCTAATGAGATTATTAGAAAATACTCTTTAAAACCTAACTCAATAGTTTATTTTTTTTAGGCTTCTTCGCCTGATAAGCTTTTAAATAAAACGGCTCAAAATAAGCTAAATCTGCAAACCTTTGCTCTTTCAATTCTTTGTTGGCCATTATACCTACATACTTAGCAGTAGGTAAATACTCACCTGCAAAAATTAGATTCTCGTTGACTAAAATATCTTTGCATTTTTCAGCACCATTTCCAAAATATAATATTTTGTAGTCATTCAGATAATCATCAAAACTTGACTCCTCCACAACTAAATCTGGTTCAGCACTGTCATATTGGCCCTTCACAAGTTCCAGCGCAGAGCGCGACACCTGT
>PBYL01000355.1 GCA_002729595.1 Thalassovita sp. | reverse complement strand
ATTATCTGTTTAATCTTATTGGGACCTTATGTAAAACAGGTAAAAAACTTTTACGAGAAACCAGTTGTAGTACTTGCTGTTGATAATTCACAATCTATCCCACTAGTAACAGATTCTGTTAAACTGCATGAAACAGTAAAACAACTTGATGCATTGTCTACTAAGTTAGGTGAGAATGAATATGATGTTGAAATACATGCATTAAATGACGATCAAGAGCAAGAATCTCTAGACAATTTAAAATTCGATAGTAGAAATACTGACCTTAGCAAATTATTAAAAGATATATCTGTATCCTATGAAAGTAAGAACCTTGCCGGAGTAATTTTACTTTCAGATGGAATTTACAACCAAGGTATTTCTCCAGAATATGCTCCTTATAGTATGCCTGTTTTCTCTGTGGGAATTGGAGATACCATGCCTCAAGTAGATTTAAATTTAAAAACTGTATTTGCAAACAAGATAGCTTATCTGGGAAATAAATTTCCGTTGGTAGCAGAAGTAGCTAATTCAGGCTTTGCTGGTAAATCTGCAAATGTGATTTTAAAACAACAGGGTAAAGAGCTAGACCGAAAAAAGGTTGATTTCTCTAGTGATAATGGCATACAGAATGTTGATTTTCTGGCAGAAGGCAAAGAAGAAGGCATGCAACATTATGTAATAGAAGTTCAACCATTAGAAGGAGAATTTACCTTGCAGAATAATGTTAAGAACATTTACATAGATGTTTTAGATAGCAAAGAAAAAATATTAGTAGTTGCCGCTTCACCTCACCCAGATATTAAAGCCATTCGCAGTATAGTTGAGGGGAATGAAAACTATGAGTTTGAGATTTATATTCCTGGACTCTCACCAGAAGCTGATAAAAACTTTAAACCTGATGAGAAATACGATTTAGTAATTTTTCACCAAGTACCTAACTTCAGAAATATTGGTAGTAATATCTTAAAAGAGTTTCAAGACAGAAGAGTTGCCACTTGGTTTATTTTAGGTAACCAAACTGATGTTTCTTATTTTAATCAGGCGAACCAAGCTTTAAGCATTATTACTACTGGTCGCCAAACAGACCGTGTAACACCAGACTACAATGCTGGCTTTTCGAAATTCACTTTCGACAATGAAAAGAAAGCCATTTTAGCTAAATCTCCTCCTGTAACTGTGCCATTTGGTAACTTCGAACTAGCTGGTAATTCAGAAGTAATTCTTTATCAAAAAGTTGGTAGCATAGTTACTGATAAACCAATGTTGGTTGTAAATGAGCAAGAAGGTGTAAAAAGTGCTGTATTACTAGGCGAAGGCATTTGGCAATGGAAATTACAAGAATTTGCTTCTAACAAAAATAATGAGGCTTTTGATGATATGATCAGTAAGCTTATTCAGTATTTATCTACCAAAGAAGACAAAAGGAAGTTTAGAGTTTATCCTTCTTCAAATGAATTATTCGATTCAGAAACAGTCTTCTTTGAAACTGAAGTTTACAATGATATTTACGAAAAGATTTCTGGACAAAAAATCGATCTTCAAATTACTAATGAAGATGGGGAAACCAAGAGCTATAATTATGTAAATAATAATACGAGTTTCCGCTATGCTGTAAACGGTTTGGAACATGGTATTTATAAATATCAGGCAAGTACAGTTCTAGATGGAAAAACAGAAGTAAGCTCAGGAGAATTTACCATTAAAAAACTTGAGATTGAAGCTGTAAATACAACAGCTAACTTTAACCTTCTAAGAAATTTGGCAAAACAAAGTGGTGGTCAGTTTTACAATGTTTCTGAAATTGATCAGATGGGTGAAGACCTAGTTGCCAAAGACTATCACGATGTAATTCACAGTCAAGAAGAATTTCAAGAGATATTAAATATTGAATGGATTTTAGGAATAATTCTACTCTTAGCAACTGTAGAGTGGGTTATTAGAAAAGTAAAAGGTGCTTACTAATTTTACTATTTCCTTTTTCTTTATTCCTGATGACATAAAAAAAGGGACCTTTCGGTCCCAATTATAAACAGGTATCTTAATTCAGAATGCGAAGTTATAATACTTTGGTCACACCTGGAATAGCTACAGGATAAAATCCATCTTGATCTGGCATAATCGGTGGGTTTGCATCCCAAGCAAATGTAGCAGGCATTAAACTCAAGTCAGATTTCATTGCATCATCCCAAGTAATTTCTTGTCCAGAGTAAGTAGCCATTCTTCCTAACAGAGAAGTCATTGTACTTTTAGCTCCATTTTCAGCATCAGCAAATTTATATTCACCAGCAGCAATAGCAGCAAATAATTCATCATGTTCTTGTTGATATGGGTTTGGATCGTTTTTGCCTCTGTGCTTCCAGATAGTTTTACCTTTTAAATCTGTAATAATAGTACCTCCTTGAGTTGTAGCTCTGCCTTTTGTACCTTGTATAGCCTCAGAAACACGGTTCATACAACCTTTAATGTGACGACACTGGCTAGATAGAATAGTACCATCTGCATATTCAAACTCTACAAAGTGGTGGTCGAAAATTTCACCAAACTCTTTACCATTTCTTACTTCTCTACCACCCATTCCCTGAGCTTTTACTGGATACGCATTTTTTGCCCAGTTAATAACATCAATGTTGTGTACATGCTGTTCTGTGATATGGTCTCCACATAACCAGTTGAAATAATACCAGTTTCTCATCTGGTATTCCATTTCAGTTTGCCCTTCTTCTCTTTCTCTTACCCATACACCTGCGCCATCCCAGTAAGCTTGAGCTGATACAATATCACCAATCTCACCATTATGGATTCTATCCATCAACTCTCTGTAGCTAGTTTGATAATGTCTTTGTAGCCCTACTACAACATTTAATTTTTTCTGCTTCGCTTTTTCTGCTGCAGCTAAAACTTTTCTAATACCTGGCACATCTGTAGCCACAGGTTTTTCCATAAAAATATGCTTACCTTGCTCTACAGCATATTCAAAGTGGATTGGTCTAAAGCCTGGAGGTGTTGCTAGAATTACAACATCAGCCATATCTATGGCTTCTTTGTAAGCTTCAAAACCTATAAATTTTGTTTCGTCTTTTACGTCTACTTTTGCAGTTGCATCATAAGTTTCTTGAGCAAGAATATTTTCATAACTCTTATCAAGGCGATCTTTAAATGCATCTGCCATTGCTACCAACTTCACATTTTCTTTTGTACTTAATGCTTGTACTGTTGCTCCAGTACCTCTACCACCACAACCTACAAGTGCTATCTTTATAGTATCATCAACAGACGAAAAATAACCGCTAGCATTTGCAGCGAAAGGGCTTAATATTATACCACCAGCAGCCACAGCAGAGTTTTTTACAAAGCTCCTTCTTTGCATTCCTTTTTTTAATGCTTGTTTTAAATCTTTTTCCATATTCATATTATTTAAAAATTGACATTTAAATATCTTAGACAATGTTAGTTGGTATATGGTAGTAGCTGGTTTTTACTATTTAGTCAAGCACACTTGCCCAGAAAGCATCTATTTCTTCCTGAGTTGGTTGTACTTTAGGAGTTATGATTCTGAATCCTACGAATGGAGAATCGGTGTTCCACCAAAAACTTTTAGGGATTTGTGGGTCTCTTCTTTTCCAGTTCATATCAGATTCTTTTCTTGCTGAACTTCTTAATTCTTCTGGATCGTCATCCCATGAACCACCTCTTACTGTTCTTGGATGAAGTTTAGTTGGCTTAGACCAAGGATCAACACTTCCATCTTCTATACTTGCATAAAAATCGTTCACATATTGATCTAGTGTCCATTCGGCAACATTTCCGTGAATATCATACAAACCCCAAGGGTTAGGTTTTTTCTCTCCAACCTTATGGTATGTGTCGTCACTATTTTCATAGTACCATGCATAATCATCTAAGTTTGCCACATCGTCGCCAAAGAAATAAGCGGTAGTAGTTCCTGCTTTACAAGCATATTCCCATTCAGCTTCGGTTGGGAGTCTGTAGAAAGTACCAGTTTTAGCAGTTAACCACTTACAAAATAATAGAGCTGCATACTGTGTCATACTTACTGCCGGATACCCATATTTACCCATACCGAAAGTAGGATCTTCGTATGGCGGACTTGGTCTGGTTACACCTTCTGCATCCCAGTCACTTCCTTCAGGTGCTTTATCTTTTTCTTTATCTCTAAAGACTTCGTACATGTCAAATGTTACTTCATGTACTCCCATATAAAATGGGTCGATTTCCACCTTCTTTTGTGGACCTTCATCCTCTTCTCTTTTAGCTTCAGACTCTACACTTCCCATTAAAAACTCACCACCTGGAATTGGTGTAAGTTTAAATGTTACTGGTGTTCCAGGAATAGTATCTGTATACGGTTGGAAATCATCTTCACTTACAACAGCATTATCTTGTGCTTTTAATTCTGTAAAAAATAATGTTGTGCAAAAAGTTAATAAAAATAAGCTTGTTCGTGCGCTTGCTAGCTTCATCATAATTACATTTTGTTAGTTGAGTTCGAGAATTTTAAATCAAAATTTACTGTGATATCGTCTCCGGCTACAATAGTACCGAACATGGCACTCGGCTGCTCAATATCGAAATCACTCATTTTCATTTCTCTTTTGCCAGTAAACTGAATAGTGTTGGCATCTATAAATTTACCTTCTAATTGAATTTCAACTGTCTGGGTCTTTCCAGCCATGCTTAATTCACCTTTAGAGGTAAGTAAAAATACATTATCAACTTTATTAGTAATTGAGCTTATAACAGCAGGCTCAGTTGATTTAAATTCTATGTATGGATTTTCTGAAGCTTTAAAAGCATTGGTAATTTTTTCATTCATTGCATCTCCTCTGCCTCCATCCATACTGGCGACTTCAAACTTTAATGCAACGATTCCAACTTCTTCACCTTCTTTCAATTTCATTTTGGCAAACTTGCTACCTGCCTGTAACTCTCCCTCAACAGTATTTACTGCAGTTTTCCAAGTGTGTAAAGTCGATGTGCCATCTACACTTACTTCAGATTCTGATGTGAGTTTAAAAGTTCCAGTTTGTGCAAATACTCCAATTGTTGCGATGCTAAAAAAAAATAGAAGGGAAATTTTTAGATAGTAATTGTATAGGAATTTCATGATCATACTTTAAAATTTGTACGAACCAAATATAACAAATTAGCAAAAGAATGATCGGGAAATGGATTATCTAATAAAGTAAATCCATTTCAAGCGGGAAAAAAGTACTATGAAATAATCTTGTATCTGTCTGATTTCACCCTATAGAGGTAAGGTATCAAGTATTTGTACTGATTAATAAAGTAGCGAATTCTATAAAAAAACACTAAGTTGAGAGGCTGAAAATAAGTTTACAGCCACCTCTTCTGTTTAAACCAGATTAATGAACCAAAGAACATTAACAACATAATGCCTATTACTATAAAATAAGAGTATTGATATTGTAACTCAGGCATATAGGCGAAGTTCATTCCATACAGACCTACTATAAATGTAAGTGGCAGAAAAAGCATCGACACAATAGTAAGTACGCCCATAACCTCATTCGTTCTATGAGAGGCTAAAGCTAAATGCAGGTTCAATAGGTTTTGTATATTCTCGTGTAGCTCATCTGCTTGAAAGTGTAATGAGTCTACCGTATCTATTAAATCTTGAGTAAATGGGTCTTGCACATCAGAAAAGCGAGCAAACTGCTCCATGGTAGTTTTTGTAAGAAAAATCATTCTTTTAAAAACTGAAGCCCTTCTTTTAATAATGTACATTTCTCTAATAAGCTTCGGATCTTTAGAGTCTTTAAAAATGATTTTCTCAATTCTATCCATTCTTTCGTTTGCCAGATCAAGTGCACCATCGTAAGTATGGATAATTTTATTGAGTAATTGATTTAGCAATCGGGCATTGCTATTATACTCTAAATCTGTTCTATTACGCCACTTCTCTTTTACATGAGTGATAAAAGGCTCTTCCTTTCTGTGAATCGTAATTAGATATTCATCTGATACAAAAAGTGCAACTTTGTTAGTTAACTGCTGAATTGTATCTGCGCCATTCTCAGAATTGAGATCGTAAATTCTGGTAATAATAAAAGCAGTATCGCCTATTCTCTCGTATTTGGGTAAATGATTGGGAGCCAAACAGTCTTTTACAGCGGCAGGGTGTAATTCATATTTTTCTGTGAGTTCTGTATATTCCTCAGGAGTAGGGTTTATTACATCAATCCAAACAAAATCATTCTTTTCGTCAGAAAAAACAGTTTCTATCATATCACTAAGTCAAAAAAAATGTGTGGTTTAATCGAGATTTGTACTATCAATTAAACCTGTCAAAAGTTAAAAAAGTATGATAAAATAAAATTTTACAGCATTAAATGCCCAATTCTGATTTCCAGTTAAAAAAATGAATTAAACTTTTTATTAATGCTGTAATTCGGTGATGGCCAACCAAGCTAATAAACCAGCTCCTGTTTCTAAAGCAGCTTCATCTATATCAAAAGTTGGCGTATGTACACCAGAAATAATTCCTTTTTCTTCGTTTCTTACACCAAGTCTGTAGAAACAAGCATCTACCTCATGTGAGTAAAATGCAAAATCTTCGGCAGCCATCCAAATATCTAAGTCTATCACATTCTCGGCTCCCATATAAGAAATTGCTGCATTCTTTAGCTTTTTGGTCAATTCTGGATCATTTGCCAAAAACGGATAACCATGTTTTATATCAAAATCTACCTCAGCGCCCATTCCTTCTGCAATGCCTTTGGCAATTTTTACCATCTTCTCTTTTGCTTCTGCTCTCCAAGGTTCGTTTAATGTTCTGAAAGTACCTTCAATATAAACTTCGTTAGGAATTACATTAGTAGCGCCATTTGCAATTACTTTTCCGAAAGAAAGTACACTTGGTATTTTTGGGCTAGCGTTTCTACTCACTACTTGTTGCAATGCAACTATAATATGTGAAGCAATCAAAACTGGATCGACCAAATTCTCTGGCATTGCCGCATGCCCACCTTTACCTTTTACAGTAATATAAATTTCGTCTGCACTAGCCATGTACATACCTTCTCTAAAACCAACTGTTCCAACTGGTAAATAAGGCATTACATGCTGACCAATAATACCAGCAGGTTTTGGATTTTGTAAAACACCTTCTTTTATCATTAAAGAAGCTCCACCCGGAATTTTTTCTTCGCCCGGTTGGAAAATAAGCTTTACAGAGCCTTCAAAATCTTCTTTTACTTTATTTAAAATTGATGCAGCACCTAATAATGAACTTGTATGCACATCGTGACCACAAGCATGCATTACTCCTTGGTTTTGCGATTTATAAGGAACGTCGTTGGCTTCTACTATAGGCAAAGCATCCATATCTGCTCTAAGAGCAACCATTTTTTTATCTGGATTTTTACCTTTGATAACGGCTGTTACACCAGTACCTGCAATACCTTCTTGAGGAGATAAACCTATTTCTTTTAATCTCTCAGCAACAAATTGTGAAGTCTTATATTCCTCAAAAGAAAGTTCTGGGTGTTGATGGAGGTGTCTTCTTGTGTTTACAATTTCTCCATGACTATCTTTTGCTAACTCTTGTACTTTCTTCTTCAGTTCCATAGAAATATTTTCTGATAACATATTGCTAAGTTAGCATCTATCAGAATAAATATGGAAAGAAAATAGATTAATAAAAAAACATGAATGGGTGTAGTGAACCGAACCTAGAAAAAACAATACTCTATTTAAAATTATAATCGATTAAATATCATTTAAAAAGTTATTCGCTTTTTCGGCATAAGAACTAGATGAGTTTACTAGTATATTCATTGTTTCTATCGCTTTTTCTTTTTGACCAGTTTTATGTAAACAAAGTGCCATATACCAGATCGCGGGGTTTACAAAACGCTCATCGCTACCATTTGCTACATTTTTTAATATAGAAATAGCTTCTGTATAATTTTCAGTTTCTATATAAGATAATGCTAGATAAAAATTAGAAGCATCTGTTTTAGCAGATTGACTATTAAATGCTGTAATGGCATTTGCATAATCTCTCTGGTCGTAATATTGATAACCCGGTTCTTTATTTACATCATCAGTTCCTCTTTCTGTTGGAGAAACAATATTGGGATATGTCTGATAATAACTCTCGAAGAGACTGCTGTTACTCGTTGGGAAAAATAGATAGGCAAGTATAATTGCTGAAATGGAAGCGGCAACTAGTAATCCATTCTGAAGTGAAATTACTTTAGTTTCTTTAGGCGCATTTTTGTCTGCTTGTTTGAGCTTATCTTTTAAT
>PBYL01000354.1 GCA_002729595.1 Thalassovita sp. | reverse complement strand
CAATAAATTATTCTTTTTACAAAACCTATAAAAGAATTTAGATCTTCTGTTACAGATAAATCTGCCGACTGAACATAAACTTTAACATTAAATTCACCTTCAATTTCCTCTTTTAATTCTAGAAGTTCTTTTGTTTTGCGGGAGCATGTGGCTATATCATGGCCATGTTTTGCAAAGATTTTAATGATTGCTTTTCCAATTCCTTTGGTTCCACCTGTAACAACTAGCATGTTTCTATGTTTTATTATCGTTAATGATGCTATATCAAAGCTTTAATTATATTTGTGATACGCTTAAATATAAAAGATGTAGTAATCAACTGGCAAAGTAAACATTTTTTTTGACCAAGATACTAAATGAAGAGTTTAGGAAAGTACATGATTTTTTTAGGAAGACTGGTATCAAACAGAGAGCCCTTCCGAGTTTACAGAAAACTATTTTTTGAAGAATGCATTCTTATAGGAATCGACTCACTTACTATTGTAGTTCTGGTATCAGTATTTATTGGTGCCGTAATGTGCCTGCAAACTGCATTTAACTTAGTTAGTCCAATTATTCCCAAATATGTAATCAGCCTTGTTGTACGAGATATGACTTTGTTAGAAGTCGCTCCAACTTTTACGGCAATTGTATTTGCTGGTAAAGTTGGGTCTAACATAGCAAGTACAATTGGTACTATGAAAATCACCGAACAGGTTGATGCTCTTGAGGTTATGGGTATCAATTCTGCCTCTTATCTGGTTTTACCAAAGATTATGGCTGGTATGTTTATGTATCCAATTCTAGTAATCTTAGCAGGATTTCTTGCTATTTTAGGTGGATATATAGCGGGTGTTTTAGGTGGAGTAATTACACCTGATGAATATATTTATGGAATCAGGTCTGATTTTATGCAGTTCAGTGTCACCTTTTCAATTGTAAAGGCATTTGTATTTAGTTTTTTAATTGTATCAATTTCTGCTTATAAAGGATACTTTACTGATGGCGGAGCTTTAGAAGTAGGTCGTGCAAGTACAAAAGCCGTTACAAATAGTTGTATCGCAGTACTTATTGCCGATTTCTTTTTGGCACAATTTCTTGTTTAATCCTTATATTATTCATCAAAAAAGTATTCAATTACCAAAAATTCCTAGAAGAAAATAAATGATTGAAATCAATAATATTCAGAAGACATTCGGTGATAAAAAAGTATTACATGGTATAAGTGCAGTTTTTGAGCAAGGAAAAACCAATATGATTATTGGAGCCAGTGGTACAGGTAAAAGTGTATTATTGAAAACAATTGTTGGCTTAGTTCCTCCCGACGAAGGCAATGTGCTATTTAATGGAAGAGATTTTTATCACTCAAACAGAGACGAACAAAAATCGATAAGAAGAGAAATAGGGATGTTGTTTCAAGGAAGTGCACTTTTCGATTCGCTTACTGTTGCACAAAATGTACAATTTCCATTAGACATGCTTTCGACAATGGAGAAAGATGAAAAGGAAGAACGTGTGAGGTTTTGTTTGGAAAGAGTAGGTCTATCTGGTTCAGAAAATAAAATGCCCTCAGAAATAAGCGGTGGTATGATGAAAAGGGTAGGTATTGCTAGAGCGATAGTGATGAACTCTCAATATCTGTTTTGTGATGAGCCAAACTCTGGACTTGATCCAAATACATCAATTGTGATTGATAACCTTATTCAGGAAATCACCCATGAGTATAACTTAACTACAGTAATTGTTTCTCACGATATGAACTCCATGATGGAAATAGGAGAGTACATCTTATTTATGAGTGAGGGCAAGAAAGTTTGGGACGGCACTAACGATGATGTTGTGCATGCAGAATCTGAAATTTTGCAGAAGTTTATATTCTCAAACAAATTGATGAGAAAATATAAAAGCAATTCTTAATTTTACTCAGAATGAGTATAGAAAAAAAGCCAGTGATCACTGGCTTTTTTTATTTCTTTAATTTATCCTTTCCAAAGCTCTTAGAGAACTTCAAAATATTATTTATACTTGTTTGAGAAGGAGAGTTTTGTTTAGAAACATCATCCAACTGTTTTTTCATGTCTAAAAAATCGAAGAATTGCTCTTCTAACTCAGAGTTTTGGGCTAAAGCATTTTCAATTTCTTTTTTCTGTTGATCATTTACTTCATTATATAAGTACTTCAACAGGTCATCTTGATTGATTCTTTTTTTCATAGTTCTTTTCAATTTGATTCATTTGCTTCCGCAAATTGATCAAAGCGTATCTCATTCTACCAAGAGCCGTGTTTATGCTAACACCTGTAAATTCAGCTATTTCCTGAAAGCTCAATTGCATATAGTGTCGCATCATGAGCACTTCTCTTTGGTTGTCAGGCAGATTTTGAATTAGTACCCTAAGACGGGCATGTGTTTCAGATTTTATTTGGTTCGATTCAAAAGAATCTTCTGCAAATGCAAGCGTGTTAAACACATTACTACCATCTTCCATTACAATGGTTGGGTTTCTCTTCTTTTTCCTGAAATAATCAATAGCCATGTTATGTGCTATTCTTGATATCCAGGGCAAAAATTTACCTTCTTCATTGTATCTTCCTGACTGAATAGTTTTGATCGCTTTGATAAAAGTCTCTTGTAAGAGGTCTTCAGCAATTTCGGAATCTTTGACAATTAATAAAATAGTTGTGTAAATTTTATTCTTGTGTCTATCGATTAGTACTTCAAAAGCTTTCTCTTTTCCTTTTTTGTATTGTGAGATCAGTTCACTGTCTCCAATCTTGTACTTTCTCATAGCGTATTTACAGTTTATTAACGGTGTGTGATTTAGCCTATTGCTAAGGTAGGTAGAAATTTTTCGAAAAAATTTTAAGATAGGTCTTGAAACTTACAATGTAATATAGATTGGTAATTGTATGGAATATTAATCATGCTCAGAATATGAAAAAGAATAATTGATTAAAAATTACAAACAAGGCAAAATTATATTTTGATAAATGACTACTGATCTTTGTTAAAAATTTATGTGGGTGATTTTTTAGTGTATGTAGATTTTAAAGAAATGATTAAGTTATGTATAAAAACGGATGGAAAATGTAAAAAAATGGAGTTTTTTATTTTTTTTAAACTGATGTAATGAGAATTGACTTAGTAAAAGAAATTTAATAAAGATTTTAAGTAAGGTCTGTAATAGTTTAGTAAGATGCACATATATTTGAGGATATATGAGTAATTTAGATTTTCTCGAACAAAGCAGAATCTAATCGATTATATTATATAGTATTAAACATCAATTTTTTAGACATAAATTAAATAATAAACCAATGGCTTTCAAATTACCTGAATTACCCTATGCATATGATGCTTTAGAACCAAGTTTTGATGCTAAAACTATGGAGATTCACCATTCTAAGCACCATGGAGGGTATGTGGCGAAATTAAACGCAGCGATAGAAGGAACTGAACTTGAATCTAAATCTTTAGAAGAGTTAATGAGTGTAGCTGGTAGCAATACTGCTGTAAGAAATAATGGTGGTGGACACTTTAACCATAGCCTTTTCTGGACAATCCTTTCTGCTAATGGAGGTGGAGCACCAACAGGCGATCTTGCTACAGCTATTGACAGTGCTTTTGGTTCTTTTGATAAATTTAAAGAAGAGTTTGCTAATGCTGCTGCTACCAGATTTGGTTCTGGTTGGGCATGGTTAGTTGTAGATGGTGGTACACTTAAAGTATGCTCTACACCTAATCAAGATAACCCTCTAATGGATGTTGCAGATGTTAAAGGAACTCCGATTTTAGGTCTTGATGTTTGGGAACACGCTTATTACCTAAACTATCAAAACAAAAGACCTGATTACATCAGTGCTTTCTGGAATATTGTAGACTGGAGCTCTGTATCAGAAAAGTTCGAAGCTGCAAAATAAGATATTTTTGATATATCGTTTAAGTAGGAAGACCTTTTATAAGGTCTTTCTTTTTTTACAAAGATTTTGTTTTAATTTTGGTCATTATTTTAATGCATTAAATATTCTAATTATAATGAAAAAGAAAATATCAGGGATATTATTAGTAATTACTTGCTTATTAAGCTTATCATCTTGCTTTGGACCCCATAATAAAGCTAAATTGTTTCCAGTAAATGAAGATAGCAAAAGAATTTATGGTGATAAGAGCGATCCAACTCCTATGCAATTAAAAGCTCCTTACGCGGAAGATGAAACTGGTGAAATGGCTGAAAGAGCTATGGCAATCAGACAGAAATTATATCCAAGATAAAATTTTTATAAGTGCATAAAAAAAGGCTTCGTAAAGAAGCCTTTTTTATTTATCTGCATTTTAATCTTATTTATACAATGTGTTTCCCATCGATTAGATCATCTTGCTTTTCAGATTTAACCGCATAATTAAAACCTGGATGGATACAGTAAGCACCGTATTCTCCATTTTTATTTAATGCTAAAAATCCTACCTGCATATTTTCTAAACTAGGGTATAAGCGAGCGATACGTTCAACAATAATTTTACAAGCTTCTTCTGGAGATTTTCCATTTCTCATTTGCTCAACTACCATTGCACTACCTGCTGCTCTAATTACAGCTTCACCTACACCAGTTGCACAAGCCCCACCAACTTCATTATCTACATATAATCCAGCTCCAATAATAGGAGAGTCTCCAACACGACCGTGCATTTTGTAAGCCATACCGCTTGTAGTACATGCACCAGATAGATTTCCTGCTTCATCTAAAGCAAGAATACCGATAGTGTCATGGTTTTCTATATTGATAACTGGTTCGTATTTAGAATTTTTCAACCATTCTTTCCAAGCTTTTTCTGCATTTGGAGTAAGTAGGTTTTCTTTTTTGAAACCAGACTCTAAAGCAAATTGTAGAGCACCTTCACCTGCAAGCATTACGTGTGGTGTATCTTCCATCACTTTTCTAGCAACTTGTATTGGGTTTTTAATGTGTTGTAAAAAAGCAACAGAACCACAATTGCCTTTTTCATCCATTATACAAGCATCTAAAGTTACTTTTCCTTCTCTATCTGGTAAACCACCAAAACCTACACTGCTTTCGGTAGGGTCAGATTCAGGAACCATTGCACCAACTTCTACAGCATCTAATGCTCTTCCGTTGGCTGAAAGGATTTTCCATGCTTCAGCATTTGCTTGTACACCAAATTTCCATGTAGAAATTACAATTGGTTTTTGAGCAATTACTTTTTCTTCTTCCTTTTTCGCGTTTTCACAACCAAATGCGGTAGTTATTGCTGCACTACCCAAAACAGCATTTTTAATGAAAGTCCTTCTCTTTTGCATTTTATTATTTGTTTAGTAATTAGTTTGATTTTCCAGCCTTGTATCCTGCAAGACCATAATAAGCTAGGTAAATGTAGCAAATTACTGGAACAAAGAATGATAAGTGTAAACCTACAGATTCCATATCAGCCATAATTCCTTGAATAAATGGCATAATTGCTCCTCCTAAAATTCCCATTACTAGAAGTGAAGAACCTTGACTTTTATATTTACCTAAGCCTTCAATAGCCAATGTGAATATATTAGACCACATAATTGAGTTGAATAAACCAATACCTATTACTGCCCAGAATGCTAATACTCCACCAGTAAATAAGGTAATAATTAATAGGGTAATGTTGATAAAAGCAAATATTGCTAAAGTTCTACTTGCTATTGATTTACCTGCTAAAAATGCGACAAGGTTAATTGCCATTATCAAAAGGAAAGGAGATACTTCTATAAATGAAAGAGTTTCACCACTTTGGCTATATTTAATATAAGCACCAATATAAATTACTAGAAATGCAGCTATGGCTACTAATACCATTAATCCGAATTTTTTAGGTCCCATAGCCGATTTACTAAGAGAAATAGCACCTAAGAATCTTCCTATCATTGATCCACCCCAGTAAAAGGATAGAAAAACATCGGCTTTATTATGCTCAAGTCCCATTATGCCATCTAGTTCAAAGAAATTAATTAATGAACTCCCTATGCTAACTTCACCACCTACATAAAAGAAAATTGCAAGAATTCCCAAAACAAGATGTGGGTATTTTAAAGCTCCACCTCCACTTTCAATATTTTCGTCTGAGCTGAAGGTTGGTAAGTTTGTCATTTTAATTAATACTGCAGCCAGAAAAAATACTAGCGAAAATATTAAGTAAGGTATTTTAACTGAATCAGCAGTAACTTCTCCATCAACTGCAAAATATTGGAAAACTAAATATCCACCAATAAGTGGAGCGATGGTAGTTCCAAAAGAATTAAACCCTTGCGATAAGTTTAGTCTACTTGATGCTGTATCTTCACTACCTAAGATAGAAACATAAGGGTTTGCTGCAATTTGAAGAATAGTGAAGCCTATCCCTAAAAAGAAAAGAGCTCCTAAAAAGAAGCCATATACTTTAAATTCTGCTGCTGGATAAAATAAAGCGCAAGAAATACCTGAAATAATTAATCCGGCTATAATTCCATTCTTATATCCAATTTTAGAAATAGGATCACCAGATGAAGCTGATATTATGAAGTATATTAATGAACCAATAAAGTAAGCTAAAAAGAATGCAAATTGTACCAGCATTGCTTGTGCAAAACCTAACTGGAATACATTCTTAAGATAAGGTATGAGGATGTCATTCATACATGTTAAAAATCCCCATAAAAAGAAAAGTAAGGTTAGAACGATTAAAGCTCTTGTGTAATTTGTTTGTTGTCCTGGTACATCGTTAACAACAGTGTTGCTACTCGATGAATATGAGCCTCCTGCCATAATAATAGATTTGTTAAGTGTTTATTAATTTTTCAAATTCAATGTTATTTGATTGAAGTATTTTCATAAAAGAGGTAAGTTAGTTGTAACTAACTGCTTTTGTTGCTCTTCTTATTGTAACTTATGTTTGCGTAAAGCACTTCAATAAAATTGAAGTTGCTAGTCGAAGAAACTATACTCGATCAATTACTCGACAATACTACAAAAATTGAAATCAATATATAAATTTTTTTAGTTGTGTTTGCATCCAAAGAAGAATTAATTAAACTTTTTGAGGAAAAAGTAGAGATGATTCAAACAGACTTAGAATCATACAAAAAAGCAGGAAAAAAGCTTTTTTCAACATCCTCTTTTCAAACAAACAGTGTTCCTTTACTTCATATAATTAGTGTTTTAGCACCAGATACGCCAGTATACTTTTTAAATACTGGATATCACTTTGCAGAAACATTAAAATTCAGAGATGAACTAGCAGAGAAGTTAAATTTGAATATTGTAAGTATATCATCATCAACTCCTAAGTATCAGCAAAAAGATCAGGATGGGAGACTTATGTACTCTTCGAATCCAGACAGGTGTTGCCACATAAATAAAATAGCTCCACTTGACCCAATACTCGCAAGTTTTGATGTTTGGATTAATGGAGTTAGAGGTGCGCAAAGTTCTGTAAGGGCTTCATTTAATAAAGAAGAGCAAGCTCCAATGGGTGTAACTCGCTATCATCCAATGCTCGATTGGAATACTAAAATGGTTCACGATTATATCAGGATATTTGAGTTACCAAGACACCCACTTGAAGGACAAGGTTATTTAAGTATTGGCTGCCAACCATGTACGCATAAAATTGATCCCAATGCATTGCTAGATAATCGTGATGGCAGATGGAAAGGTATGAATAAGACCGAGTGTGGTTTGCATACCAAATTAGTGAAGAAATAATTTTTGAACAGTTCAGTGCAAATTAATTTATGAATATTTTAATAACAGGAGGGGCAGGATACATCGGTACTGAATTAACCCACCAGCTTTCACTTTTAGAAGAGGTAGATAAGATTGTAGTTTACGATAATCTATCTAGAAAAAATTATAATATCTTTTTAATGGAGCAGCATCTACCTGATAAAAAAATTAGGTTTGAGTCTGCTGATATTCTAGATTCTTATAAATTAAATAAAGCTGTTGATGAAGCTGATGTAATTTATCATTTAGCAGCAAAAGTAACCACACCGTTTGCTAATGAAGATCCTCATGTGTTTGAGCAGGTAAATCACTGGGGAACGGCTGAGTTGAGTTATGCAATTGAGAGTAATCCAGTAAAAAAAGTAATCTACTTAAGCTCAATGTCTGTTTATGGCTCTAGTGACGAGCCAGTCGATATTAATACTGCGCCAAGACCAGGTACTTATTATGGCATTTCTAAGCTTAACGGTGAGAAAATGCTTGAGCGACTTTTTGATAAAACAAATATGCTCATTTTAAGATGTGGTAATGTTTATGGTTACAGCAGAAGTATGCGATTTGATGCTGTAATTAATAAATTTATGTTTGGTGCTCACTTCCAAAATTTTATTCAAATTGAAGGTGGAGGTGAACAGACTCGTCCATTTATCCATATAGATAAAATTGTAAGTTGCTTAGTGCATGCATTAAAAAAAGACATAGACTCTGGCACTTATAATTTATTCGATAAAAATTTCAGCATCAATGAAATAGTAAATGAGATAAAAAATATTTATCCGTCTATTGATGCTTTGCATACTTTAAAAGATGTAAAGCTTAGAAGTTTGACTGCTAATAGGGATCCTAGAATAGGAGATAAAGTTAAGTTTGATGGTAAAGATTTAATCACAGAATTAAGGGATTTTAGTCGAAAGTTTTCATTTTTGCCATAGCTGACTAAAATTAAATTTTTTTATGAAAGGTATTATCCTAGCCGGAGGTTCAGGCACAAGATTACATCCACTTACTTATTCTGTAAGTAAACAATTAATGCCAGTTTACGATAAGCCAATGATTTATTATCCATTATCAACATTGATGATGGCTGGCATAAAAGATATACTTATTATTTCGACACCGAAAGACATGCCTCTTTTTAAAGATTTATTGAAAGATGGTAGTCAATTAGGTTGTAACTTTTCGTATGCAGTGCAAGCTGAACCAAATGGATTAGCGCAAGCATTTGTGATAGGAGAAGAGTTTGTCGGAAATGACAAAGTAGCTCTAATTCTTGGCGATAATATTTTTTACGGCACTGGTTTACAAGAAACATTGCAAGATAATATTGATCCAGACGGAGGAATTGTATTTGCATACCACGTTTCTGACCCTCATAGATACGGCGTTGTGGAATTCGATAAATCTAAAACTGCAATAAGTATCGAGGAAAAACCTAAGCATCCGAAATCTAATTATGCAGTACCAGGTTTATATTTTTATGATAATGATGTAGTTGAGATTGCTAAATCAATAAAACCATCTGCAAGAGGTGAATATGAAATTACAGATGTAAATAGTCATTATCTAAAAGCAGGAAAGCTAAAGGTGGGTATAATGGATAAAGGAACAGCATGGTTAGATACTGGTACCTTTAATTCACTAATGCAGGCAGCTCAATTTGTACAAGTAATTGAGGAGCGTCAGGGGCTTAAAATTGGCTCACCTGAAGAGATTGCTTTCTTAATGGGATATATTGATGCAGAGCAGCTAGAAATACTTGCTACGCCCTTGGTTAAAAGTGGTTACGGAACATATCTAATGGGACTTATAAAAGAATAGCTTTATAAATCTTAATAAATAGAAAAAGCCTTCTGAGTAATTTTATTCAGAAGGCTTTTTTTGATTGCATAGATACAAATAAAAAAGGGAAGCAATTGCTTCCCTTGTACTCCGTAGGGGAATCGAACCCCTGTTACCAGGATGAAAACCTGGCGTCCTAACCCCTAGACGAACGGAGCATTTATTTATATAAACACACCCTAAAATGTAGTACTCCGTAGGGGAATCGAACCCCTGTTACCAGGATGAAAACCTGGCGTCCTAACCCCTAGACGAACGGAGCGTTTATTTACATAAACACATCCAAAAAAGTAGTACTCCGTAGGGGAATCGAACCCCTGTTACCAGGATGAAAACCTGGCGTCCTAACCCCTAGACGAACGGAGCGTTTGTTTTTGGAGGTGCAAATATATTAATGAATTGATATATGCCAAAGAAAAACAGAAAAAATTTTAATTTTTCTTCGAATTTAAATATTTCATCATCAAATCAGCTGCTGTTTCAGAAACACTATCCGTTTTTAGCTTCTTATAAAGCGATTTATATTCACTTATTATCTGATCTTTATTCTCAATAACTTTATTTAATTCTCTTATCAGGTTTTCTTCATTAAAGTCATGTTGAATCAATTCTTTTACAACTTCCTTATCTGCTAAAAGATTGACTAAAGAGATATACTTTACTTTAATAATTACTTTGGCAATGTTATAAGTAATTGTACTCGTTTGGTAAACGACTACTTCTGGTACATAAAACATTGCTGTTTCTAAAGTAGCAGTACCAGAAGTCACAATTGCTGCTTCAGCATGAGATAAAAGATCATAGGTTTGGTCATACAAAACTGGGATATTATTATCAGTAGCAATCGAATAAAGCTCTTCAGGTAATTGTGAAACTCCTGCTATTACAAATTGATGCTCTGGAAATGCTTTTTTAAGCGATATGGTTTTATGTAATATGTTTATTACTTCTTGCTTTCGACTTCCAGGAAGAATCGCTATAATCCGCTTATTTTCTAAATTATAATTATTTAAAAAATTAGGGTTGGGGGAGAAGTTACTTACTGCATCTAAAACCGGGTTTCCGATATAATCTACATTGTGGTAATCGAACTTAGCGTAAAATGCTTTTTCGAAATGCATAATCGCAAACATTCTATCTACATATTTCTTAATCTTAAGTGCTCTTTTTTGTCCCCAAGCCCAAAGTTTTGGAGAAATGTAGTAGTAAACTTTAAACCCAGCAGTTTTAGCAAACTTGGCTATTCTAAGATTAAACCCGGCATAATCTACAAGTATGATTACATCGGGTTTCCATTCAGTAATATCTTTTTTACATGATTTAATGAAACCGGAGATTTTATGGAGATTTAAGAAAACTTCTAAAAATCCCATAAAAGCAGTTTCCTTGTAATGTTTTACCAGCGTTAAACCAGCGGCTTCCATCTCATCACCACCCCAACCTCTAAACTCTGCACTAGCATCTCTTTTTTTTAGTGATTTTATTAGATTGGAAGCATGTAAGTCGCCGGACTTTTCACCAGCTATCAGATAATATTTCATGTATAGTTCAGCTTTTAGCTGGTAAATTAATTTAGGATGTTTGTCTTCTTATTCTCCGTAGTATTTTACAGAATTTTTATTTGTTTCAATCAATTCCAAACAGTGTAATTTGGCATTGTCAGAAACTTTAGATAACTGATATTCAAGTATTTTCCAGAATTCTAAAACTAAATTCTCACAACTGGTAAGTTTACCTTTCATAAATTCCACGTCTAAATTCAAGTTTTTATGATCGACTTTAGATATGATATTTTCTTTGATAATCTTACCAAGTACTTTAAGGTCAATTACAAATCCTGTTTCAGGATCAGGCTGACCTTTTACTGTCACAATTAGTTCAAAATTGTGCCCATGCCAGTTTTCATTGGCACAAGGCCCGAAAACTTCCTCATTTCTTTCTCTACTCCAGTTCGGATTGTATAATTTATGAGCTGCATTAAAATGCTCTTTTCTACATATATGTACTATCATTTTTCCCTCCTCTATAAATGATCTGCAAAATTACAGGAAGTATTTGTACAAATGCAACCTGATTTTGATCATTACATTATTTACGGGTTAAGGAATGTTCTTTTAAAAAGATTCCTGAAAGTTTTTGAATTCAATTTTTCTTTGAACCCTTTTCACATAGAATGGATATCTGGTATTTGTTGTATCTGATGATTCGCCTGATTGATAAGCTTTTAATGCTTCATTTAAATCACCTAAAAGATATTCATTAATGTAGCCAAGCTCATAATAACCATTTTCTATTGATGGGTTTTGTGTTAGACAGATTTTATAAAGCCTCGTAGCTTCCCTATAATCTCCATCTTTTAATCTGGCTCTTGCTAGCTTAATTCCCGGTTTCCAATGGTTTTGCTCAGTAAATGACTTTTCGTACCAAACCAAAGCAGAATCCGGTTGACGATTATTTTCTAAAGTTTCAGCATAATAGTAAGAAAAAGCGGCATCTGGTTTTATGGCTTGTAAATACTTGTTTCCGATGCTGGCAGATTGCTTATAAAGCTTATAGTCATTCAGTAAAGACATGTAAGTGATGTAAGGATCTTTTGACGTAGAATCGATCTGAATGGCTTTTTCTAGATAATTAAAGGCAGCTGCTGTATCTTTTTGCTCAGCATAAATTTTTCCACTCAAATAAATTGCATCAAAATTATTTGGCAAATTAACTAAGGCCTCTTGTAAGTATCTTAAAGCACTTATTTGATTTCCATCTTGATAAAAAAGTTCTCCTAGCAAAACACTTAATTCGGGAGAAGAAATCCCATTTTTTTCAGCATGTTGTGCCGCTGCTAAAGCTTCTTTGTAATTACTCTCACTTAAATCTGCTCGGGCTTTAACTACATAGTATTTTACATTTTTTGTATTTAATGAGATCGCTCGATTAATATCTCTCAATGCAGCCGGATTTCTATCTGCTTTTAGGTATAACTTAGCCCTTTCGTACCTGTATTCAGCTTTATCATCATCATTAATCAAATTTGTTAGATACTCAATTCTACCATCCAGATTCATGTTTTTATCGTCTGGCAAGGGCAGGAGATAGTCTTCCTGTTTGATTGAATAACTACAAGCTTGGATAATAGAAATTGCCACTATAACAGCCAAATTGGATATTCTCGAAAGGCTTGTTTTATATTTTAAAAAATTGATAAACTGCATGTGATAATTAAAAAATCAGGATTCCTTTTCGTCTTTCAGTTTTTGTAACTCAAACATTTCGTCTCTTAGTCTGGCAGCTTCAATAAAATCAAGCTCTTTAGCCGCTTTCTCCATTTTTTTCTTGGTTTGCTGAATCAGTTTTTCAATATCATCAGTTTTGAGGTATTCAACACTTGATTCTGCAGCTAATAATGGCTCTTCTTTTTCTACTTGATAGTTTTTAACCGTTTTCTTAGAATCTGCAACTTTTGTTTGATTAAGTATTGAATCCTTAGTTTTGTTAACCGTTTTAGGACTTATATTATTGACTTTATTATATGCGATTTGTTTTGCCCGTCTTCTATCAGTTTCATCGATTGCCCTCTTCATAGAATCGGTCATTTTATCAGCATACATAATCACTCGACCATTCACATTTCTCGCTGCACGACCAATAGTCTGTATTAAAGATCTTTCATTTCTTAAGAAACCTTCTTTGTCAGCATCCATAATTGCTACTAAAGCAACCTCTGGTAAATCCAAACCCTCTCTAAGTAGGTTAACTCCCACAAGTACATCAAAAACACCGAGTCTTAACTCTCTTAAGATTTCTACACGGTCTAGGGTTTTTACTTCTGAGTGAATGTATCTGGCTTTCACCCTGATTTTATCAAGGTATTTTGAAAGCTCTTCAGCCATTCTTTTAGTAAGGGTAGTAACTAAGATTCTATCACCAGCTTTTATAGTTTTATCAATCTCTTCTAATAAATCATCAATCTGATTAACACTTGGTTTTACGGTAATTTCTGGATCAAGCAAACCTGTTGGTCTAATAATCTGCTCAGCGATAATACCTTCAGATTTTCTTAATTCATATTCGGCTGGTGTCGCACTTACATATATTACCTGATTCATTTTGTCTTCAAACTCATTGAAGGTAAGCGGACGGTTATCGAGTGCAGATGGTAGCCTAAAACCAAAATCAACCAGAGAAACTTTTCTAGCTCTGTCGCCACCCCACATGGCTCTTACTTGAGGAACAGTTACGTGGCTCTCATCTATCACCATTAAATAATCATCTGGAAAATAGTCAAGCAAACAGAAAGGTCTTTGTCCGGGAGTTCTTCTATCAAAATATCTAGAATAGTTCTCCACACCTGAACAGTAACCCAATTCTCTAATCATCTCTAAGTCGAACTCTGTTCTTTCTTTTAGCCTTTTTGCTTCTAAAAAGCGTCTTTCTTTTTCAAATAAGCTTATTTGAGAGACTAGATCATCTTGTATTTCATGAATTGCCTGATGTAAAACTTCTTTGCCAGTTACAAATAAGTTTGCAGGGAAAATCGCAATGGCTCTTTCGTCAGAAATCTTCTTTCCTGTACTTGGCTCAATTCTATGAATTTCTTCAATCTCATCTCCCCAAAAATAAATTCTATAAGCAAAATCAGCATAAGCAGGATAAATGTCTACTGTATCGCCTTTTACCCTAAAACTACCTCTAGAAAACTCAGATTCTGTTCTGTTATATAGAATGTCTACTAAAGCAAATAGAAGCTGATTTCTCGGAACTTCATCACCCTGTTTAATTCGAACTACGTTTTTACCAAACTCATCAGGATTACCAATACCATAAATGCATGATACTGAGGCGACCACAATTACATCTCTTCTTCCAGAAAGGAGAGAAGAAGTAGTGGCAAGTCTAAGTTTTTCAATCTCTTCGTTAATCGCCAAATCTTTTTCTATATAAGTATCTGAATTGGCAATGTAAGCTTCTGGCTGATAGTAATCGTAGTAAGAGATGAAATATTCAACAGCATTTTCTGGAAAAAACTGTTTAAACTCTCCGTATAGCTGCGCTGCAAGCGTTTTGTTATGGCTCAAAACTAAAGTTGGTCTTTGTGTTTCGGCGATAACATTAGCGATTGAAAATGTTTTACCAGAACCAGTAGCACCAAGCAAAACCTGTGATGGTTCGCCATTATTTACACCTTCTGATAGTTCTTTTATAGCTGTGGGCTGGTCGCCCATGGGTTTGAAGTCTGAAAAAATCTTAAAATCCATTGTAAATGTTTTTATAGACAAACAAATTTACGAAATACATTTACAATTGAGACTAATCTTTTTTAGTTCAAAAAATTATCTTGATTAAAAAATTGATCGACAAATGAATCGAGGTATTTTTCGGCAATGTCTTCTTCACCAAAAATGGCAAGTTTATTCAAGCTTGCGATGAGTTCCTGTAATTGTTGATAGGCAATGTAATCTACAGGCATTACTTGGGCGCTTTTATCTAAACCAAGTTTTATAAGAGTGTTATATACCTCGCTATGGTAAGATAAATATTGTTGTTGGGTAAGTGCTTTTAGTGAAGTGTAATCGGTAAAGCAACTGAATTTTTCGCTTAAAAAAGAAGATGCTTTTTTTACATCTTTCAAAAAATCGTCAAAAACTTCTTGAGTATTCCAGTAACCTTTTAGAGATAGATAGAGCCTCTGTTTTTGCTCATCAACAGATAGTTGATAGTAGCTACACTGGCTAACGAGTGTTTTCATTTTGCATATTATTGAATGTTAATAATGAATTAACACACAAACAGAAGGTTCACGAAATATGTTTTTTGTTTAGGCTGAAATTTTGATGTAAAATTAGCTAGGATATTACAAGATTCTTATTCTCATTTTTAAGTTCATTAGAAAGCTCTGTGTGTATTTCAACCAAGCGTTTAACACTTTCATCTAGTTCTTTTTCTGAAATTTTATCTGCTCTGGTTTCCAACTTTTTAAGTAGTCCAATTGCTTCGTGAACTTCAAAATTTTGGAAGCCATTTAAGAGTTTGTGAGCCTTGTCTTTTATAAGCTTTTTATCTTTTTCGGTGTGGCCTTGTTGAAGCTCAAGCATATCGTTTTTACTGCTTATTAAGAAAGTATCGATTATCTCAGTTAAGGTACTAATGTCATCACCAGCAAAGCTTTTTAATTTATTTAAAGAATAGAATGATTGGGTTTCTTCTATTTCTTCAACAACTTCAGTCTTTTTGTCAGATTCTGTATTGATAAACTTTTCTGGTAAGTGTTCTCTTATTTTTAGAAATAGCTCTGTTTCTTTATAAGGTTTTAAAAGATAATCTGTAATCCCTGAATTTTTGAAAGTAGCCAAATCTTCTTTCATTACATTGGCTGTAAGCGCAATTACAGGTATCTGGCTATTTTCATTTTTTAGTTCCCTTATATAATTAGCTAATTCCAAACCACTAATACCAGGCATTTGTATATCGGTTAGCACCATTTGATATTTATCTTTCTTGAGATATTTTAAAGCCTCTTTTCCTGTATCGCAATAGGTCACATTCAGGTCAGAACTGCTTAGAATTGCCTTGCATAATAATAGGTTAAATTCATCATCATCTACAACTAATAAATTCACCTTGCTAAATGCGACAGAAGTTGTGCTTTTAGCTTCTTCAAGTTTGATTAATTCTTCTTCATTAGACTTCTCAAAACTTACATCAACAATGAAAGAAGCACCTTTTCCGACCTCACTTTCAACGGAGATTTTTCCATTCATTAGCTTCACTAATTTCTGAGAAATGGAGAGTCCCAAGCCTGTTCCACCATACTGTCTGGTGGTGCTAGTATCTGCCTGAGAAAATGTTTGGAAGATAGTTTCTATCTTATCCTCTGGAATTCCGATACCCGTATCATTTACACGGAGTCTAACTTTTAAGTTTTTACCTAACTTATCTAGTATTTCACCTTCAACTTCTACAAATCCTTCATTGGTGAATTTTATAGCATTGTTTATCAGGTTAATAAATACTTGTTGTAAACGGAAAGGATCACCCAAAACAACTTGATTAAACTCATCATCCAAAGAAACATCTAATTGAATGCCTTTTTCTTCGGCTTTAATAGAAAGTGTTTGGCTTACATTTTTGATGGTTTCATCAAGCCTGAAAGGAATTTTCTCAATTTTTAGCTTGCCTGCATCAATTTTAGAAAAGTCCAGAATATCATTCACAGTGGAAAGCAAATGCTCAGAAGAATGCTTTACCGCTTTTAGATATATTTTTTGTTGACCGTTAATTGGCGTTTTTTCCAATTGTTCAGAAAAACCAATAATTGCATTTAATGGCGTACGAATCTCATGGCTCATGTTTGCCAAGAATTCTTGTTTTACCCTAGAAAGTCTTTCGGCTTTAATTTTAGCATTTAAAAGCTCTTGTCTGTAATAGTTACTCTTAGTTATATCGCTGAAAATGAGATATATAAAAATTGCAACTAAAAGTAATGTAATAATGGTGATGGTAAAGATCTTAGTGTTCGCATCTTTAATTACCACACGCGCATGCTGCTGCTTTTTCGCGTTTATATTTCGCTCTTCTTTTTCCAGCTTTCTAATAATTGCCCTAATTTTTTCAGTTAAGTCTGAATTGTTTCTAAGCAATCTTAATTCGCTGGCTTCCATAGACGCCATGTTACTGCTCTGAGAATATTCTACATCAGAAAGAATGTTTTCAAGCTTTTCCATCTTCACCACATCTTCTTCAGAAAACTTCATCCGCGTGTATTCTTTGTAATAGTTTTCGATAGCAGATTTATACTCTCTAAAAAGTAGGGGAATGGTTAAGTTTTTATTATGAATATTAGGCTTAACTCTCTCTTTTAAAGCTTCTTTCTCCACTTCTTCAATTGCCTCTTCAACCTCTTTGTTTTTTTGAACTTCACCTAATACTTCTTCTGTGGTTTTAAATTGCTCTACATTGTTTTTTCTAACTATATAGGCATTAAAGCTTCTCTTTTTGGCTTTTAAAAGTGAGCTAATTTCATCTATTTGTTGCGCTTGGAGTGTGTCTTCTGTAATCGTACTTCTTACAGAATCTAAGGTGAGATATATTGGCTGTTGGGTTTGCTCAAACTTCTTTAAAAGGTTTCTTTCTTTATTAAGAACCAGTTTTCTAATCTCATTTTCAGACATGGTAATTTCACCTAATAAATTGGTGAGTAACCTAAGTTTTTGATTAGGTTTAGAAAGGTCTTCTAATGCATTTTCTAATGTATCTACATTTTGGTAAGTAATGTAACCAGCAAAAAGTAAAGCTGCCATGATCATGCTAAAACTTATCACGATTTTAGTTTTGAGGTAAGCGAGCTTAGGTCCTTTAGACATGGTCTTTTTAGCTTAGTTGGTAATTTAAATTTACTAAAAGGTAAAAATATTAAATATTACTTGTCTGATTGTTTTTTAAAAACACTCTGGTTAAACTCATAACCAAATGGAAGATCAATAGTTTTACCTGCCGGAATTTCTATCTGCCATTCAAACTTCTGAGTTGTGTAATTGAAATTATTAGTTGCCTCATTAAACAGCTTTGTACTTTTCTTTTTATTGAGTTGATATTTTGGTTTTGAGCTAAGATGCACGATCACCTTTTTAGGTTTGCTATTTCTAATAGTAATTACATATTGCTGATTAATTTTTTTGAATAGCACATAGTTCTTTCTGATATCACTTTTAAGCACTTTACGAATCTGAACCTCAGTATCTTTACCTAAGTTCAAAGTAAGTGTGTCTTTTAGTATTTGAGGATTAAAAGTTAACTTCTGTTGAAGCTGATCATTTAAGAATACATTCATTTTACCCGGAAACCATTCATATTCTGTTGCATTAAAAATGGAGAGTAAAATGTTTGGTGTACTGTTTAAATCTGCATTTACTTTTAGTTCACTTTTGAAATTTGGATTGTCTTCTCCTAAGCTAACAGCTTGTTTTTGGCTTGAAGAAAAAATACTCACATTTTGAGGAGCTACTCTAAATATTGATGGATTATTAATGTTTGAACTGTCTGTTGAATTACCAGAAAACTCACTACTCACACTTACAGGAATATTTATCCAATGTTGCCCACTTTGTTGATGGATATTTGCCTTGTACTGGATTTTTAAGCTATTGGTAAACTTGTTATAAAAAAGACTGTATTCAGGTTGCCAATCTACATTTTTTACCTGATAGCTCATTTCAATTTCAGATACTCTTTTGGTTGGAGAAAGTATATCAATTTCAGCTATTTGAGTTTCAGATTGCAAACTGTCAGTTTCAGCTATATTAATTTCATTCAGCCTATTTTGTAGATAGTTAGATTTAGCTTCTAAACTTTCTAGTTTTGAGTTAAAGTTTCTGGATTTTTGTTTTAGCTCCAAAAATCGATTGGAGAAATACTGTTCGAGCTTTCTTATTTCATCTACATTGGTTTTATCAGCTGCTAATTGCTGATTTTTCATCAGAATTTCTTCGGTATTTTCAAAAACTGTAATTGAATCCCTAAGAACAGAAATCTCATTTTCAATTTCAATTATTTTATTCTGCAAGTAAATAGAAGCCGAATCTTTTACGCTTTCTTTAACTTGACCAGATTTTAATTTAACCAATGTAATCTCTTCATTATGAGAGGTTTTAAAAACCAAACTTCCATCGATAATTGATTTAGGCAGATTTTTAAGTATAATTTTGTTTGAGCCTTTTTCTAGATTGATTCTAACTGCTGCATCTACTTGAGCCTTGTTAAGTGCGACAACAACATTGTTTACTTCAACTGATGCGGTGTCGTCAAATATTTGAAAAGAGGCAGAAGACTCATTGTTTAATCGGTCGTAAGCAGTTAGTAAATAATTATAATTGTTTGCACCAGCGTCTGTATCGTGATAATTCTTTTGATTTACTGTAAGAAATTTGATGAGATAATTCGTGTCTTCAGTATTAAATGATAAAGTATCTGGAAATCTGTACAATAGATATCCTTTAGCTGTATCTCCATCAAAAGCAATCGGGCTTTCTTGCCAAGAGAGCATCCAACCCTGATCCGTTTTGATTTTTTTTAAGTGAATAGGTGCGTTGGGAGGTATGGAATCTAACCAAGCCATTGCCGGTAACAATGCCGGTTGATTATAGTATTTGCTTTTAAGTGAGTCTGCAAAGTTCTTAGAATTTCTAAT
>PBYL01000353.1 GCA_002729595.1 Thalassovita sp. | reverse complement strand
GACAGATGAAGAGCTCATCGGTAGATTCCCACATCTGAGCAAAGAAAGTATTCCAGATGAGGAATTGAGACGGAGTTTAGTAAACATCATGCGAGCAGATTTGAAATTGTTAGATAGTTTCAAATATGAGCATGAATCTCCATTTGAGTTCCCGATTATCTCACTGAGAGGAAAAGATGATCCGGGAGTAAGTTTGGAGCAAGTTGCAAGATGGAAAGAAGAGACCACATTGCCACACACAGTTATCGAAAGAAGTGGTGGACACCGCTACCTCGTAGACGACAGTGAGTTTGTAAGCAATTTGGTCAAAGATAAACTGAAACAAATAATTACACTTCAACCACAGACCGTTAGTTGATATGATACAATTAGCAAAAGAAAAAATAGGAACCCGCATTTTGGGTTCCTGGAAATTAGTAAACTGGGTTTACGAGACAGAAGATGGAGAAATTGTAGACTTTTACGGAAAAGACCCACATGGGCTATTAGTTTTTCTTGATTCTGGATACATGAGCGTTCATGTATACAAAAACAACAGAAACAAGTTTAATAGTCTAGCGCTAAATTCGGGCAGTATAGAAGAAAAGGCTAACAGCTTTTCCACTTTTACAGCCTATTACGGAATTTATGAAGAAGTAAGACCAGGAGTTTTTGAAACCGCTGTTGAAGGTGCACTGATACCAGATTGGTTAGGCACCACTCAAATACGCTACGCAGAACTCAAAGATGATATTTTAGTATTATCTACACCTCCCACACCTACTAGTGAAGGACTTAGAACCTTTAGGTTAACTTGGGAAAAGGTAGATAGAGGATGAATAAAAAGCCGGGTACATTACCCGGCCTTTTAAAAAAATTTTAATTAATTTTTGCTTTCATATTTACAAAACAAAAAAGCCGAAGTACTTACTTCGGCTTTTTTACAGATATAAATATTTTCTAATTATTCCGCCTCTTTTAACCACTCTCTCGCTTTATCTTCAGCGTTAAAGCTTCTTACAGTAAAGCCATTACTTACTTCAACAAAACCTTGAAGAGATAGCTGGGTGAAAATATTTGGAGATACAATCACACCCATAAACTTTAAGCCAGCAGTGATAGCTCTTGGATTCCAGTCGTTAGCATACCAATCGTTTGCTTTGCTCCAAGGACCAGAAATATTTTGGTTGTTTACCAAAACTTTAGAGATTGTACCTATAGATTTAAATAATTTTAAAAGCTCCTCTGAACCTTCTTGCACCATCTCAACAGATAAATAGCCATTCCAATCTACATAAATAAAGCCTTCTGACTCTTCATAAGTGATTGTTACGAATGGTTCACCTGATTTTCTGTTAAGAACAATTTGTTTAGATAATTCAACTGGCATAATATAATTGATTTTAGTTAATAGATTATAATTTACAGCAATTAACGGTAGTGTTTCACCTCCTAGTATTAATACAGAGCTGCTTTTAGCTCTAAAAAACTATTAATTATTACTTATACAGATTTTATCAAGAGTTCAACAAAACAGGATTATTGTCGAAATTTGTACTCAAAATTAGACTAATCTGCTTTAGATTATAACTTTTCTAATAAAAGATAACATTATTTTTGCATTAATTTCCATCAAAAAAATACTAGCTTCAGTAAAATAATAGTAAAATTCGGAGGTCTGGTATACCTTGTTACTAAAAATGATGGATAAAAAAATTGAATATAAGTTAAATCAAAATTAATAGAAATATTAACTCTATTTTCTGAAAAATTTTAAAATTATATTAGGTATAAATTTAGAATTTACAAAATAAATATCAAACTATATATTGAAAAAATATATTCAAATTACTGCATTTTAGATTATTTTTGAGGCAGGAAGAAATTCCTAGTTTATTGAAAATGAAATTGCATTAGCCTTTTCTTTTTAAATTTTCAAACTTATACACGTTACATGAATTCTAAATTGCAAAAATTAACAACGCTAATACTGACTTGCATTACAACTTGGAGCTTTTGGAGTTGTACACCAACAGTTACGGAAAAAGAATCTACAACCAACACTAACAAAGAGGCTGTTGATTATGTAGACCCATTCATCGGAACATCTGCTCACGGGCACACTTTCCCTGGTCCAACTTTACCATTTGGCATGGTTCAATTAAGTCCAGATAATGGTACTCAAGGTTGGGACTGGTGTTCTGGTTACCACATTACAGACAACACGATTGTAGGTTTCAGCCACTTACACCTAAGTGGAACAGGAATCGGAGACTTGGCAGACATCTTAGTGATGCCTGTAAACAGAGAGATCGACTTTACAAAACCTACAAAAGAACGCGACGATTATCAGTATAAATCTTCATTTAGCCACGATAAAGAGAAAGCTTCTCCGGGTTATTATCAGGTTTATTTAGACGATAACAAAGTAAACGCTGAGCTTACAGCTTCTTTAAGAAGTGGTATGCACAGATATATTTTCGACGACGATAAGCAACATTCTTTCGTACTAGATTTGAGTTTTGCTATTAACTGGGATAAACCAGTAGACACGCAAATTAAAGTAGTAAACGATTCTTTAATTACTGGATATCGTTTTAGTAAAGGTTGGGCAGAAGACCAAAAAACTTATTTTGCTATAAAACTTTCTCAGCCAATTGCTTCTAAAGTACTTGCTTCTGATACTGAAGTTTTAGGTGATATTGCAGAAGCAAAAGGAGAAAAAGCAAAAGCTCAATTCTTCTTCGATCCAGCTACAAAAGAACCGCTTATGTTAAAAGTTGGTATCTCTTCAGTAAGTACAGAAGGTGCTATTGCTAACATGGATAACGATATTAGCGACTGGGATTTTGACGGTGTAGTTACTACTGCGAGAGAAACATGGCAAAAAGAGCTAAGCAAAATTAAGGTTACATCTAACGATGATGAAAAGAAAACCATCTTCTACACAGCGATGTACCACAGCTTTATTGCTCCAAGTTTATATTCAGATTTAGACGGACAGTACAAAGGTGCTGATGGTAAAATCCATAAAGCAGATAACTTCAATTACTATTCTACTTTCTCAATTTGGGATACATTTAGAGGTAACAACCCGCTATTTACTTTAACTCAACCAGATAAAGTAAATGACTTCGTAAATACAATGTTAGCACATTACGACGAATACGGTTTATTACCAGTTTGGTCGCTACAAGCAAACGAAACTAACTGTATGACAGGTTACCATGCAGTACCAGTAATTGCTGATGCTTACTTTAAAGGATACAAAGGTTTCGATGCTAAGAAAGCTTACGAAGCAATGAAAACCAGCTCTATGCAAAACATTAGAGGGGTAGAATTCTTGAAAAAATACGGATATATTCCAGCAGACTTAGAAGGTCAATCGGTTACTAAAAACCTTGAGTATGCTTACGATGACTGGTGTATCGCTCAAATGGCTAAAGAATTAGGTACTGAAGAAGAGTATCAATACTATATGAAAAGAGCTAATGGTTACAAAGAGCTATTCGACAAAGAAACTGGTTTTATGAGAGGTAAAAAAGAGAATGGCGAATGGACTCCAAACTTTGATCCTAAGTTCTCTTCTCACGACGAAATGGCTGATTACACTGAGGGTAACGCTTGGCAACACTCTTGGTTTGTTCCTCAAGATGTTGAAGGATTAAAGCAGTTATTCGGTAGCGATGAGCGTTTCCTTTCTCACCTAGATTCTTTATTCTCAGAAAATTCTGATATTCTTGGTGACAACAAATCACCAGATATTTCAGGTCTTATCGGTCAGTATGCACACGGTAACGAGCCTAGCCACCACATTGCTTACATGTACAACTATGCTGGTAAACCTTGGAAAAGCCAAGCGCAAGTAAGAGAAATTATGGACTCATTATATACTACTCAACCAGATGGTATTTGCGGTAACGAAGACTGCGGTCAGATGTCTGCTTGGTATGTGTTAAGTGCAATGGGATTCTATCCAGTAAACCCTGCTGATGGAAACTTTGTATTCGGTAGCCCGCTTTTCGAAGAAGCTGTACTGAAATTAGCAGAAGGAAAATCTTTAAACATTAAAGCGAACAATGTTTCTGATGACAATATTTACATCCAGAATGTGACGCTTAATGGCAAACCACTTGAAAGAACATACATTACTTACAAAGAAATTCAAGGTGGTGGAGAACTTGTTTATGAAATGGGTAGCGAACCAAATAAAAACTGGGGAACTACACCTTCAGCTTATCCTCCGTCTATGACTCCTTTAGCAGTAAAATAATATTCTTATTAAGAAGAAATTTAAGCCCTGTAAGCAATACTTACAGGGTTTTCTTTTTTGTGCATCTCAGGTTTTTCAGGCTCAACTTGAAGGAAATTTTCAAGATAAAGTAAAAATCAGCATAAAAGAGGGTAATATAGTATAGCAATACCTCATGTTTGAAAGCTAAAACTTAGTAAACTTGTAGGTAAATTAATTTTTAAAGAGAAAACAAATGCAACGAACTAAACAATCACTCATACTATATCTGCTACTAACCTGCTTACCATTTTCTTTATTAGCTCAATCTACAGATCCATCTATGCTGGATCTAAACAGAATCTTCACCCAATACGAATTCTATCCAGATTACTTTGGCCCAGCCAGATGGATAGACGAGGGTGACGGCTATACCACTGTAGAAAGATCAGAAAATGGAGGAGAAGACATTGTTAGATATGAAACTAAAACTGGTGCAAAAGAAATATTAATTGCTGCAACAGATTTAATTCCAGAAGGAGCGCAACAACCACTATCTATTGCAAACTACGATTGGTCTGATGATAAAAGTAAACTTTTAATCTTTACCAATACTGCCAGAGTTTGGAGAGACAATACCAAAGGCGATTACTGGGTATTGGATGTAGCAAGCAAAAAACTTCAAAAGTTAGGTGGTCCAACAGCAAAACCTTCTACTTTAATGTTTGCTAAATTTGCGCCTCAATCAGACAGAGTGGCTTATGTAAGAGAGCACAATATCTTTGTAGAAGACCTGCAATCTGCTAAAATTACTCAGCTTACATTCGATGGAACTGTAGACATTATCAACGGTACTTTCGATTGGGTTTACGAAGAAGAATTCCAGATTCAAGATGGATTTAGATGGAGTCCTGATGGAAAGTCAATTGCTTTCTGGCAATTAGATGCAACTGACATCAAAGACTTTTTGATGATCAACAACACAGACTCGATTTATTCTTATACCATTCCTGTTCAGTATCCAAAAGTTGGTCAAGATAACTCAGCTTGTAAAATTGGAGCTGTAAGTGCTGCTGGTGGCGATATTGTCTGGATGGATGTTCCTGGTGATCCAAAAAACAATTACATTCCAAGAATGATGTGGACCACTGGTTCAGATGCGGTTTTAATCCAGCATATGAACAGAAAGCAAAACACCAACGATATTATGCGTTGCGATGTAAAATCTGGTGAAGCAAAAACTATCTACACAGATAAAGATGCAGCTTGGCTAGATGTTGTGAACGATTGGAAGTGGATGAATGAAGGCAAAAACTTTACTTGGGTAAGCGAAAAAGACGGATGGAAACATGTTTACTTAATTAGTGCCGATGGAAAAACTGAACAACTAATTACTCCAGGTGATTTTGATATTATCAGCATTGTAAACATCGATGAGAAAAAAGGCTATTTGTACTACATCGCATCACCAGAAAACGCTACTCAAAGATACCTTTTCAGAAGCAAACTAACTGGTAAAGGAAGTCCGGAAAAATTGACTCCTGAAAGCCTTGCAGGTACAAACGGATACAACATTTCTCCAAACAGCAAATGGGCATTTCATTCATACTCAGCTGCTGGCACACCTTCTGAAACTAATTTGGTTAGTCTTCCAAAACACGAAACTGAAAGAGTTTTAGTGGCTAACAAAGAATTAAAAGAGAAAGTAGCCGCACTTAAAAAGACACCTATAGAATTCTTTAAAGTGGATATTGGAGATGGTGTAGAGCTAGATGCTTACATGATGAAGCCTTACAACTTCGACCCGAACAAAAAATATCCGGTACTTTTCCATGTATATGGTGAGCCTTGGAACCAAACAGTAGTTGATAGCTGGGGAGGCATGACTTACCTATGGCATTTAATGCTTACTCAACAAGGATACATTGTAATGAGTATCGATAACCGTGGTACACCAGCGCCGAGAGGTAGAGATTGGCGTAAAATCGTTTATGGTCAAATCGGTATTCTGGCTTCGGCAGACCAAGCAAATGGGGTTAAGAAAATCATCGAGAAATACGATTTTGTAGATGCAGATAGAATTGGTATTTGGGGATGGAGTGGCGGAGGTTCCATGACATTAAATGCCATGTTCAGATATCCTGAGGTGTATAAAATGGGAATGTCAGTGGCACCTGTAACACTGCAATTCTTGTACGATAATGTTTACCAAGAGCGCTACATGGGCTTACCTTGGGAAAATAAAGAAGGATACATTAAAGGTTCTCCAATTACTTATGCTAAAAACCTAGAAGGTAAACTTTTAATTATGCATGGCACTGGAGACGACAATGTGCACTACCAAAACACCGAAATGCTCATAAACGAATTGGTAAGGCAAAACAAAATTTTCTCTTTAATGTCTTATCCAAATCGCTCACATGGTATCTACGAAGGACAAAATACTTCGAGACACGTACGAGAAATGCTTACTTGGTATCTAAAAAACAATCTCTAAAAAAGAAGTTTTCATAAGTAAACATCATTCAACTATTCATGAAGATGAAAATATTTAAATTACTGATTTTAAGAAAGTTAATTACTACTATCAATATAGTATTTATAATGGCTTTCTTATTTTCAAATGCTATTCAAGCACAAACTTATTCTTGGGAAACACAAGACAGTGGAACGAATGCCTCTATTAGGGGCATTTCTGCTGTAAATAAAAATATTTGCTGGCTCAGCGGAAGCGAAGGTACAGTGGCAAGAACTACAGATGGTGGCAAAACTTGGGTAAAAATTCCGGTTCCAAATTGCGATACTTTAGACTTTAGAGATATCGAAGCATTTAGTGCAGAAGAAGCTATTATTATGAGTATTGGTAATGGTAGCAGCTCTAGAATTTTAAAAACTATAGATGGTGGCAAAACTTGGAAAGAGGTTTTCGTGAATAAAGAAGCCAAAGGATTTTTCGATGGATTTGCCTTTTGGAGTAAAAATAGAGGTATTTTAATGGGTGACCCGATTGATGGCAAATTATACATTTTGAAAACTACCGATGGCGGCGAAACGTGGAAACCTACCAGAGAGTTTGATAGACCTTCGGTGGTGGAGAATGAATACGCCTTTGCTGCAAGTGGGAGCCATATCACAGTTGCCGGCCTACACGAAGCTTGGATTGGTACTGGTGGAAATAAAGCTAGAGTTTTCTATTCTGAAGACGATGGAGATTCTTGGAAAGCTGTTGATACTGAAATCATCCAAGGAGAATCGTCTACTGGAATTTTCTCAGTGGCTTTTAAAAACGAAGTAGTTGGAGTAGCAGTAGGAGGCGATTATACCAAAGAAGGAGAAGGTAAAAACAATGTGGCAATTACTAGCAATGGTGGCAGAGAGTGGGAATTGATAGAAGATGCTAACATCAACTTCTGTTCTGCTGTTAGATTTGTAGGAAAAGCAGTAGTAGCAACAGGACCCGCAAATTCCTATTTTTCATTAGATTTGGGAAAAACATGGAAAAAATTCAGTGATAATGGATTCCATACAATGAGCATTGGCAACTCTCCAAAAGCAGTTTGGGCAGCCGGTAGAGATGGCAAAGTTGCTAAACTCAAAATTGAAAAGTAAACACATAATAACACAAAAACATGTTCGCAAAAGAAACTTACATCCAGAGAAGAGCAAAGTTGAAGGAGACAGTGGGCTCAGGGTTAATCCTCTTGTTAGGCAATGAGGAAAGTAGCATGAACTACAAAGACAACTGTTATTCTTTTAGGCAAGATAGCTCTTTCCTTTATTATTTCGGGCTAGACAAACCCGGCATGATCGGAATAATCGATGTAGATAAAGATGAAGAAATTATATTCGGTAACGACCTCACCATAGACGATATCGTTTGGACTGGGCCTTTACCAACTGTTGCAGAATTAGCGCAATCTGTTGGTGTTACTAAAAGCCAACCAGTTAGCCATGTAACTAGCATTGTAAAAACTGCAAAAGCTACTGGTCAGCAAGTGCATTTCTTACCAGTTTACCGTCCAGAAAATGCTATTAAAATTCATGAGTGGACAGACATTGAACTTAGTGCCATAAAAGAATCGGCTTCTATCAAATTAACAAAAGCTGTAATTGCTCAGAGAGTAATAAAAACTGCTGAAGAAGTTGCCGAGCTTGAAAACCAAGCCAAGCAGCTTCTCACAGACTTCTCTCAGCACAGCTGGTGAGTCGGAGGATGACATTAGGTCGGCTCCGCGTTTACAAGAGGCGCCATCACAAGCTTTTCTTAGTGACGCCTCTTC
>PBYL01000352.1 GCA_002729595.1 Thalassovita sp. | reverse complement strand
TGTGGAGGTGCTCAATTAATTGGTGCTTCTGGTGTTGCAGATGGGCATAAAATTGTCACTTGGATTGGAGGTGGAGAGCAACTTCAAAAAGACTATCCAAACTTAAAAGTTCAAGACGAAAACGAGGTAACCTATGTGAAAGATGGAAAATTCCTGTCTTCAAATGGAAATTTGGCGAGTTATGTTTCTGCTTTAGAATTAGTTGAAATAATGACAAGCCCTGCACATAGAGAATTTGTTGAGAGCTATTTATATCTTGATAGACTTCAAAATTGGAAAAAGTAAGATTGACTCTAAGAGATTAATTTTTTGGTAGGTAAAGTAATTCTGGATAAATTCTAAATTTATTCAGAATTACCCGCTTAATTAGCCTGCATGAAAATATTAATCATTGAAGACGAATCAGAATTAGCTCAAGATATGGTAAAGTATCTTACCACAGAGCAATATCTTTGCGAATGGGCTTCGGATTACAAATCTGCCATAAATAAGATTTCTTCTTATGATTACGATTGTATTTTACTAGATTTAATGCTTCCCGGTGGAGATGGATTATCACTATTAAGCGAGCTAAAAAAGCTGCATAAGCAAGATGGAGTTATTATCATTTCAGCCAAAAACTCTATAGACGATAAGGTAAATGGATTAAAACTCGGAGCAGATGATTACTTAGCGAAACCTTTTCACCAAGCAGAGTTGGCAGCCCGCATAGAATCTTTGATTAGAAGAAGGCAATTCGATAGCAATAACATTATCACTCAAAATGAAATATCGATTGATCTGCTAGCAAAGACAGTTACAATTGAAAATAACCTAGTAAACCTAACAAAAAAAGAATACGACTTGCTGCTGTTTTTTATTGGCAACAAAAACAGAGTGCTTTCAAAAAGTGCCTTAGCCGAGCATTTATCGGGTGATTTTGCAGATATGTTCGATAATCACGATTTTGTTTATGCCCATGTAAAAAACCTGAAAAGGAAACTGAAAGAATGTGGCTATGGTGATTATCTTAAAACAATTTATGGAACAGGTTACAAGTGGGAAATATGACCAAATTACTTAATAAACCACTTAAAGTTTTCACCATTTATGCACTAATTATCTTAGTAATTAGCATTCCTGCTTATGTGCTGGTTGTAGATTTTATTTGGATTACCGAACTAGATGAGAATAATTGGCTCACCTTACAGTACACCAAAAACAAACTAGAAGCAGAAACTTTTACCGAAGACGATCTTGAAAAAATCAATCATATATGGGGTGAGCTACAACCCGGTGTTTCTATCAGCAAAGTAGAAGATAATTTCTCTTTGCAAGACAGTGTTTACGAAGCGATTAGAACGAATGAGTATGATCCAGACGATGGAGAAGATCGTTTTCGCGGACTCATTTCTTATGTGGTGATCAATGGCGAAACATATCAATTAACCATCGAAACGAATGTTGAAGAATCGGATGAGACTTTCGTGGCGGTTGCAATAGTAACCTTGGTTTTTTTCGCCATTTTGATTGTTGGCTTTATTATTCTCAATCGTAAATTATCTAAGAATACTTGGAAACCTTTTTATCAGACTCTTTCATCTTTACAATCTTTTGAACTTTCTAAAGATCGCACACTCAAACTACCAGAAACAGATATTGAGGAATTTCAAGAACTTAATAACAGCATAGAACAATTGGTGAAAAGAAATGTAGACACTTACCAACTGCAAAAATCTTTTACCGAAAATGCCTCTCACGAATTACAGACACCGATTGCCTTACTCAAATCTAAACTAGATTTATTGTTTCAAGAAAAGGATGTAACACCAGCAATTTCTGAGATTTTGAGTAGCATAGAAATGCCTCTTTCGCGACTTTCAAGAATCAACAAAAACCTACTGCTTTTAGCAAAAGTGGAAAATCAACAATATACAGAACAAGAAGAATTGAGTGTAAAAGAGTATGTTGAAAATTCTCTATTGCTTTTCGAAGATTATATCGAAGATAAACAAATTACTGTTTGTAGCGATATTGAAAATGCTATTCAAGTAAACACCAATCCATTTTTATTAGAAACACTTACTCATAATTTGCTTTCTAATGCCATTAGGCATACTCAAACCGAAGGTGCCATTTTAATTAAATTGGAAGCAAATACACTCTTATTTTCTAATTCTGGAAAAGCAGCTTTGGATATTAAACAGCTATTTCAACGCTTTTCTATGGCTTCTAAAGATAAGATCAGCAGTGGATTGGGGCTTGCCATTGTCAACGAAATTGCCAAAAGAGAAAACTGGAAAATTGACTACTATTTTGAAAATGATTACCACACATTCTCAGTGGAATTCTAGCAATTTGTTAATAAAATTTATCGGTTGAAGTAGGACGAAATGAATTCTAAATTTCTTCTAAATCTACTGTTAGATTGAGTATAAAAATCTCATGAAACAGTTATTACTACTTCAGATCTTGTGTGCTATGTCACAATTGAGCCTTGCCCAATATTTCAACACTCATTTTTTTGAAAGGACAGACACCGCTAAAATCAATTTTCTACCAAAAAGAACTGCTAGTTTGAATCAAGTTTATACACCGGTTTCACTTATAATTTTTGGCCTATCTGCGAACGGAAAAGGAGAAGAATCTTTAAAACATGAGTTTGCAGAAGAGCGAAATGAACATTTAGCTAATTTTAGAACCCACATAGACGATTATCTGCAATACAGTCCAATTATTTTAGGCTATGGTCTTGATGCTTTTGGAGTAAAATCTCGCAACGATATTAAAAACAGAACAGCTATTTTGCTCAAAGGCGAATTAGGAATGGCAATAGTTACTACTGCCTTAAAACATGCAACCAGTATGCAAAGACCAGATTTTTCTAATAATCACTCATTTCCATCTGGGCACACTGCCCAAGCATTTGCCGCTGCTACTTTTTTATCTGAAGAATATAAGCACAAACTTAAATGGATTCCTTATGTTTCTTACACGATTGCCTCTGTAGTTGGTGGGCTTAGAATGGCAAATAACAAACACTATGTGAGTGATGTTTTGGTAGGAGCAGGCATTGGTATCTTTTCAGTTAAAATAGCTTATTGGACGCATAAATATAAATGGGGTAAAAATTATAAAACACCCCTTAGGTAAATTCTAAATTTCTTCCAAGTTGCAACTGATATTTACCACATAACAAAACACAAATGTCTTTCAAACATGAAAAAAACACTCATTATCGCATTCTCTTTATCAGTATTAAGTATGCAATCTTGTATGCATAAAACTGATAGTGAGATGGTGCCAGAAGAAGTACTTGCAGCATTTAATGCAAAATTTAAAGATTACAAAAAGCTTAAGTGGGAAAAAGAAAATGAAGAAGAATGGGAAGCCGAATTCGTAATGGATGAAAAGGAATACTCAGCTAATTTTTTAACTAATGGAGATTGGAAGGAAACAGAATATGAAATTAAAGGGTCTGATTTACCAGATAAAATTTTATATATTCTTAATGAGAATTTTTCTGACTACAAAATCAAAGAATGTGAGATTGTGCTAAGCAACGAGGGCACTTCTTACGAAATGGAAATTAAAACCAATAAAGAAGAATTTGAGATATTAATTGATTCTAAAGGCAATTTGACAAAACAAGAAAATGAAGATTAAAATTATTATTTGCATTTACATTGTTCTAGCACCATATGCAATAATGGCACAACAAACAAAAGTAAATGTTTCAGGCGCTGTTAAAGCCAAAACTAACGCAGAAAACTTACCTTTCGCTAGCGTGATTTTAAAGAATCAGACAGACTCATCATTCGTAGCAGGAACAATTACTAATGACAATGGCTTATTTAGCATAGCAGAAGTAAAACCCGGAGATTATTTTTTAGAAGTCTCCAACGTAGGTTTTATAAAACATTTGGAACCACTTTTTATCGGTTCAAACTCGGCATTTATTTCTATTGGTGCTATTATGATGGAAGAAAATGTGCAAGAGCTAAACGAAGTACTCATTACTGCAAACAAAGATGCAGTAACCAGTACGATGGATAAAAAAACATACGATGTAGCTAGCAATGTGAGCCAAAGTGGCGGCAGTATTTTACAATCTATGAGTAATTTACCGGGAGTAACAACGCAAGATGGACAAGTTCAACTTAGAGGGAATAGCCAAGTTATGGTCTTGATTGATGGTAAACAAACTGCAATTACAGGTTTTGGTAATCAAAATGGGTTAGACAATATACCGGCATCAGCAGTAGAGAAAATTGAAATTATCAATAATCCATCAGCAAAGTTTGATGCCAATGGAAATGCAGGGATTATCAATATCATTCTCAAAAAGGAAGATCAAGAAGGCTTAAATGGAAAAGTGGGATTATCTACAGGTTTAGGAGCCTTGTGGGTGCGAAAACAGAATTTACCGGGTATAAGGCCACAGTATCAGGCAACACCAAAGATTAATCCTTCAATCGCATTGAACTATAGAAAGAAGAAAGTAAACCTATTTCTCCAAGCTGATAATCTGTATACACAAACCCTCAATAAGAATGAGTTCATTACTAGAACTTATGATGATGGAACGGTGATTAATCAGCAAATGAAACGGAACCGAAACACCAATTTCTTTACTTCTAAAGCTGGTTTAGATTGGTTTATAAATGATTATAATACCATTACAGTTTCGGGCTTATTCAGTAAAGAATCTATAAAAGATAGAGGTGATCAGCCATTTTTTGATGGAGAAACTGATCAAAGCCTACGATTGTGGCAGTTTTTAGAAGATGAAGTACTTACGGCTGCGATGGCTACTATGAATTACGAACATAAATTCCAACAGCCCGGACATAAGCTAAACATTGGTTTCAACTATACTTTCGACAGAGAAGATGAAAAGTACTTTTTTGATAATACCAGACCAACTTTTACTACTAATGAATCTTTCTTCTTAATAGCCGATCAAAAAGTAGCCGACTTTACTTTGGATTACACCAGACCTATGAAACATGGTGTTTTAGAAACTGGCTTAAAGTTTAGAAGCAGAACCATTCCTACCGATATGCAATTTAATCCTTCCGCAACAAATTCTGTGTTAGATACCGGAGCAGATGGAAAAGCCACCTACAAAGAAACTATTCCGGCAATTTATGGAAATTACACTTATGAGGTTAAAAAGCTCGAAGCAGAAATCGGTTTAAGGTTAGAATATGTAGACTTAAATTATACAGTAGACCCTAACCACAATACTTATTCAAGTGATGGTTACGATTATTTGCAGCCTTTCCCCAATGCACGTATTACTTATAAGTTAGATGACAATCATCGATTTTCAGTCTTTTATAACCGCAGGGTAGACCGACCAGATGAAGGAGATATTCGAATCTTTCCAAAATATGATGATGCAGAAATTATTAAAGTGGGTAATCCGGCATTGCAACCACAATTTACCAACAGTTTTGAACTGGGATATAAAAACGATTGGGACAAAGGCTATTTTTATGGAGCACTTTACCATCGTATTTCAGATGGAACAATTACGAGAATCGCCACCACAGTTGACAGCACAAACCTGATATATAACATCTCGCAAAACGTAGGCAAAAGTTATAATACAGGTATCGAATTGGTAATAACCAGAGCAATTTCTGATAAAGTAAATATGAATTTAAACCTGAATGGTTACCACAATCAAATAGATGCTTTTACAGTGCTTAATAAATATCCAGTTGAAAATACCTTTACCGCCGAAAAGCAAGAGATTTATTCGGGCAATATCAAACTTAATACAAATATTAAGTTTGCCAACAAAACAGAAGCACAGTTAACAGCAATTTATTTGGCACCAGATATCATTCCACAGGGAACTATTAAAGCTAGATTTTCTTTAGATGTAGGAGTTAAAAAATCAGTTCAAAAAGACAAAGGTGAGTTGTTTGTAAATGCCACTGATCTTTTAAACACAATGGTAATTAGGCAAAAAATTGATGGAAATAATTTTTCATACACTAGTTCTAATTACTACGAAACACAGGTAATTCGTTTTGGCTATAGTTATAAATTTTAATTGACTAAAATATGCTATTAGAAAAAGTTGAGAATTATACTTCTAGTTTATTAGAAAAGCTCAATGACTTGCCTTTTCATAATATACATCATACGAGGGCTGTAATTTCTCATGTAGAAGAGATTTGCGATCAATTGTCGGTTTCGGCAACAGATCGTGAATCTGTTTTAATAGCAGCTTGGTTTCATGATGTTGGCTATGTCCATTCTCATAAAAACCACGAAGAAATAAGCAGCAATATAGCAGAAGAGTTCCTTGTAAAAGAAGGTTTAGGCAATGAGCAAATTGAAGTTGTAATGAATTGCATCTACTCAACCATGTTGTCTAAAACACCTAAAACCCTCACAGAAAAGATTTTGTGTGATGCAGACTTGTATCATTTATCTAGTCCAGATTATTTCTTCTGGCAGCAACTGTTGAGAAGAGAATGGGAAATGTGCTATGCTAAAAAATACAGCGATTTTAGCTGGCACAAACTGAATCGAGAATTTCTATCAAACCACAGCTACCATACAGAATTTGGTAAAAAAGTATTATTACCAAGATTAAAAGACAATTTAGCTAAAACTGAAAGGCTATTAAATACATTTAAAATCAAAGTCAAGTAGGAAGATCATTTCTAATTGGCTTTGGTTGTAAACAATCTTGCAAGAATTTTCATTAAAAAACATGTAAATGTTTACATTTAAGTAAACAACACACATGATAATGAAACTACAACTTACCATTTTTTTCCTACTACTATTTTCTTTTTTTACTTCACTTAAAACCCAAGCACAGTACAAGCAAGAACAGTTATTATTTGGAGTAGCTTATTACTATGAATATATGCCTTACGATCGTCTAGATAAAGACATTGAGATGATGAAAGAGGCAAATATAAACTTTGTAAGAATTGCTGAATCAACTTGGAGCACAGTGGAGCCTCAAGATGGAGTTTACGATTTCTCACACATAGATCGGGTTTTGGATGCAATGCATCAAGCAGGTATTCAGGTGATAATTGGAACACCAACTTATGCGGTGCCAGCTTGGTTAGTGCATAAATATCCAGATGTGTTGGCCACAACTGCCAGAGGGCAAAATCAATACGGAGCTAGGCAAAATATGGATATTACAAATGAACATTACCGCCATTATGCCGAAAGAGTAATTCGTAAAATGATGGAACATGTAAAAGACCATCCGGCAATAATTGGCTATCAAGTAGATAATGAAACAAAGCATTACAACACTGCAGGTGAAAATGTGCAAAAGCAATTTGTTGAATATATGAAAGAGAAATTCCAATCGCTTGATAGTATAAACCATAAATTCGGACTCGATTATTGGAGCAATAGAATTAACTCTTGGGAAGAATTTCCATCCGTTAACGGATCGATTAATGCCAGTTTAAAATCTGAGTTTTCCAAGTTTCAGCGCAAGTTGGTAACAGACTTTTTAGCTTGGCAAGTAGCTTTGGTAAAAGAATATGAAAAGCCTAATCAGTTTGTAACCCAAAATTTTGACTTTGAATGGAGAGGATATTCCTTTGGAATACAGCCAGATGTAAACCATTTTCAAGCTGCAAAAGCAATGGATGTAGCCGGTGTGGATATTTACCATCCAACGCAAGATCATCTAACAGGTATTGAAATTTCTTTTGGCGGTGATGTAACTCGCTCAGTTAAAAATGGCAACAATTACTTTGTAATAGAAACAGAAGCACAAGGTTTCGCAGAATGGGTGCCTTATCCCGGTCAATTGAGATTGCAGGCATTTAGCCATTTGGCTTCTGGTGCAACAATGGTTGGTTACTGGCATTGGCATTCCATCCATAATTCAGCAGAAACTTATTGGAAGGGTTTACTAAGTCACGATTTTTTGCCGAACCCAACCTACAAAGAAGCCATGACCATTGGTGCTGATTTTAAGAGATTAAACGAACATTTAATAGGACTCAAAAAACAGAATGAGGTAGCTTTTTTTGTAAGTAATGAAGCATTAACGGCTTTCAATAATTTTAGTTTTGGTTGGTATAATCGAGAAAACTACAACGATATTTTACGTCCCTTTTACGATGAGCTTTATAAAATGAATGTAGGTGTCGATTTTTTAGATCCATATCGTTTGGCAGATTTGAATAAGTACAAAATGATTGTGGTACCAGCACTTTATGCGGCTTCTGATGAAGTTTTAGAAGCTTTAAATAATTATGTTGAGCAGGGCGGACACATTGTTTATACTTTTAAAAGTGGCTTTTCTGATGAAAATGTGAAAGTGAGATATACGCCTCAACCGGGTATAATTAATAAAGCAACTGGTAATTATTACAGCCAGTTTGTAAAACCAGAAGGAGTTAAAATTAAAGATGATTCCTATCAAATCGGAGATGAAAACGAAGAAGTAAAATATTGGATGGAATTGATTACACCCAATGAAGGAGCAAAAGTTTTGGCTCATTACGACCATCCGGTTTGGGGAGAATATGCTGCCATTACTGAAAATACATATGGCAAAGGTTTAGCTACTTACATTGGCTTTATGCCGGGAGAAAAACTACTGAAAGCTATTTTGGCTGATCAAGTAAAAAAAGCAGGACTTTGGGGTGATGACCAAAAATTAAGTTTCCCAATCATTGTAAAGTCAGGCATCAATAATAAAGGAAAGAACATTCACTATTACTTCAATTATTCTTCCTCAGCTCAATCATTTATATACACTTATAAAAATGGAAAAGAGCTTTTGGAGGATAAAGAAGTAAAATCTAATACACAATTGACTTTAGCACCTTGGGGTGTGAAAATTATTGAAGAAAAATAACCTATAACAAACATGATAAAAAATACTCATTACTATCTTATCCTTTTGCTCGTAAGTCTTCCTTTTTTAGCAAACTCTCAGAGTTCATGGAGTGAAAAAGTACAACCAAGAATGCGGGTAATTATTGATAATGATTATGCCGGAGACCCAGATGGTTTGTTTCAATTGGTGCATCATTTATTATCTCCATCCATAGAGATTAGAGCAATAATTGGCTCACATCTTAAACCCGGCGATGGTTTTGACAGCTCAAACGAAACTGCCACACATGCAGTAGAAAATGTAAATAAAGTTCTTGAATTGATGAGTTTGCAGGGTAAATATCAAGTCTATCAAGGAAGTAATAAACCGCTCAATGATAAGAGTACTGCCATAGAATCTGATGGAGCCAAAGCCATTGTAAAAGAAGCTATGCGCACCGATACCAAAGAAAGGCTTTTTGTGGTTTGTGGCGGTGGATTAACTGAAATTGCTAGTGCATATCTATTGGAACCACAAATTGCCGACAAGCTTACACTCATCTGGATTGGTGGTACAGAACACATAGAAATGGCAACTCCACCTCCCGGTTATACTACAATGGAATACAACACCGGAATAGATTTGGCAGCTGTTCAAGTAATTTTCAATCAATCTAGTATTGATATTTGGCAAGTGCCCAGAGATGTTTACAGGCAAGCACTGATGTCTTATGCCGAGTTAAAGTTGAATGTGGAAACTCAGGGTGAAATCGGTAAATATTTAACCGCAAAGATTGATAACATCATCGATCTAACCACTAAGTTTAACTTTAAAATAGGAGAGACCTATGTAATGGGAGACAACCCTTTGGTTTTGCTTACAGCTTTGCAATCTTCTTTTGAAGCAGATCCATCATCGAGTTTTTATAAGCTCAAACAATCACCATTGGTAAATGATCAAGGAACCTATGAAGTAAACTATAAAGGCAGAAATATGAGAGTTTATAATCAAATAGATAACCGACAGCTTTTCGAAGATTTCTATGCAAAATTGAAGTTGTTCAATTTGAAGCCATAGCCTGAATTGCTGCTATTTTGGTAAAACAAAAGTTTGAAACATAAGCGTTCGATTTTCTATAATTGAAAATGAATTGCCTTTGTCAGTGCTTAAGATAGCAGCACCTTTTGGATATGGAGCTTTATCGTTGAATTCGATTCCAAAGCACCCTTTTGAAGATATCGATTTTACAAGCAAAAGATACTTTTTAGAAGCTTTCACTTTTATGTTGGGCTGTACTGAAATCATCTTTGGAGACCAGCCAATGGAGTCTGAAGTAACAGTGAAAGAGCTTAATGCTTTACCTTTTGGTTGAGAATTTTGATCTGCTTTGTAGATTTCGAAAGTGAGTCCTGCATCAGGATAACCACTTTTGAAAGTGGCAAAAGAAACTTTAGAAAGTATGCCAGTTTTGGTAGCTGTAAATGATTGACCAAATTGAGTTTCGCCTTGAATCTCGCATGATGTGGTAAAGCCATCACTTCCAGAGCTTGCATCTAAATTAGCAAGATCAGTTTCGCTTACATCTTTCTTTACCGGAATACTAATTGTTTGCTCGCAATCGAATGGATTTATATTACCATCTTCATCAAATGTGAGTGGTGCCCAATAGAAATTGGCTTGCGCTTCATTTTTAGCAGCATTATTCCACAGATCGCTACCATATAAATAAATTGTACCTGCCTCTAACTGAAATGTAGAAACAAAAGAAGGTTGACCACCACAAGAATTTTCATTCAGTTTGGCACCGTCTGTCCAAGGGCCAAGTGGAGATGGAGCCGATTTATAGGAAGTCCCTGTACCAGAACAATAACCACAATTCGGATCTGAATAAAGCACATAATACCTGTTGTTATATTTCATCATTCCAGGTGCTTCAGTGCGACCAGCAGTCACAGTTTTTACATGTTCACCAGTACCAGAAGTATAATCTTCATTTAGTTTTTCAATTACAATTGTGCCATCAGTTCTCCAATCTGTATAGGCTAAATACGCTGTTCCATCATCGTCTACAAAGGTATCGTGATCACCATTATTTAAACCTGCAACCGGTGCATCATTATTAACAGCAGTTGTCGGCTCTGCTACTTCTTTAAATGGCCCAATCGGATTGTCACTAGTAAATACCCTAAAGCCAGTTCTATTATCATACACATTAATCCACAACACATACTCTTTATTTTTCTCATTATAAATCACATGCGGCCTGTAGCAACCATATGTTTTTCCATTGCATCGGGTTTGCCAAAGGTCAATCGTTGCATCAAATAGAAAACCTTCATCCGTCCAACTCATTAAATCTTTAGAAGAATAAACTTTAAACCCACAAAATGGTGCTTCGGGATTTCCCCATTCATATCCGCAATCGTAGCTGGTGCCATACAAGTAATAAGTGCCATTGAAAAGCGCTATTTCTCCATCATGCGCATCTAAAGCAGCAGAGAGTTTATCAAAGCGAGTTACTTGCTTATCCTCTCCATTAAAGTTGATAATTACAGCATTTTCATTTTGAGCAAATACAGTGTTGATGGCTAAAATTTGCAGTATAAATAAACTCAAGAAAATGAGTGGTTTTATAGAATTCGAATGAAGGAAATAAGTAGGCTCCATGCTCTAAGAAGATTTGATAATTAGAATTAGCTTATAATATTTGATATTTTAGAATGTGAATTTATTTTGATATACTCGAAATGGAGATAAAAAATGATATTTTAGTTATACTTTCTGACAAAATATGATTGGTAAAAATTTCTTAGAATACTTTGCTTCAACCGATACAGAAGATTTTATGGGGATTAAGGTCTTAGATATTGGCTCTGGCAAGATTCCACTCAATACCAAATATCCTAAACCGATGCATCCCACTGGTTACTATTTTGATTGGGAGTATGGCAGGCGATTAGACCATTATCAGTTGGTGTATATTAGCAATGGCAAAGGCATTTTCGAATTTGAAGGTGGCGAACAATGCGAAGTATCTGCCGGGACTTTTTTTGTGGTTTATCCAAAGGTTTGGCATAGGTACAAGCCTGCTTTTAATACCGGTTGGGATGAACATTGGGTGGGTTTTCGCGCTTCTACTCATTTACCTTTTTTACACAACGAAAGCATAAACCCCTCGAATCCGATACACCAAATAGGAATCGATGAGCGAATCATTAACTTATTCCACGAGTTAACAAAAGTAGCAGAAAACAAAACCAGTGGCTTTTCTAGTAGTTTGGCTGGTGGGGTTTTTTATTTAGCAGGAATTTTTTCCAATGGTTTGAAAAACTATCAGTTCAAAAGCTCCCAGAGAGAAAGGCAATTGCAGCATGCCATCAGTTTGATGCATAATCGCATAAACTTGTCTTTTAATTTAGAAGAAATTGCCACCGAAGTAGGCATGAGCTACTCTTTATTTAGACAATTATTTACAAGTTATACTGGCCTTTCTCCTAAGAAATACTTTCTGAATTTAAAACTATCAAAATCACTAGAGCTGCTTAAATACTCCGATATGCAAGTTAAGGAAATTGCTCACCAAATGGGTTTCGAAACCACTCAATACTTTACTAGATTTATTAAGCAACGAGTTGGCAAAAATCCACAAAGCTTAAGAAAGACTTAATCAATTTTGTCTGTATGGAATGTGACTCTTAACTGATTCATTTTTTAATAGTAAGCTCTGATGGTGACAGCCCAAACATTTTTTTAAAAGCCACTGAGAAATGAGATATACTCTCAAAACCCAAGTCGAGATAAATATCTGATGGTTTTTCATTTTTTTGCTCAATGAGTAGATAAGCCTCTTGCAATCTCCTTTTAACTAGCCAGTGGCTTGGCGAATCGTTAAAAATGGCTTTAAAATCTCTTTTAAAAGATGACAAACTGCGACCAGTGAGAAATGCAAACCGATTAATACTCACATTAAACTTGAAGTTTTTGTTCATAAAAGCTTCCAAATTGATTTTTTCAGGAATACCAAAATCGAAGAATACAGCCACAAGATCGGGGTCTTGTTTAAGTAGAATGATCAATAATTCTTCATACTTCAAATCTTCGAAAGCTTCGTCTAATTCCATTATACCTTTGTAATAAGGCTTTAATGAAAGGATGAAATTATCCATCAAATCAGTCTTGCGGATTTCTATAAAAGCATCATTTGTTTTAAATGAATTTGATTGAGTTTTATGCTTTAGTTGAAATGCACGAAGAAAAGCTTCTTCAAAGCAAAATATAATTGGTTCAAACTCATCTTCACTTTCTAATAAGATGAATTTCGCTAATTGATTTTTTCTGGCAATACATCCATCACCTGCTTTTAATGTATAAGTTTTATTCCCATCAAAAAAGCTAATGCCTCCTTTGGCAATGTAAATAAAGACATGATCTGGAATAAACTGTTCTTTTAAAATTCTTGATTTTGTGTCTTTTGCAATAGCTCTCATTTCACAATTTCATATTTAATCAAACTTTGCAGTGCCGCCAAAATAGCTTCTTCTTGGCTGGCAATTGGCGACCAACCTAAAATATCTTTGGCTTTAGCATTGCTAACATAACGATTTACTTTTAAAAGGAGCGAACCTTCTTTAGCTCTGGCATTAAATAGAGCTGCTGCTTTTAATACCCAGTCAGGTACTGTTTTGCTCGGTGTGTCTTTGGCTATTTCGGGCATTTCAGTTTTAATGAATGTAGCGATTTCAGGCATAGAAATTTGCCCATCTGCACTGGCGATAAAGCGCTGCCCATTTGCATTTGGATTTTTCATAGCTCGAATATGTAAGTCTGCCACATCTCTCACATCAACAATGTTTAGAGGAATGTTCGGAACGGCTTTCATCGAGCCATCTAAAAGATGCTTCAAAATATTAAAACTGCCAGAAGTATGCGCATTTAGCGAAGGACCCAATATCGCAACAGGATTAATGGTCGCAAACTCTAAACCTTCTCCTTCTTTTTTAATAAAGTCCCATGCGGCTTTTTCTGCTAAAGTTTTAGATTTCTCGTAGATAGATAATCCTTTTTCTTTCGGGTTTGTCCAATCGGTCTCAGTGGTTTGTATGTTTTTGTCGGTTTGGCTAAAACCAACTGCTCCAAAGTTAGAGGTCATTACTACACGTTTAACACCTTCTTTTTTTGCAAATTTTAAAACCCGAAGTATGCCTTCTACTGCTGGTTTAATCGCTTCTTTTTCATTTTTAGGAACTTCAAAAAATACTGGCGAAGCCACACTTAAAACATATTTGCAACCTTTCATTGCTTCTTCCCAATTATCATCTTTAGTTAATTCAGTTTCTACAAAAGACAGATTATCAAGAGAAGAAATTCCTTGGGATTTGAGTGTGTTAATTACACCTTTCTTTTTACTTAAACTGCGAAGACTTGTTCTTACCTGATATCCTTTGTGCAATAGTTGAAAGATAATTTGCATACTTACAAAGCCAGTGCCTCCGGTAACTAATACTAATTCTGAATTTTTCATTACTAAAATGTTTGATTAATTAATAATGCAAAGTTCGAATTTTGTGCTTTTGGCTGTTTTATTGAGAGGTCCAAATGTACTTTATTGAGAAGTCCAAATTCTAAGGAACTTATCAGTGCTACTTAAGTGTTCCTGCTCTTTCATTAACTTATTTTTTGACTTCAGCAAAGCATTTCTGATCAAATAGAATTATTGAAATATATTAAGCTATTTTTACATGTAAATTATTAACAGTCGAACAACCAGCACAAACTAACAATGAATATCACAATAGAAAATATCATCTTAATTGGCTCTGTATTGCTTCTAATAAGCATTATCGCAGGTAAAACCAGTTATCGCTTCGGAATTCCTACACTTTTACTCTTTCTTACAATTGGCATGCTTGCCGGCTCAGATGGCATTGGTGGTATATACTTCGACAATCCGCAAATAGCTCAATTTATTGGGGTAGTTTCGCTTAATTTCATTTTGTTTTCTGGTGGATTAGATACAAGCTGGTCTTCTGTAAAACCAGTGCTCAAAGAGGGTATTGCTTTATCTACAATCGGTGTATTACTTACAGCACTTGGCTTAGGCTATTTTGTATACTTAATTACTGATTTTAGCTTGTACGAAAGCTTGTTGTTAGGCGCGATTGTTTCTTCTACAGATGCTGCTGCGGTCTTTTCAATTTTGAGAGGTAAAAATCTTGCCTTAAAGAAAAACCTGAGGCCAACACTAGAATTAGAAAGTGGTAGTAACGATCCTATGGCTTATGTGCTTACCATCGCTTTTCTTTCACTGGTTCAGAATCCTGACAAGGGCATATTTTCAATTATCACACTATTTTTATTGCAAATGGCAATTGGTGGTGTCGCTGGATTTCTATTTGGTAAACTGAGTAAGTTTGTGATTAACCGAATCAAACTAGATTTTGAAGGTTTATATCCGGTGCTCACCATCTCTTTGATGTTCATCACATTTTCATTTACAGATGCAATTGGAGGTAATGGTTTTCTTGCCATTTATATCTGCTCAGTGTTTCTAGGAAACCAGAACTTAATCCATAAAAAAACCATCATGCGTATGTTTGATGGTCTCGCTTGGTTGATGCAAATTGTACTTTTCCTTACTTTGGGCTTATTGGTTTTCCCATTCCAAATGGTGCCTTTTATCGGGATAGGTTTATTAATTTCAATATTTTTAATTTTAGTAGCGCGTCCTTTAGCCGTTTTTATCTCCTTAATTCCATTTAAAATGAAATTAAGAAGGAGGTTTTATATCTCTTGGGTGGGCTTGCGTGGAGCTGTTCCAATCGTTTTTGCTACTTACCCTTTACTCGCAGGAATAGACAAGGCGAATATCATTTTCAATATCGTATTTTTCGTATCGCTTACTTCTGTGCTTATTCAAGGAACTACATTATCGCTGGTTGCTAAGTGGTTAAATGTAGGTTTGCCAGACAATGCAAAACCTTTATCTCCGACAGACGAATTACTTGCCGAGCATCCTAAAACCATTATGAGGGAGATAACATTGAAGGAAAACTCTAATGTTGTAGGTTTGAAAATAGTCAACCTAAACTTCCCGAAGAATGCGATTATAGCTATGATCGAACGGGAAGGAAATTACCTTACTCCAAATGGTTCTACAGAGCTACAAGTAAATGATAAGTTGGTAGTACTTACCGATAAGCAAGAGATTCTGAATGATGTTTATACTTCTCTTCAATTAGAAAAGTCTTAGTTCTATTGATGAAATTACTAGCATTTGGTGCCTAAACAATCTTGTAAAGTTCTAGGTTGTATAGATTATTAATAAAAATCAAGCTTTGTAACTAATTGATTTAGTTACAAATAAAGAATTCAACCACTATAAAACTTTAAACCAAATGTTAAACAAACTGATCATTTCGACTTTTGCCCTTTTTGCAGGTGTTTTTATAACATCGTGTAATGTGTCTAATCAGCAAAGCAAGACTGCTGAGAATAATGAAGAAGTTCAAGAACAAAAAGAGGAAGCTGCACTTCAAGGCGAACTATGCTTTAAAAATGTATTTCCTTATCAAGATAATTCTGCAATGGAAGATGTTCAGGAGCTTAATCTAGTGATTGAAGGTAATCAGGTTTCTGGTGATTATAATTGGCTGCCTGCTGAAAAAGACAAAAGAACAGGAAGTCTTAGTGGCACAATAGAAGACAATGTGATTAATGCAGAATACCAGTTTATGCAAGAAGGTAATGAAGAAACTGCTTCTATCACAATTAATATAGAAGAAGGAAAAGCAGTGATAGAAGGTGGAAAACCAGAATTGGGATTAAACGCTACAATCAAGAAAATAGACTGCGAGTAGAAATACTGAAAGGCTAGGCTTTCGTCTTTTAAATCAAGCAATTAAGCTTTTTAATGCTATTTCTTATTTAAAAGGGATTCGCTGATAAATAGCACAAAATTTTTAAAACGGTTTTTTATTTTAATAGTTAATACATCAATTCAAGATGTTTTATATTAAACCAGATAAAAAAGTTGAAACTATATAATTGCAAACATTGCTGGAATGCGCTATACTTTGAAAATTCCCTTTGTTTAAAATGCCAGCATAATATTGGGTTTGATCCCATGCAAATGACCATGGTTACCCTTGTTACTGAAAACAATGTGGAGTTTTCGGATGTAACTAATAATCAAGCGGTATATCATTACTGTGAAAATGCTTCTCACGGTACATGCAATTGGCTTGTTCAGGCAGACCAGGCACCTTTTTGTATAGCTTGTTCTTTAAATAGAACCATACCCAAACTCTCTCATGACGATAATTGGGACAAATGGAAGCGAATAGAAATTGCTAAACATCGATTGGTGTATTCTTTACTGCGTTTGCAAGTTCCTGTAAGTGCTAAAGATGAGCCTGAGGATATAGAAGGACTGGCTTTTGACTTTATGTCTGATACTTCTAAAGGTAAAAGAATAATGACCGGACACGCCAATGGTGTAATTACACTTAATATCGAAGAAGCTAATGAAGCTATTCGCGTTCAGCACAAACTTGATCTTGGTGAAAAATATCGAACTTTACTAGGCCACATGCGCCATGAAGTAGGCCATTATTATTGGGATGTACTAATAAAAGACAGTGCTTATTTAGAGCAGTATAGACAGTTATTTGGAGACGAAAGAGAAGATTATTCCGAAGCACTCAATCACTATTACGAAAATGGGCCGGTTGCAAATTGGAATGATTCATACATTAGTCCTTATGCCACTTCGCATTCGTGGGAAGATTGGGCTGAAACTTGGGCACACTATCTCCATTTAATGGATACATTGGAAACTGCTCATGCCTTTGGCATTGATATTTATCCTACTCAAATCGGAGATAACCATGAATTGAAAGCAGACATTTACAAAGACCCTTACACCATTAAAGATTTTAATCAGATTATGGAAATGTGGTTGCCACTTACATTTGCTGTAAATAGTCTCAACAGAAGTATGGGTCATATAGATTTTTATCCTTTTGTGATAGCTCCTGCCGTCTTAGAAAAGTTGCAGTTTATCCATAATGTGTGTGGTGCTAACAGATTAAATTAAGCAAGAATTATCAAGCTAATTTGTAGATAAAAAAGGGGAGTAGAAACTATTTAAAGATAGATTCTACTCCCTAATAATTAATTCAATTAACCATTCGTAATTTACTGGATTTCAGCATGTTTGGGGCTGTAATATTTTTTCTTTAGCCAAAAAGATACTTTTACAAGCAAGATTAAAGCTGGTACTTCAACCAGTGGACCAATTACGCCTGTAAATGCTTGCCCAGAGTTTAAGCCAAAAACAGCGATAGCCACCGCAATTGCCAACTCGAAGTTATTACCGGCTGCAGTAAATGCAATAGAAGCATTTTTATCATACTCTGCACCCATGGCTTTGCTAACAAAAAAGCCGATGAGAAACATAGAAGCAAAGTAAAAAAGCATAGGTATGGCAATTCTCACCACATCCATTGGAATTTGTACAATCAACTCACCTTTTAATGAGAACATCACTACAATAGTGAAAAGTAAGGCGATTAATGTCATTGGAGATATGGAAGGAATAAATTTGGTTTTGTACCAATCTTCTCCTTTCAAGTTTACTAAAATTATTCGGCTGAGTAAGCCAGCTAAAAATGGAATACCTAAATAAATGGCTACACTTTCGGCAATCACACCGATCGATATGTCAACGATTGCGCCTTCAAAACCGAATAATGGTGGCAATTTGGTAATGAACAACCAAGCATAAAAGCTGTAAGCAAATACTTGAAAAATGCTATTTAAAGCCACTAATCCTGCTCCATATTCACTACTTCCTTCGGCTAGATCGTTCCAAACCAAAACCATTGCAATACAGCGGGCAAGTCCGATCAAGATTAAACCAACCATGTATTCGGGATAGTCTTGCAAGAATATGAGTGCCAAAACGAACATCAGCACCGGACCGATAATCCAGTTGAGTAACAATGAGATGGATAGAATCTTTACATTTTTAAACACCTTTGGCAGTAGTTTGTAATTTACTTTAGCCAGTGGTGGATACATCATCAAAATTAATCCTATAGCGATAGGAATATTTGTACTTCCACTACTATACGAATTTATGAGCGTAGAAGTTGACGGGAATAAATAACCAATACAAACCCCAATTGCCATGGCAAGAAATATCCAAAGCGTAAGGTACTGATCTAAAAAACTTAACTTTTTCATTGTTGGTTTGAGTTTAAGCTATACTTGTGAGAATGCATAAAACATTTCTCTGGCAATGTCTCTGCATCGCTCTATATATTTTTCTTCTTGTTGAGGTGTTCCATCAAATGCTTTAGGGTCATCGAACGGAAGCGAAATTCTTTGCGCAGCAGTGGGAATTAGCGGACAATTTTCATCTGCATGTGTGCAAGTCATTACAGCGGCAAATCCATGCTGAACATTAAAACTATCATCATAAGTTTTAGAAAATCCTATAATAGCAGGTTCATCTGGGTGATATTTGATTCCATAAACTGGATTACTACCATCAGCAAGTTTATTAATTTGCAACCCTGCATTTTTGAGCGCAAGAGCTGCCATCGGGAACATTGCAGTTGCCTCAGTGCCACCAGAATAAGCATTTACATTTTTGATATTATAATGAAATGCTGCTACTTGTGCCCAGACTTGCGATAAATGACTCCTTCTAGAATTATGTGTGCAGATCAATATCAGATTTGCTTTGCCTTTATCTTGCAAACTAGTTTTTATAAAAGCAGTCAGTTGATTTAGCCGCACTTTTCTCTCCTTCGGTATTTGATCAAATTCTGCTTTAACACTTTCTATATATTTTTCTAGTTGTTGGGTTTCCATTTCTAAGCTTTCAATATTCAATTATGTAACATTGCAATATTACGATATAATTAAAAGCTTTTACTAATTGAGAGATTAATTTTTATTGAATAGTTAATCGGCAAACAGAAAATTATGATTCTATTGCCTGTCTCTAATAATAAAAAGGGTAGGTTTGAGGTGATCTAAAGAATCACTCCGAAAAAGAGATGCTACTAGTTTTCGGAGTGATAAATATTTGCACTAAATTTCTTTATTGATTTCAAAAGAATCTATTTCGACACCTTCTCCATTTACACAAGAAAATTTGAATCGCCCTCCATCAATATCAATTTTTTGATAATACTGACTTTTTGTATCTCTTACAGCTGCATATGGCTCATCAGTCATCTCATTGTGGTTAGAAGGCAAACCAGTGGAAATTACATAAGCGGTACCATTATTAAAACTCTCAACCACTTCGCCATTAAACATAGGTTTAGAACGCATGTAATAGTGAATGTGTCCAGACATTACCATATCCACATGGTATTTGTCAAATATAGGACACCATTTTTCTTGAATGTCAAAATAAGGTTCTTCCCAGTTGTATGGAGGAAAATGGAACATGGCAAACTTCCAAGTAGCATTCGAAGCTTTAAGCTGTTCTTCAATCCAAGGAGTGATGGAATCAAGTTCTTGAGTTGCATCGATCATCAAAAATAAAGCATTCTTGTACACAAAACTGTAGGTACATTCTTTGTCAATTCCTTCTGGTCCATTTGTAGGATAACTCAACAGATCGTAATAAAGCTGATTGCCTAAACCATCTTGATTGTCGTGGTTACCGGGAACTGGCATCAGTGGTTTTCTAGAAAATACATCACCTGTAAAACCAAAAATATCATCCCATTCATCTCTGTAAAGTCCGCTATCCACCAAATCTCCAGCAATAGAATAAAAAGCTACTTCGGGATGTTTTGCTTCTGCTTGTTGCAACAAATTAGCCCATTGTTTAGAATGATGTGTATCTCCAAACCAAATAAAAGAGAATTTATCGTCTTCATTAGCAGTGCTAAATGTTTTAATTTTTGAATGATTGCCTTCTGCTTCAACTAAATATTGATAGCTTGTTCCAGGTTCTAAACCACTAATTTGAACAGTGTGTCTATTTACTCTGCTTTCATTATAGATTGATCGGTCATATAATTCTTTCACACTCGAAGCAACAGTTGTAGTATCTGTAGTTCCTTCTTTCCAATATTTTACAAAGCTGCTTTTTACGCTTGTAGAAGTACGCCATTGAATGTCTATTGAGGTTTTGGTGTCTCCACTCCAAGTTAAAGCGATTTGGTCTGGCTTTGTTGATGAAGGAAACTCAGTTTGGCGAAGTGCGCCAATTATGTGCGATTCTCTAGGTCTTCCACGATAGCTACTCAACAGAATATCTCCTTTTAGCTCTTCTGGAAATTCTTGTACTTCTAATGTCCAACAAGTATACACATGCGAGCCTTTTTCCATAGGTTGTTGATCTTGACTTGTTGGGAAGATATTCGTAATTTTTAATTCCTCAGCATCACTTTTATCAGCTTTGCCTACTGATACAAAATAGGGTGTACGATGGTTTTCAAAACCACTTATTCCAAGCTCGACTTTTCCTGCAGGAAACTCTTTTCGCCAAACTTCATAAGTATATTCTTCATTGGTTACTTTAAGATCAGTCTTTTTAAATCCTGCTTCCTCAATCCAAAATGGCATCATCTTTTGCCCTTCGTGTCGCATTACAGAAACAATCACAGGAACATTCACATCAAAGTACCAATATTTGCTTGCAAATGCTTTTCGCTCTTCTGGATGTATGTTGGTGAGTATAAACTCTGGTGTTACATTATTTAATTCTTCTGGTGTAAACTCAGAATAAAACCTGGTTAAAATGCCATCCATAGTATCTGACAGCGAATTAGTTTTTGAGATTTTTTGCTCGCAGCTTGTTAGGAGTAATGTTAAAATCCCGATTACAATTATCCTAAAATTGTTCATTATGAGGTGTTTGCTAATTAATTGCATTTTTTGATTTAGTATTTAGCGGTTTATGTTAGCTCCATTTTTACCTTAAATACTTCCTCCAGAATTGAATGGACTACTTCATAGAGATTTCATTTATCTATTCAGCCAAAAAGTAATATTGCCTTAATATTGATCTTGCATTTTTTGGGATTTGTTGGGGAGAAAGACTTTAATCAATCCAGTTTCATCCATCATCTTATTGCATAAAAACCTGAGTCTTTTATCTTTACAACATGCATTTTTATAAGATTATAAAATGGTTTTAACCAATAAAAACTTGCTTTAAATGATCAATTATTTTACTTACTACAACAATCCATGATACTAAAAACAAAAATTGCAACTGCACTTTTGGTGGTTGTTTCCTATTTAACCTTTACCCCAACAATTAATGCGCAGACTATCGATGTAGCCTCAACTACAGAAGCTGCAAAAGGGCTAAAATTGCGAGGTATAGGACCAGCTTTAATGGGAGGGAGAATTGCTGATATTGCCGTAAGTCCCACTGATAAAAGCACTTGGTTTGTCGCTGTTGGCTCTGGCGGTGTTTGGAAAACCTCAAACAGTGGTATTACTTGGCAAGCCGTTTTCGAAGATCAAACTTCTTACTCAATTGGAAGCGTAACTATTGACCCAAATAATACAGAAGTTGTTTGGGTAGGAACTGGCGAAAATGTGAGTGGCAGGCATGTTGGCTGGGGAGATGGTATTTATAAAAGTACCAACGGAGGCAAGACTTGGGAAAACATGGGGCTTAAAAAATCGGAGCATATCGGAAAAATCTTAGTCGACCCTAGAAATAGCGATGTGGTTTTTGTTGCGGCTGAAGGCCCTTTATGGTCTTCTGGCGGAGATAGAGGCCTTTATAAGACTGAAGATGGTGGTAAAACTTGGCAGTTGGTTTTAAATATTGATGAAAATACAGGTGTAACTGATGTTGAATTTGATCCTTCTAACCCAGATGTTTTGTATGCTACCGCTTACCAAAGACGCAGACATACTTGGTCTTTGCTGTCTGGTGGTCCAAAATCTGGTATCTATAAATCTACAGACAATGGTGCTACTTGGAGTGAAATAGAAACAGGTTTACCAAAAGGAGATATGGGTAAAATCGGGCTAGCTGTAACACCGGCAAATCCTAGTTTGGTGTATGCAACCATTGAGGCAGACAACTCAGAAAAAGGTTTTTACCGATCAACTGATAAAGGAGAAAGTTGGGAAAAACGCAACAGTTATACTTCTGGCGGAACAGGCCCTCATTATTACCAAGAAATTGAAGCTTCTCCACAAAATGAAGATTTGGTGTATCAGATGGATGTGTTTTTCCATGTTACAAGAGATGGAGGCAATAAGTTTGATTACTTAGGTACAGGTAGAGAAAAACACAGCGATAACCATGCTCTTTGGATTGATCCGGACAACGGCAAGCATTTAATTGGTGGTTCTGATGGAGGTTTATACGAAACTTACGATGAAGGAATTACTTGGAGACATTTTCCTAATTTGCCTATTTCTCAGTTTTATAAATTATCGTTAGACAACTCTTTGCCATTTTACAACATAGTTGGTGGAGCACAGGATTTAGGGACATTAATTGGCCCTTCAAGAACAACTAATACTGAAGGAGTTAGAAACCAAGATTGGAGTGTACCACTTGGAGCAGATGGTTACGACAATGCCTATGATCCCGAAGATGATAATATAGCTTATATAGAAATACAAGGAGGTAGCCTCAACAAATATGATAAGCGAACACATGAGTTGCTCTATATTCAACCGCAACCTGAGCCAAACGATCCACCAGAACGCTGGAATTGGGATAGCCCAATTTTAGTGAGCCCGCATAATCATAACCGTTTGTATTATGGTTCTCAACGTGTTTGGAAAAGTGAAGATCAAGGTAATTCATGGACGCCCATTAGCGAAGATTTAACCACAAATACCAATCGCTACGAATTAGAAATGATGGGTCGAGTTTGGAGTACCGAAGCTTTGTATGATAATGGTGCAATGTCTTTATATGCTACTTTAACTTCCATTTCTGAGTCTCCTTTGGTTGAAGGATTATTGTATACCGGTTCAGATGATGGACTAATTAATATAAGCGAAGATGGCGGTCAAAATTGGCGTAAAAGTGGAGTGCTTCCAAAAGTGCCTACTCGTTCATTTATTAATGATGTGGAAGCTTCTAGCCACAACGAAAATACGGTGTTTGCTTTAGCAGATGCTCATAAGTTTGGAGATTATACCACATTTATGTTTATGAGTTCAGATCGTGGTCGCACTTGGAAATCTATAGTTGGAGATTTACCACAAAACACAATAGTTTGGGTAATTAAGCAAGACCACATCGATGAGAATTTACTATTTATCGGTACTGAATACGGCATTTATTTCTCTCCAAATAAAGGAACCAATTGGATAAAATTGAGTGGTGGAGTTCCAACTATTCCTTTTAGAGATTTAGAATTGCATAAAAGAGATAATGACTTAGTTGGTGCTTCATTCGGCAGAGGTTTTTATGTGTTAGATGATTATTCAGCTTTGAGAAATTTGGCATCTGTTGCTTCAACAGGAGAGAGTACAATTTTTCCAGTACGAGATGCTTGGTGGTATATCCCTAACGAACCGATGCAAGCGAAAGGGATGCCTACTTTGGGTACAACCAGTTTTGCTACAGATAATCCTGATTTTGGTGCCACTTTCACTTATTATATTGATGATTTACCGAAAAGCTTGAAAGAGCAACGTAAACAATCTGAGAAAACTTTGACTGAACAAAATGCAAATGTTCCGTTTCCAGGTTGGGATAGACTAAGCGATGAAGCGAAAGAAAAAGGTGCACGAGTTTTATTGCAAATAACAGATGCAAAAGGAAACTCAATTAGATGGCTAGAAGGAAGTAAGCAAAAAGGCTTGCATAGAATTAGCTGGGATTTGCGTTTGCCATCGCCTGAAGCTATCGATTTGGTAGTGCCAGATTTTATACCACCTTGGGCAGGTGAATCTAAAGGTCCACTTGCTACACCAGGAGAGTATACAGTGAAATTATTTGTGCTTGATAAAGGTACACTTACAGAAAAAGGAGAGGCGCAAACATTTACTGTAAAGCCTTTAGAAACAGGAGCATCTGGTACTGATTTTAATACCGTTACTACTTTTCAACAAAAGACTGCTGAGCTTTACAGACAATTAATTGTGGCTAGTAATAAAATAGGTGAGGCAAGTGAAAGTCTCAGATATATGCAAGCAGCTTTAATGAAAACACCAGCAGCAAGTCAGGCTCTTTTCCAAAAAATTAATGACTTGGAAGATAAACTGAATACATTGCGTGTGAGCTTATATGGTGATCGAGTAAGACAAAGCATGAACGAATCTACTTCACCGTCTATGATGTCTCGTGTTGGTGGAGTAATCAGCGGGCATTGGGATACCCGTCAAAATCCGACAGAAACACAAAAGCATAATATAGATTTAGCGGAAGGAGATTTTAAAACTTTCCAAACAGATTTAAAATCTTATCTCACTGATTTGGAAAGTTTTGGAGAAGAACTAGAAAAAGCCGGCGCTCCATGGACACCCGGTAGAAAAATGAGATAATTACTTTCTAATAATTATATTAATGGGTTTATGAAATTTGATATTAGGTTTCATAAACCTGTTTTTTTATATCATAAATAAGAATTAATTCCTATCATTAGCTGATCTAATAAATAAAGTAATTATCATTCTTTGATTTTAGATGTAACTATGTCTTTGTGATAAAAATAACTATGCATGTGTAAAAGCTATACTATTTTTTCAGCTTTGCTGATTATGTTCTTTACTCAGAATTTGTATGCACAGCATAGTGAATTAAACATTGAGCAGTTATACGATATTTATACAGAAAAAATCAAAATAGTTAAAACAGATACTCCCAATAAAATTCTAAATGTAAATTCATTCAACTACAATAAGTTTGAGCATGGTAAAATTGTAGATGAACAAATGAGCTATTTTAGCTTGTGTTTTTTTGATGAACAGCTATATTGGATGGAATACATTGATAGTACAGATACTAAAAAAAGCTATCTATTGGAAATGTATTATTCTTATAATTATATCTTTTACACAGCTAGTTTCCCGCTTGATAATTCTTTTACAATCTACTCTAGTGAAGCACATGGCTTTTTTATCTATGATATGCATCATAATAAAAACTTCTTTATAGAATTATACGAATCAGTTAACCCTAAAAACCCATTAAAAACTGATTATTCAAATATTAAGCATGTAATGATGCTAGATAAAAACCTAAGAGTAGAAAGAAAGATCGGGTTTTTAGATGCAAATATGATACATGACATTAAAGTACAACATAAGAAAGGAAAAGTTCGTGAGAAAATTAGAATACTCAAAGAAAAAGATTATATAAATATCAAAGCTTTAACACTTAAAAATATCATTGATATTCCCATCAAAAATAATCGTCACTATAAAGAAATATTAAACCTAACCGCCAATATTCCAAACCCTGAGCTTTTCTTATGGTGGTATCCTTATTACAATTACAAAGAAAAATATTACGATCCTTTTTTCTTGTTGGAAGATGAGGGGTGACGGGGTACTTCAATATTTATTTTTGAACAATCTTACATTTAATAAATAAAACTGATAATAACATATTAAGTTAAAAGATTTAATCACCCTCCATCCTTAGGAGGAAACTCAACTCCGTTTTCTTTGATTAATTCATAGCCGTATTTCATAATGATTTCGATAACTGGTATCGATTTTTTGCCTTTTTCTGTTAATGAATATTCTACTTTTGGTGGTACTTCAGCATAGACTTTCCGAGTAATCATTCCTTTATTTTCTAACTCTCTGAGTTGACTAGTGAGCATCTTATCTGTAATATGCGGAATATCATTCTTTAACTCGCTAAATCGCTGTGGAGTATTTTGTAACCTCCATAAGATTGGCATTTTCCAAGTACCACCAATGTGACTGATAGCAAATTCTATTGGAGTATAATAAAGCTTTTTATCATGAAAGAACTCTGGCATTTTATCTATTTTTAGTATATATAGCTATTTTATCATTCTGAACACATCCGATCCAATAAGAATTTCCAACTTCTATGGTTACTGTGCCATTTGCAAAGTTTTGATTTCCACCATCAATTAATTCTTCGTAAGTAAGCAATTCAGGATTGAGCTTTATTGCTTTAAAATACATGTTTTCTTTCCGAATACCTTTACTTGTAAATACTTTATGTGGTAAACCTTTTTGCCCTGTTATTAGCAGATTACCATCATGAGTCCATCTAATATTATCTGGTAAAAAATCTACTTTAACACTTTCAAGCTCAAAGCTATCAATTCTCATTTTATATATAGTTTTAGTAGCCCATTCGGAAATTATCAAATAATCGGATTTTGGAGAAATAGCTATGCCATTAGCCGCAGAAAAATGAAATGTAGATAATGCCTGCCAACCTGATATTCTATTCCATTTCCAGATTTGTCCTGTTGGAATTCCCTCTCTAAATTTTTCTAAGAAGTTCTCATCACTAGGATTGTACATACTAGTTGCATAAATATTCTCTTTATCATCAGCAACTAAGCCATTAGCCCAAACATTTTCTGGTAAAATGATTGATTTTGTCCAAGTCAATTGGGGTATTTCGTTGATGATTGTAAGTTTATAAACTTCTATTTTTTCTGTTGAGGCATGATTGATCACATATAATCTAAAATTAGATTTGGTAACCTCTCTCAAGTAAATACCATGTGGTGCAAATCGGTTATCACTTTCAATTACTGCATGTAAAGGTATTATCTTTTCAGTGTTCGTATTAATGGCATATATACCTCCAGAATTATTTTCATTTTCTGCCATCGAGCTTATAATTACCCAATTAGTATCAGATATTTTAAGCATATCTTCTGGATTTTGAATATTATGAATATAGTGTGAAAATGAAATACAACTTTCATTTGATTGGGCAAATAGACGGTAGCTAAATACAATTAATATCAATATAATTCTCATAAATTTGTTATTTGTTTTTTTACAAAAGTATGATGCTTATATATTGATAAACAGATACTTACTTATTAGTATGATACTTACAAAAAAGTAAGTAAGCCCTTTTATCAATTAAGGTTTAGGAGCTTTGTGAAAAAAATAAAAATGAGATTTAAAAAAACATTATTCATTCTTTCACTGGGCACTTTTGGAATAACCAATACGGAATTTTCAGTTATAGGAATACTTCCAGATTTAGCCAAAGCCTTTGATGTTTCTATAAGTAAAGCAGGTTGGTTGTTAAGTGTATTTGCAATAATTGTTGCTGTTTTTGGTCCTTTTATGATGATGGTTTTATCATCAATAAATAAGAAAAAATTATTAGTTTTTTCACTTTTGGTGTTTACTGTAGCTAATTTTTTAACTCCTCTGATGGAGCAATTTTCACACTTATTAATAGTAAGAATGTTACCTGCATTTTTTCATCCAGTTTATTGGTCAATAGCATTATCTATAACCAGACAAAACTCCCATAAAAGTGAAGTAGCTAAAAATATAAGTGTAATTTTCGCAGGGCTCACAATCGCAACAGTAATGGGAATTCCACTGGCAACTCTTACCTCATCTTTGCTTAATTGGAAGTTCTCATTTATTATTTCTGGGTTTATCAATCTAATTTCTATGATTGGAATAGTAATTTATTTGCCTTCAAAAGATGAGTTGAATACAAAAATCAAGTTTGATTATCAATTCTTAAAAAACAAGATTTTATGGTTAAACTTCCTGCTTGTTTTTCTAATCATTACTGCTATGTATGCAACATATGGATATATGGCTGATTTTTTAAAATCAGTTTCGGGTTTAAGTGGAGAGCAAATTAGTATTATGTTTTTGATTTTCGGTTTTACAGGTATTTTCGGAAATAAAATTGCTGGAAAATACATGGATAAATCACCGAAAAAAACTACTCTCTATTTTATTATAGCTCTTTTAATCACTCATGTTTTATTAAATTATTTCAGTGTAATGTACATGGCGTTGGTCGTAATCATTTTGCTTTGGGGGTTGATTCATTCAGGTGGATTTTTGATTAGCAATGTTGTTTTAACTTCAATTGAAACAGAGAACCAAGAAATGCTAAATACCATTTTTACGTCATGTGGTAATTTTGCTGTTACAGCAGGGTCGATTATCGGTGGATATTGGATTGCGAACAATGGAATTGAAACTGTAGCATGGGCAAGTATTGTGATATTGTGTTTATCGCTGATCGTACTAAGACAAAAGTTGAAATTAAGTATTTAAATTTTATAAAAGTCTTCTAAAGAAAGGCCTTCTAATTAAGGCTAAAGATCAAACTGGTGTTGGTTGATTCTTTAATCAATCAACACTATTCATTATTAGGTTTTATTAATCTATCCAGCCAACTGCTTTTCTCCATTTATCCATTTCAGCTTTTCTTTGTTTATGGTCGGTAGGAGGAGACTGATTTTCATCTTTAACTCTTTGTCTCATAATAGCGGTTTGTTCTTGTAGCGAGTTAAAACCTATGGCTTTTCTTCTTTCATCTACTTTTGTCAGATCATCAACTTGGTTTGGATTGAGCTCGTTATTTTCATCCCAATCAAACTGAGTTCCATATAGTTGCGGCTTGTCTTCTAAAACTGCAATTCTATCAGTAAGGTAGGCTAGGTTTTCAGGTTTAGCTTTATTTTCACTGACTGCCTTATCTATTAAAGCTTTACATTTTCTCATAAATGCTGGATTTCCAATTGAGTGTTGAATGATTAACCAAGTGGCATCACTAGCTTTCTCACCCACTAAATCAATGGTTGGATAGCCAATTTCATCAATTATCGCATCCAACAAAACCGAATTATGGTTATGCAGTTCTTCCATCTCCTTGTTGTAACCATTTCCCAATTCTCCTTTTTGAATAAGTTCGTTCCGGAGCTTTAGGTCGTTATTAGCCATTTGATTTATTCTTTCAGCAATGTTTTTATGTTTCATTTCCAAGTAGATTTAAATTGTTATACCCTGAAATAATAAATCTATGAATAGGCAATAGAATATAGCAATTTATTAGATAACCATTTTATAAGCAACAATAATGTGTTAGATTAACTTTCAGTAAAAGACAAATTATCAATATTTGGATTTTAAATAAGCACATGTGCTATAATGTATTTACGAGGCCATAAAAAAAATACAATATGAAATCTTTAGTGATCATTTTATTACTAATGCTCTTAAATATAGTAGGTTACTCTCAAAGTACTTCTATTAAAGTAAATCCTGATGGAACTCATACCGTAATTCATAACCATGGTAGTACGTCAACTCAGGTAAATCCGGATGGAACACATAGTGTGATTTTTCATAACGGTAATACTTCTACTAAGGTGAATCCTAATGGAACTCACACAGTGACATTACGTGGTATTAATACTACTACACAGGTAAATTCAAATGGAACACATACTGTAATTTTTCAAAATGGTAATACCTCTACTCAGATAAATCCAGATGGAACACATACTATAATTTTTCATAACGGTAATACTTCTACTCAGATAAATCCAGATGGTTCACATACTATAAACCATCAACATGGAAATATTTTAATAGGAAAGAGGATAAAAAGAAAAAGTAAAAAGAATAGAAAGAGGTACAGATACAACCAATAAAACAGTAACATATAACCATTTTTACAGATCATATGCAACTGTCTCAGACTAAAATATCTTGAAAGATTTCTACTGTTTTACTCTAATTTTCCATTTGAAGTCTAAACTTATCAGATGTTCGTATTTAAACTCCAGATTTGGATGGACTTGAAGAAACGTTGGTCTGTAGATTAATCCAAAAAAGAAATATTTTCCAACTTGGTGATAACCATCTAGTGTAATTCCAAGTGAATTATTCGACTTTGTACTTGGCTCGCGTGTTGGTGGAGGAGGTTCAAAGCTATTATAATAAACGAGTTTCCATGTGTTTTTTGAAAAGTTTATACCATAGCCTAAAGTAAATCTTCTGAACCTATAATTATCTGTTAAACTTGAATAAATGGAGTACATATGCTCCACTTCACCACTAAAGTCAACCGCAGTAGGAAACGGTATGAAAAAATCCATTACAGCACCTCCATTTAATGCCAGATACTTGTTTTCTTGGTAATAAAACTCTGTTCCAGCTGAGAAACCCCAAAAACCAGTATTAACTTTTGAGCTTTCTTCATTCGGTTGAAGATAGAAACTATTTACCCAAGGAAGTGAAAACGTTAAATTGAGCTGTCCTTTTTTAGTTGGATAATTTTTCGACCAATAATTATTGTATCGCTTATAATTTGCGGGTCTTATTATGCTAGAACTATCATTAGTATTTAAAAAGATAGTTTTTCCATAGTAAAACCGCTTTGGGTTCGTGAAATCGATACCATAAACCAAAGGAAAAATCGGATAATAAATCAAGTTTGCATATAAAAAGGTGCCATTAGGAGCTGCTTTAACAACAAAGTCTTTTTCTAAACTGTCATTAAATAATTTTATAGCTAAGTCTTCTTTCGATCGCTTTATCCTAATCTCTGCAGGTAAATCATAAATACTATCCTGTATCTCAGCCTTTGCCTCTGAAATATTAGAAGAAATTTGAACTTCATAATCCTTTTTGAGGACTAATGTAGCACAAGATGTAAACGAAATAATCAGCATCAAAAAAACTAAATTTCTCATTGTAGACACTGTTTAAAATTGTTAGTAAATAAGCAAGATGATTATGTTGTACAAAATGTTATTTGATGACTATTTTATAATAATTAGCAATTTGTATAAGGTTAGAAATGTAGTTTTGGTTAGAATCGATTTGCCCTCCATTTCTAATTCGGTCTTCTAAATTTTTATAGTCTTCCAGCCAATTTCTCTGTTTCAACAAATTGAATAAACCATTTTGTGCCTGAGAGATATTGCCAAAACACAGCATATATTCAAATGCCAATACTTCTGAAATGAACTCTTTTGGTTTAACTGAGCTGAATTCATCTAAAATCAACAGTTTATTTTCAAATTTATCAAAACTGGGAAGGGCATATTCTTTAATTATATTTACTATTTCTTGATAATTCGTTTCGATTAAATTCCAACTTCCGGCATTATAACTTTTTTGATTAGTTAAATAACCCAGACCTACATTTGTAATAATATCATTTGGGCTGCTAAAATTTAATTGGGGATATAACTCTTTTCTCCATGCTTGCATGAGGGGAGAAGTTACAATAAAATGGACATTAAAATTTACAACAGAACCTTGCTGATTATTTCTGTTAGTTCCAAAGCTAAGAACAAAGTTTAATTCCTTTGAAGCACTTTCTTTCAAAAGCATTTTTTTACTCTTCAGATACTTAAAACCATACAATTCGAATTGATGTGCAATTAGCAATGCTTGTTCATCAAATAACTCATTAGATTGCTTGAATCGCTTTTGATTAGAGCTTTTAAATAGCATTTTAATTAATTGATTAAGTATAAAAATTCTTTAAGGTTCTTTCTTTTTACATTAATTAAGTATCCAGCATTTGTATTTCTAGTTCTAAATTGAATGGTTTTTAACGAAATCCATTCATCTAAAAAGCACCTTCATTTTTAAGGTCTCAGTTGTTTTATTATCTATAAAAGTCTAAAAGAAATACTGCTTTTTGTAGCTATTTTATTGTAACAAGATTTTTTGATTTTTACGCTTTAATCGATCATTTTGCTGCAAAAAATTATTAAAAAAATAGTGTATATTTTGCCCAAAATTTAAGCGAAATATACACTATTTATGCTTTAGTAAAATAGCTAAAATTTAAATATTTTTAGTGATTTATGCTGAGCTAATTACTTATGATACTGGGCTCATTTTTTCATTCAACTTTCTGTGTTTCAATTGCCATTTCATTCCGAAAAGTGGTTTCAGCAACTCTATTCTTCTAATTAAAAACTCAAATATTAAAAGGCATAAAGCAAAGGTGAATATTATAATGGATATAAATTTTGAAATGCCTGATAGCTCTAATGGTAAAATGAAATAAGCTCCTAAATGCATAGCAAACATGTGGAGGATATAAACTGGGTAAGCTGCTTTACTTAGATAATTTAGTAATTTGCTAGGCTTATTCAGATAGTGATAACCCGCACCGAAAAGCCCAAAAATCCAGCAAGTAGATTCTATTGCCATTAAATAGTTTGGAGAACTAAGTTCATACATTGTAAGCCTAATGCTGTACAAACCTATAGCTAGCAAGAGGTACATCCATTTCCATTTTTTTACAGTTTGCCAAAATGCTGTACCAGAGTAAACGAACAGAAAGCCAAAGAAGAAAGCGAGCAGGCCATTAAAAAAGCCATGCCAAGTATTTGCATACATGGCAAACACTTGAGGCTTCACTAATAAAACTTCAGCAACAAAGAAGAGCGAAATAGATAATGTACCAAATGGATTACTCAAAAAAGAAGTTAGAGATAGTTTAAACTTAGAGTTTTCTTTTTTCTTTAAGAGATAAAATAAAGGTAGTAGTAACAATACGTACAAGAAAATATTTCCCAAGAACCATAAGTGACCAGAGTGCGGAAAATAACTCATTGGCATGTTGTAGTACTTTTGAAAAATGAAAATTTGCAATGGAACTACAGCGATTAAACCAAATATAAAAGGTATAAGAATTCGCATAAAACGTTCCATAATGAGCTGTTTCCAGTTGCGCTTTTGTATGGCAAAATAAACTCCCATGCCAGAAACGAAAAACAAAAGTGGTATCCGCCAAACATTGAGTAAGCTCATTGGTGTCCATAAATCTTCTACCAATTCATCACTGCGAACAAATCCTACAAACATTGCCCAAGGCTGAAAAACTATGGCAATATGGTAGATCAAAAGTAAACCAATTGCAATTACCCTTAACCAATCTATATCGTATCTTCTTTGTGTGTCCATCTGATAAGATTTTGAGTTTACTGTAACATCATCGCGATTACTGGTCTCGACTTCTGCAATTCTTCAAAATCTAGTTTAAATCCTAAAGGAGCTAGTTGCTGTTGTATCATTTCGTAAATAGGCTTTACGTCTTCAAAAGGCGCCATTACAGATTCTCTTGCTGTGGCACCATAGTTATTTCGCAAAGATTTATCGGCTTTCGCATCAATTAATACTTGTACAATTTCTATTCTACCAAAGAATGCAGCGGTGTGTAAAGCGGTAGCTCCATCATTATTTTTAAGAGTTAGATCAGCTCCAGCATCAACCAATACTTTAGCGATTTCTGGTTTGTTAAATGTAGCGGCAGAGATAAGAGGTGTTGAACCACTCATAGGCTCTTTTGCATTTATATCAGTTCCTGATTTTATATGCTGCTTTACTGCTTCAATATTACCAGATAATACTGCTGTATGTATATCAACTGATGGAGCTGAAACTGGCTTTTCTGTAGCTTGTGAATCTGGATTATTACTTGCCTGAGAACAAGCTGAAAGAACTAATAAAATAGTGATGATACTTAAAAAAGCTTTTAAAAAATTCATTTTAGATGTTTCCATATTTTTATTGTTTAGCATTTGAATTTGATTTCTTCAAAGCTCAGGAAACTGTGATTATAAGGCGTAACAGCTATGTAGACAGATAAATAAAGTTTGCAGCAAGCATATAAATTATGACGCAACAATGTCAATTATGGCGCAGAAGGGCTATTTTTCATCAAAAACTAGACTGAGAAAAGAGAAGTGATTTTTGAAAATTATTTCTAATTTTGGATTGGTTTGAAGTAAATATGGCAGATATATCAATCAACGGAAAGGAATTTATTGAAAGTGCAGAAAGCATAATTGAAGAGAATATCTCTAACGAACAGTTTGGTGTTTCTGAATTAGCAGAGAAGATGCATATGAGCCGTTCAAACCTTCTCAGAAAAATAAAAAAATACACCCAACTTTCAGCAAGTCAATTTATCCGTCAGGTTCGTTTGAAGAAAGGGATGGAAATGCTAAAGCAAAGTTCACTTACCGTTTCTGAGGTTTCGTTTCGTGTTGGGTTTAGTAGTTCATCTTATTTCATCAAATGCTTTAGAGAATTTTATGGTTATCCTCCCGGAGAAATAGGCAAAGAAGCGAGAAATGAAGAGACGAATGAGCCAGAAGAGAAACAGGAAGTAATCCTTAAAACTCAACCAGCCAAGTCTTACAAAAAGTATATCATCATTTTTACAATACTTGTAATTTCATCTATTTCGTTTTGGCTCTTTTTTAATTCATCGGCTTCTAAAGTTGAATTAGAAAAATCGATTGCGGTATTGCCGTTTAAAAATGAGAGTAATCATCCAGCGAATCTTTATTTTATTAATGGATTGATGGAGTCTACATTAACCAAACTGCAGAAGATTAAAGACCTAAAAGTAATCAGTAGAACTTCTGCGGAGAAATACCGAGATTCTAATAAGTCTATTCCTGAAATTGCAAAAGAACTCAATGTTAATTATTTGGTGGAAGGAAGCAGCCAAAGGGTAGGAGAGCAAGTTTTATTGAGTATTCAGTTAATTGAAGCTGCAAGCGATCGACCAATTTGGGCCGAGCAATACAGGTACGAAATTGTTGACATTTTCTCCTTACAAAATGAGGTGGCAAAGAAAATTACAGATGCCATCGAAGCAGTTGTTACACCTTCTGAATTGGCTCAAATTGAGAAAAAACCTACTGAAAATCTCACTGCTTACGATTATTATCTTCAAGCACTTGAACCATATTATAAAAGAACTAATGAGAGCTTAATCGAAGCAATTTCTCTATTTGAAAAGGCGATTGCGTACGATGAACAATTTTCGTTGGCTTATGCTGATATTGCTATATGTTATTATTTTCTAGATTTAAACAAAGAGCAAAAACAGTATACTGAGCAGATTAATAATTATTCTGATAAGGCTTTGCTATACGATTCAAAATCGGCTGAGAGTTTAGTAGCAAAGGCATTGTATTATTTACACATAAAAGAATACCGATTAGCACTTCCACATTTACAAAAGGCATTAGAGTATAACCCGAACTCAGCGATGGTGATTCAACTACTTGCAAACTACTATTTCTACTTTGTGCCGAATACCAGCAAGTACCTTGAATATGCACTTAAAAGTATGGAGCTAGACATAGCTGCCGACGACTCTGTTGCTATGAGTTACAGGTATTTAAATCTCAGTAATGCATTTATCCAAAATGGTTTTGCTGATGAAGCAATTCGATATATCAATTTATCGCTAGACTATGATTCAAAAAACTATTATGCTCCCTATTTGAAAATCCTTATCTCATATGCGCGGCATCAAAATATTGAGCAAACTCAAAGATTATTAGTACAAGAATGGCAAAAAGACACTACTCGATTAGATATTTTACAGGAAACCGCGAAGTTTTTCTACTACGGAGAAAATTATGATAGTGCATTCTATTACTTTCAAAAATTTAATGCTATTAAAGCAAAAAATGGCTTAAATATTTACCCAGAAGAAAATGTTAAAATCGGGTTTGTATACGATAAGATGGGTTTAACAGAGGAAGCTAACCAGTTTTTTGAAGCATATGCTGAATATTGTGATAATGACCAATCTATTTACAAAAGTGCCAGTTTGGCTGTTCAATATGCGCACGAAGGAAAAGTAGAACTTGCCATTGAGCAACTCAAACAGTTTGCAACCGAGAGTAATTATCAGTATTGGATGTTATTATTTCAGGAACTCGATCCTCTACTAAATCCAGTTAAAAGCCATCCGGAATATAAAGGCATCATTCAAAAAATTAAAGATCAATTTTGGGAGGGGCATTCCAGTCTAAAAAAATCGCTAGAGGAGAAGGAGCTTATTTAGTGAAATTTAGCATTTTTTTAAAAAAAATTATAGCAAAATATTTGAATTACAATTGCTTAATAATGAGCGATATATGTGATTGTATATATCGTTTAATAATCAAATTTTATAAAGATATAATTCTATTTAATCGGCTCTGCATATAAATAGTACAACACCTACGTTAGAAAAGTACATTAACAATACACATCATCTATTACTAAAAGTAATCAGAGTCGTTCATGCTATATACTAAACTTACTTACATTTCCACATGTCTTTTTTACTTATTATTATCCAATTTTGCTTCGGCCCAAGTTGCTATAGAAGACGAAGACATCGAACGAGATGATAATTTCTCAGGCTCCATGTCATTTACATACAATGCCCCTTCAGGAAATAAACGATTGCTTATATTAGGAATAACAGCTGAATTTTCAGATGTAAATTCTGTAAGCTCGGTAACTTACGGAGGTA
>PBYL01000351.1 GCA_002729595.1 Thalassovita sp. | reverse complement strand
TTCAGGATAAACTCTTTGTTGAACAAGGTATTTACAATGAAATTCCCATTAAAATCAGTATCTCTCAAAACACCATCGCTGCCTTTGTATTTAGCATCGTACAAAGAGGTAGTAATTAAGAAAAGGTAATTGTTGCTAAAGAACTTCTCCAAAGTAATTTCAAAACCATAGTTTCTACCAGTGCCTGAGTTTTCGAGCGAATCAGGGAAGAATCGGCTAAAACCAGAACCTGCATTTAGTAAAGAGAAAGACGAAGGAGTGGTTTCAACAGGCACATCGTACAATCGTTGATAATAGGTTTCCAGCTTTAGTTTGAGATTGTCTGAAAGCATTTTGGTGTATGACAAAACATAATGATCGCTCTTTATAAACTTCACATCTTTGTTGTAAGGCAGTGGCTGACCATTCGCATCGTTTTGGTTGCTAAAGAAATAGAGATAAGGGGCAATTATCTGGCTATGTGTACCTACTCCCAAACTTAAACTTTGTCTGTTGGGCAACTCCCATTGCATACCAAGTCGAGGTTCAAATGCTCTAAATTCATCATTTAGAGAGAAATATTGAGCATGTATACCTGCAACAATGCTAAAAGTTGGCGTAACCTTAAATTTTGCTTGTACAAAAGGCTGCATCAAAACGGCATTTTCACCATCAGTATTCCATCTTAGTCTCCATTTGTAATAATCTGGCGAAGACTCAGTCAGGTTTTTTATGCTATCCAAGAAGTTGAAAAAGTAGTAATCTGTATTGATACCCGTATTTAACACTACCTTTTTGCTCAGTTTTCTGTCGAAAAAGATAGAAGCAGAAAGTTTTTGCTGATTGAAATTGTAGTGCAGCATCGGTGTAAGCGAATCGAGTACATATTTACTATCCGAATCTACATGTCTGTAAATAAAATCGTGGTCGGCTTCAACTTCTTCGTGCGAGAATGCCAGCGTAGCCTTTAAGAATGTATTTTTATTGAAAGACTTTTTGAGTGAAACGCCTGCTACACCCATGTTCGATTTGAAGTACTGGTCGCGGTCGTTGTCGCCATAAATGTTTCTTTCGGGCTCTTCTTGCTTGCTAATTTCCATATCGCTGCTGCTGATACCGCCAATCCCGAAAACTGAGAGAGTAGCATTTTTACCAACATTAAAATTCAGCTTAAAAGAAAGGTCTTGATATTTGTTTACCGCAGAAGTTCCGATATCTACACCAAGGGCAGTAAAAATGCCGAGTGTGGCATATCTGTATGAGAAAAGGTAAGAAGACTTTTTATTTTCATTCAAGGGTCCTTCGGCAAAAGCTTCCATCCCTAAAATACCAAATTGACCGCTAAATTCATGTGTTTGGTTGTTGCCATTTCTCAGGTTTAAATCAAACACGCCGGCAGTGCTGTTACCAAATTGTGCCGGGAATGCACCAGTGTAAAAATCTGAATTACTCAACACCTTATTATTGAGAATACTAACAGAACCACCAGTTGTACCGGGTATATTAAAGTGATTTGGGTTCGGAATATTGATGCCTTCGAGCTGCCAAAGCACACCCTGAGGTGAGTTTCCTCTAATTACAATATCGTTTCTAGAATCGTCGCCACCTTGTACACCGGCAAAGTTTGAAGCCATTCTCGATGGCTCACCACGGCTACCCGGATAGCGGTTGGTTTCTTCAATGCTAAAAGTTCTGGCACTTACTGTGGCCATTTCGTTGCTGGCTTCGCCATCTCGCGTGGCAGAAATTACAATCTCTTCCAGATTTACAGCAGACTCTTCTAGCGGAATATTTAAAATTACTTCTTTGGCTGAGGTAACTTCTATGTTATTTAAAATGGCTTCTTTGTAACCGACAGAAGATATTTTAAAAGTATGCCTGCCGACTGGCACGTTTTCAATCTTAAAATTACCATCTAAATCAGCGACAGCGCCTAGTGTTTTTTCAGCATCATTTAGCAAAATACAAGTTGCACCGATAAGCGGATAGCCCGAATCTGTATCGGTAATTTTTCCCCTAACTGTTTGAGTAATTTCTTGTGCAGTAACTAAATGTGATAGATAAAAAAATACAAGTACAAAAAGTAACCTAATATTCATGAAATGCATTTTAAAACTCAAAATTTATACTTTTACAGAACTAGTTAGACAGTTTTTTATTGGGCTGAAAGAAGATAGAAATTGTCTTTTTTTAAGTAGATAATATAACTTTTTTGATGAGTCTGTTTGAACGTAAGTCAATAGTATTGCTCGTATTCGAGGCTGGATGTGTTGAACGCAAGTAGGTAAAAAAATACTATTTAATTAATCTGATAGTATCGGTGATGATTTACGTCGATTGATGGTTCTTATAAATATCGTGATGAATTAAATGTGATGAAAGTACAAAATAATAAATTTTATATAAAAAACATGGTCTGTCCCCGCTGTATAGACACTGTACAGCATATTTTTAATGATTTACAGATCGAAACTACTGATGTGAAATTGGGGGAAGTAAAGGTGAAAACTTCTATTTCTGACCAAAAAAAGCAGTTTTTAGAAAAGCAGTTAGAAGATAAAGGCTTCGAATTATTACAAGATAGAAAGTCGAAACTGATTAGCCAGATAAAAGCAATTATTATTGAATTGGTTCATCAAGAAGATGAGCCTAGAAATATTAATTTTTCTACCATCATTGCAGAAAGGCTTAACCACGAGTACTCTTCGCTAAGTAGGTTGTTTTCTTCTGTTGAAGGAATTACTATTGAAAAATACATTTTGAAGCAGAAAATTGAGAAGGTAAAAGAGCTGCTTTTTTACGATGAACTAACACTTTCGGAGATTGCTTTTAAGATGAACTATAGCAGTACCGCACATCTTTCTGCCCAATTCAAAAAAGAAACCGGTATGACTCCCACACAGTTTAAAAACCTAAGAAAACCCGGCCACCACTCACTAGATTCTTTTTAAAGTATAAACAAAAAAAATTGGCAGCGATTAAATTGCTGCCAATTGGATTAAGCTCAAAAAAAAAGCATGTAGTATCGCTAAACTAGAAGGTTACTCTACTTTAGCATGGTCGTCTATTGGTTCTAAAAGGTCAGGTTTGCAATTATCTTTCGTATTAATTGGGTTGCATCTGGAAATTACACCATCAGGCATTTTTATCTGGAATCCAGTTCCCAATCTTTCGTCTGGTAAATAATAATCTGTGCTGATAAACTGTGCGCCAGACTCCAAAGCATCTTCAAAGCGTGAGTAATCTCCTTCGCGAGCTTCGGTGGTATTGGCATCGGCACGAGTACGAACTATGTAACCCATAGCTACCAGCGCTTTTATAGAATCTTTATAATTTACAGGATCGTTCATGAACACAAAGCCAGCTTCAGGCTTGCCTGGCTCTACTTTAACAAACATCACTCGATCTTTTAATGATGGATGTCCATCTATGTAAGGTTTACTTTTTTCAGTGCCTTCGTCTAGTACAAACATAAACTTGCCACGCGCATCTTCAATTAATGGCCAGTTGTTGTTGAGCACAGCTTCTTCTAGCGTAGCATAATCTCCTCGAACATCATCAGGGCGAATAATTTTATCTGCTGGTAAAACAGATAGTATTTCTGCGTCTAGCGAGTCGTAAGCTGCTTTGGTAAAAGGCAACATTTCGGCAAAACCTTCCCTTTCTACTTCGCCAGTTTTAGCATTAAAAGAAATGGCAATTGGTAAATGCTTCGGATGAGCTGCTGACCATTGCTTTAGCTCTTCTAAGCAAGAAGCTAAGGTGTAACAACTTGTACGAAAATCGATATCAGGTATGTGTAATACTTTAAAACCGGGAGCATTTAACTTTCCATCAGTATCAAATGGGAGTGGTTCAATGCCTTTTTCTTGTAACAGTTTTAAACCCATTGGTTTGGCAAATCTGCCACCTTGTGGATCGTACAACACATCTATCTCTACCTTGCGCAAACCCAAATCCAACTGCTCGCTCAAGCTTACATGTCTGTAATCCAGTGCAATGGCATTAGAATCTTCTGCAAGTATCATTTCCATAAGAGGTGGCTCAATTTGAGGCTTGTAACTATTATGGCTGCCAATTACTTGGATTTGATTGATTCTTAAAGCACTAGTTTCTTCCTGAGATGCAGTTTGCTTGGCATTGTTGCAAGAGAACAATGAAGCGACAAACAAAAAGCTCAGTCCAGAAAGAATATTTAATTTCATTTATAAATCTATGTTTTAAAATCGATTCAAAGTTGAGGAAAATTTACGGATAGCCCGTCATCTAAAAGTTAACAGTCGATGAACTTTATGAGAAGAGGCTTATGTAATAAATACAGAATTGCATAGAAAACATGAAGTTTCAGAATTTAAAAAATCTTTGACCTTGGTCAAATTGCGTTAAGAATTTTTTTAATGATTGCGTCAAAAAAATCCAGTGTTTGAGTGAAACGAGCGTCAGCCGCTGCTGTTTTGGATTTTTTAGCAATAATGATAAAAATTTAGCGAATTTGTCCACAGTCTTGAGCTTTTGGTACTTTTAAGTCAAGTTAAAAGTACAATGATAGTTATTAGTGTATTGTTTAGTTTGTTCTTAAGTGGAGGTTTTTAAATCTCGAATTTTTACAAATGCAACCTAATTTTTAATTTATTAAACACCTTCATCATCAATAGCATAATGGTTGAAAACACCAAACACCAGATAATGCCGGGAATACCGCTATTAAAATAATCGGGTATAATGCTAATGCCTACACTCAGATTAAAATAAATGATTATACCCGGTAAGATGTAGATAAGCAATGGGTTTGCGGCAGCTGGCATAAAAAACTCACTCCATTTGGTTTGCTTTTTTATTTCCATCAACCAAAATAAAAAGTAATACAATGCTGTGCAGATGGCTGTCGAATACAAACCCCAAGAAGGTGTTCCCCTAATCTTAGAAACTTCGTAATAAGGTCTTAATAAATAGCCCATTACAAACAGGAGTATGCCAAAACCAATGGCTTTCAGGTTTACTGTTTTTAATGCTTCCCCTTCGAAAAAGAGCAGCGAAAGTATTACTCCGGCACTTACAATAGAGGCATGCGTCATGTGCCCGGCCACAAAACTAAAGATATAAAAATCTTTGATTGCGACACCTTCAGTAAGGTTAATACAGTTGGCAATTACACAAATAAAGAAGAAAGCAAACATGGCGATCAGGTTTCCTTTGGCAAACCAATAGAAAACAACAGTGAGCAAATATGCCCAACCAATAAGGCCAAGAATTCCCCACCATCTTGGAGGTGTACCAATATTGCCATTGTCTTGCACATAGAGGAAATACAAAGCCACAAAGCCCAGAATACCTCCGTATTTTAGAATATTTTTTACTGTTTCTGGTACAGATTCGTCGTATTTATTCCATACAGGAATAGGGAGCAGGTAAGCAAAAAATGCCCAAACAACGGGGTCTATAATCATTAAATATTCGCTGTAACCTTCACTAGCATTTACCATGTAAACACCCATAATGATGAGCGCCAATGTTCTTTTAAGTGTATGCTGCCAAATGGTATAATCGGAATCACCCTTAATGAGTCGGGCATTAAATGCGAAGGGAATCGACATACCCACAATAAACAAAAAGGCAGGGAAAACCACATCTACAAAAGTCATGGCATCGGCATCGGCGGGCATGTGTTTCATCCACTGCGGAATGTTGGCAACACCAGCCAGTTCGTTTACAAAAATCATCACGAAGATGGTAATTCCCCGAAAGGCATCAATGGAGATAATTCTTTTATTGTAGAGGTTTTCTTTAACGATCATAGTTTAGTTTATTAAAGCAGCAAAATATAAAATTTTACCAGAGATGTATATCAACTCTTGACGAATGCTGAATTTTTACATTTGAATGGGATGCACAAACGCTAACTGCAAAATAAATTCGGGTTACTGCAAACAGGTTGTTGATTTCCTGTAATTATACAATATTACAAATGGTTGAATTTATGATAGATAGAATTTCCAAGAGATTCTATTAGCTTAAAAAGCGTTGGTCGAAAATCCGGCGGGGATGTGCGTTGGTTAGTGTGTGGCAGCATCGGATTTTCCGGTAGCCGGAGCTATTGATTTTTTTCGTTCTTTTTTCATCAAGGAAAAAAGAACATAGAAGAAAGGAATGTATCTATTCTTATTCATGAATTTTTTTAGATTTCAATTATGTCAAAACTCATATCCTTCTTCTTAGTACTCATCTACATGGTTGCTTGCAAGCCAGATAATTCAGATAAAATTACTGGTTTATGGCAAATTGAATATTTTGCTTTAAAGGGTAAGAAAGAATACAATTTGGCTTGGCAGGGCATAAAAATAAAGAAAGATGGCTCATTTGTAAGTTGGAATACCCGACAACATTTTGCTGGTAATTGGAAAATGGATGGCGATACTTTGTTTTTAATGAATGAAGAAACAGAGTGGATTAACTCTAAATGGCTGCTGAATATTTATACACATCCTCATCATTTTAGAAGAATGATTGAAGGCAAGCTTCTTGGTACAGCCGCTCAGCAAATAGATTTCACTTTGTCTAAGGTGCATCACCTTGCCGAAGATCATGTAAATACGCAACTAATTAGCCAGCCCGGTCCAGAAATTCAGTTGCTCGGTAAGTGGAAGATGGAATCTATTGCCAGAGGAGATTCGCTAGATTTACTAAATGAGCAGTGGGTGGTTTTTAATGAAAACAATACTTACCTAATGGGGCAAGGTGAAGAAAAATATGGGAATCATGGAGTTTGGCTCTTAGATAGAGATGCGGCGAAAATTAGCCTAATCAGTTTTTCTAATAAATACCCAGATTCAGCTTGGGAATTCGAGTTGAACGCAAATCAACTAATCATAAAAACCAACAAGCAAGAAGTAAAGCTCAGCAGAGATGTGGATAGTTTATGATAAATTTAATTCCATCTTAAAATGCCCAAAATCTGATGAATAGGTGATATTTTAGTAAATTATCTCAAAAAAATTAACAAACACACCGATTCAATATGATTACCCGAAAAGACTTTATTAAGCAGCTTGGTGCTTTAGTCAGCCTTTCACTCATTCCAGATTTTGTACTCTCAAATTCAATACTTGGTGATAACAATGCGAGTGCTTCTACTTACAAAGTGTTCGATTTGCATTGCCATCCGGGAGCTTTTTTTAGAAAAGGCAGTCCCTCATACGCAGGCGACGATAATTTTAAGAAAGTGATAAACGATATGAATGCCAACCATATAAATGGCGTGTTTTTGAGCATTGTATCAGACCTTAATTTGATAAAGGTAACAGAGAAAGGAGTTAAACCAGTTAGAAGTTTTGAAGAAGGGGAGGCTTGGCAAAGTTTTGAGCAACAACTCAGCATAATTCAAGAACTGATAGCACTTTCTGATACCAGTATTATTAACTCAGTAAAAGAATTAGATAAATCGAAAAAAGTAGCTGTTTTTATCTCTTGCGAAGGGTCAGATTTTGTAGATGGTGACATAGATAACATAAATAGGGTGTTTGAGCTGGGTGTGCGCTCTGTGCAATTGGTACATTATGCACCAAACACAGTGGGCGATTTGCAGACAGAAAGCCCCATAAACGACGGTTTATCGGCTTATGGTAAAGATATCGTAAAAAGAATGAATGAAGTTGGGATGTTAATTGACGTGGCTCATGCCTCTTTTAAAACTGTAACAGATGTCGCTGAGATAACATCAACCCCAATTATGTTATCGCATAGTATTTTAAAGAAAGAGACCAATGATCCTGTAAATGCAAGAGCGATTACAAAAGAGCACGCAAAAATAGTTGCAGAAACAGGTGGTATTATTGGCGCATGGCCTTCTGGGCTCAACACTGATATGGATGATTTTGTGGCAGCTACTATCGAGTTGGCAGATGTAGTAGGAATCGATCATGTAGCATTAGGCACCGATATGGATGCCAATTACAAACCAGTAATTAAAGACTATTTTGATGTGCAAAAGTGGGTGGCTGCACTAGAAGTCAAAGGTCTGTCCAAAACAGAAATAGACAAGCTTACCAGTGCAAATGCTAAAAGAGTGTTGAAAAAGACATTGAAATAAAATTTTAGAAATTTTCACACCGTGAGTTAAATATGTTAAAAAGCAGGCATACCTAGAGGCACTTAGCTAATTTGGAGTATGCCTGTACATCTACGAAATTGGCTTTTAGCCAGCAAATACATTTTTAGAGAGCATACTTTAAAGAATTTAGTCTTCACTTTTTTGGGTGCAAGTTGGCTACTTATCTATGAAGCTACAGATTATTCAGATATTTTCTGGATAAAAGTAGTAGGCTTTTCCGGTACTTGTTTAGCTTATTATTGGAGCAGAAAAAAGCACTTGTATTTCTTTTACAATCTAGGCTTAAATATTTGGTCGCTTCTAGCTACTTCCTTTGTCATAGACTTATTTACTACCATTCTTATACTTACCATTTTTAATCTAACATTTCTTTGAGTTTACTAGAAGTTGATAGTGTGCAACTGTCTTTTGAGGGCAGAAAAATTCTTTCTAATGTTTATTTAAGTTGTGCGACCACCGAGATTGTCGGGTTATTAGGCAGGAATGGTGCTGGTAAATCGAGTTTGCTAAAAATAATTTTTGGTTCGCTCAAAGGTGAGTCTCAAACTGTGAGGTTAAATAAAACCTATTCACCGCAATTGTTTCGGGTGCCAAATGCTGTGCATTATATGCCACAAGATGGTTTTGTAATGGATTATTTTAGTTTTGATGATCTAATAAACATCTTCCAACTACAAGCACATCTCGATAAAATCTTTGAGCTAAAAGAAATTAAGAAGAATAGAAAGAAACGCGTAGGAAGCCTTTCTGGTGGCGAAAAAAAACTCATGGAAATTATTACGCTTTTATATAGTAAAAGTGAATTTGTAATTCTAGACGAACCCTTCTCATACTTATCGCCGATCTTAATCGAGAAGCTCATTCCTCATTTGCATTATCAAGCCCAAACCAAAGGAATCATTTTAACTGATCACCAGTACGAAACTGTTTTTCAGGCTTGCAATAAATATTATGTATTAAATCAAGGCATCATCAACCAAGTGCAACAAGTGTCTGAGCTGGCAGCTTTTGGTTACATTAGACAGTGAACAGATAACAGTATTCAGTTAACAATTATCAGTGGACAGTTATCATTTAATCTTCAAAAAAACAGAAAACTGAACTATTACAGCTCAAAGTTAAAGCCTTTTACTACGAGTGCTTCGTATTTTTTCTTATCGAATTTATAGAGAAAAGCGCCTTTTTTGGAGGTTTCTTTTTGCTTTTCGTTGAGCTTCTTCAAAATCCCTTTCGATAGAATTTTCTTGCTAAAATTTCGTCTATCAAAATTCGTCTGGTGAATTACCTCATATAATAATTGCAGCTCTGGAATAGTGAATTTATCTGGTAAAAGCTCGAAGCCAATTGGCTGGTATCTGGCTTTTTGTCTCAGCCTTTGTAGGGCTTTCATAATCATCTCATTATGGTCGAAAATGAGATCGGGCATTTCATCGAGTGTAAACCATTTTCCGTTGTGCGACTCCACCAGTTCTTGATCGTGCTCTTCTAGTTTAATAAGCGCATAGTAAGCAACAGAGATTACCCTTTCTCCCGGATCACGCTGTACATTACCAAAGCAATGCAACTGCTCCATAAATATATTAGAAAGTCCGGTTAGGTGCTGCAACAAGTTTTTTGCAGATATATCTAAATCTTCGTCTGGCTGTAAAAATCCTCCTACTAAAGACCAGTTTCCTTTTGAGGGTTCAAAATCTCTTTTGATTACAAGGAGTTTTAATTCCTTTTTGTCGAAACCGAAAATAATGCAGTCTAATGCTACTAAAACAGGTTTCTTTTCCTGGTAAAAATCCACTCGCTATGTTTCTTTTAGTTGATTCGAAAAAATGGGGTACGCATAATTAATACTACAAATAAAGAAGAATTTTGCAATTATTAAAATTAAGTGTATCTTAGACACATAATATATACCTATTATAAATAACACCTTATTAGAGCCTAAGAAAATGAAACAAACTAAATACGTGATTGGGATGGATTTCGGTACTGATTCTGTACGTTCTGTTCTAATTAATGCGGCAGACGGCTCAGAGTTAGCCAGTGCAACATCGGAGTATAAGATGTGGAAAGAAGGCAAATATTGTATCCCTTCTAAAAACCAATTTAGACAACACCCATTAGATTACATTGAAAGCATGAAAGAAACCATAAAAGGTGTGCTTTCTGATGTAAGTGAAGACATTCAAGAAAATGTGGTTGGAATGGCAGTAGACACTACAGGTTCTACTATTATAGCAGTGAATGAGGAAGGTACTCCATTGGCCATGACGCCGGAGTTTAAAGAAAACCCCAATGCGATGTTTATTCTTTGGAAAGACCACACGGCTACCAAAGAAGCCAAAGAAATTAATGAACTAGCTAAAACCTGGGGAGGAGAAGATTATACAAAATACGAAGGAGGAATTTATTCATCGGAGTGGTTCTGGGCAAAAATTCTGAGAACTATCAGAGTAGACAACGAGGTGAAGAGTAATGCTTACTCATGGTTAGAACATTGCGATTGGATACCCGCCATACTTACAGGTGAAACAGACCCCAAGACCTTAAAAAGAAGTCGTTGTGCTGCTGGGCATAAAGCTATGTGGCATAAAGACTTTGGCGGCTTACCTCCAGAAGAGTTCTTTGTAAAATTGGATCCTCTTTTAGCTGGTATTAGAGACAGGTTGTATATGGATGAGACTTACACTTCTGATGAAGTTGTAGGTACATTAACGCCTGAGTGGGCAAAAGAACTAGGCTTACCAGAATCAGTAATAGTAAGTGTTGGTGCATTCGATTCGCACATGGGTGCAGTGGGTGGTGCAGTAAGCGACTATACATTATGTAGAGTAATTGGTACTTCTACTTGCGATATTTTAGTAGCGCCAACCGAAGAGGTAAAAGATATTTTAGTAAGTGGTATTTGTGGTCAGGTAGATGGCTCTGTAATTCCGGGTATGGAAGGTATGGAAGCTGGCCAGTCTGCTTTTGGCGATATCTATGCTTGGTTTAAAAATGTATTGGCTTGGCCAATCAAAAATATTATTAGTGAGAGTACGCTGTTAGACGAAGCTACCAAAGAGAAGCTTATCAAAGAAGCTACAGACGGCATCTTACCTAAGCTCACCGCAGAAGCAGAAAAAATTCCTTTAGAAACTTCTTTACCAGTAGCCATCGACTGGATGAACGGTAGACGTACACCAGATGCGAACCAATTATTAAAAGGAGCGATTACTGGCTTAAATCTCGGTAGCGATGCGCCAAGAATTTTTAGAGCTTTGGTAGAGGCTACTGCATTTGGCTCAAGAGCCATTGTAGATCGCTTTCAAGAGCAAGGAGTAAACATCAAAAAGATTATTGCTTTGGGTGGTATTCCTCAAAAATCTCCATTCGTCATGCAAGTATTGGCTGATGTTTTAAATAGAAATATCATCGTGGCTTCATCATTACAAACTTGTGCATTGGGTGCTTCAATTTTTGCAGCAACTGCCGCAGGTGTATACGATTCTGTAGCAGAAGCGCAAAAAGTAATGCAGAGTGGTTTCGATAAAGAGTATGAGCCAATTCCTGAGAATGTAGAGAAATACAAAGTGTTGTATGCGAAATACAAAGCAATTGGAACATTCCTCGAAGAGAATATTCATACAGACTGAGTAATTAAAAAAGATTTTAAAAATGAGTAAATATAAAGAACTGAAAAGGGAAGCATATGAAGCAAACATGCAGCTTCCCGAGTTGGGATTAGTGCTTTTTACTTTTGGTAATGTAAGTGCGGTTGATAGAAACGAAGCTGTATTTGCCATTAAGCCAAGTGGTGTGCCTTATCCGTCTTTAAAACCAGAAGATATTGTAATCGTAGATTTTGAAAACAATATTATTGAGGGTTCTATGCGTCCATCATCAGATACTAAGACGCATGCAGTACTTTACAAAACTTGGGATAAAATTGGTGGCATTGTACATACACACAGTACTTACGCTACTTCTTGGGCGCAATCTCAATTAGATATTCCTATCTTCGGTACTACCCACGCAGACCATCTTACCAAAGATATTCCTTGTGCTCCGGTAATGAGTCCCGAAATGATTAAAGGTGATTACGAACACGAAACTGGTTACCAGATTATCAACGATTTCGAAAAAAGAGGATTCTCTTACGAGGAAGTTGAGATGGTGCTAGTATCTAACCACGCTCCGTTTACTTGGGGAAAAAATGCTGAGAAAGCTGTTTACAATAGTGCAGTTTTAGAAGAGGTAGCTAAAATGGCTTTCCTTACCAGACAAATAAATCCTGAGGCACCAAAATTACCAGATGCTTTAATCGATAAGCATTACGAGCGTAAACATGGTAAAAATGCGTATTACGGGCAGTGTTAAAAACTAAATATAACAACATACAAACATCAATTAAGTAAATATGGAAAGTACGTTCTCGACGATAGACTACGTGATTTTTGTAGTATATTGTATTGTGATAGTCAGCATCGGACTATGGATTTCTCGCTCTAAAGGAGGGCAGGAAAAAACTGCTAAAGATTACTTTTTGGCAGATAATACCTTAACATGGTGGGCTGTTGGTGCTTCTTTAATTGCAGCAAATATTTCTGCTGAGCACTTTATTGCCATGTCTGGTTCTGGTTATGCAATTGGTTTGGCTATAGCCGCTTACGAGTGGATTGCTGCAATCTCACTTATTATAGTAGCTAAATATTTTCTTCCTATTTTCTTAGAGAAGAAAATCTATACAATGCCGCAGTTTATCAATATGAGATTTAACAGAAAGGTGAGTACTTTCTTTGCGATCTTCTGGTTGCTGGTATATGTGTTTGTAAACCTTACTTCAGTGAGTTACCTAGGTGCTTTGGCACTAGAAAAAATTATAGGTGTGCCGCTTATCTGGGGAATTGGCGGACTGTTAATTTTCTCAGGTATATATTCTATCTATGGAGGTTTAAGCTCTGTAGCTTGGACAGACGTAGTACAGGTAATCTTTCTTGTAGGTGGAGGTTTGGTTACAACTTTCCTAGCCTTAGAAGCAGTGGGAGAAGGCAGTGTGCTGCACGGTTTCAACCATATATACAATGGCGCTAAAGATCACTTTTCGATGATTGTAGAAAAGGGGATGATTATGGTTCCCGATGGAGATGGCGGACAAAAAGATGCTTTTAACGATTTACCGGGTGTAGCTGTATTACTTGGTGGTATGTGGTTAACTAACTTGGGTTACTGGGGTTTTAACCAGTACATTATTCAAAAAGGATTGGCTGCAAAAAGCTTAAAAGAAGCTAAAGAAGGTTTAATCTTCGCAGGTTACTTAAAGATTCTTATTCCTTTGTTGGTGGTAATTCCAGGTATTACTGCCTATGTATTAATGACAGACTTTACCCCCGAGCAACTTTCTGCTATGTTGGGCAAACCAGTAGAAGCAATTGGTACCATTGATAAGTCTGATGAGGCTTACCCTTGGTTACTCAAAAACTTTGTTCCAGTTGGAGTAAGAGGTTTAGCATTTGCTGCTTTGGCTGCTGCTATTGTTTCTTCACTCGCATCTATGATCAACAGTACATCTACCATATTTACAATTGATATCTATAAAGAATTTATAAAGCCAGAAGCTAATGACAAGCAATTAGTAATGGTTGGTAGAATTGTAGCGGTAGTTGCTTTGTTAATCGCTTTAGTTTTTGCCCCATTGTTAAACAGCCTCGATCAGGTATTCCAATACATTCAAGAGTATACAGGTTTTATTTATCCGGGTGTGGTTTGTGTTTTCTCTATGGGTTTATTCTGGAAACAGATTACCTCAAAAGCTGCTCTTTGGACGGCTGCGATTACCATTCCGATTGGTATTGTATTTAAAGTAGGTTTCCCAGATATTCCATTTATTCTTAGAATGGGCTATGTGTTTATGATACTTTGTGTAATTGCATCAGTAATTAGTTTCTTCGATAAAGGTGCGCATGTAAAAACAGAATTACCTGCAGCAAGCAAGCAAAAAATGCTGGTAAACTTGAGTTATGTATTCTTTATAGTAGGAGTTGTTGCGTTAGTGCTTGGCTTGAGTTTTTCTGGCTCAATGGCAGAACTTGGCTTCGAAGCCATATTTATGATGTCTGTAATGTTCATCATGTTAGGCATTATCTTTTATACAAATGCCAAACTCGATTTTGAAGATATAAAGAAATTGAACATAGAAAATGCAGCTACCCTGTTTAAAACAGATGTTGTATTTAATGTTGGAGCCATAGGAATTGTGGCGATTATAAGTGTATTGTACGGAGTTTTCTGGTCTTAAAACTCATAAGCAATTTTGAATTAGATAAAAAAAATGAACAACTATTAATGATAATATTATGATTGATTTAAAAGAATTTGAAGTTTGGATGATTACAGGTAGCCAACACCTGTACGGAGAGGAAACCCTTAAGCAAGTAGATGAGCACTCAAAAGAAATTGCAACATATTTAAATGATGCAGCCGCTATTCCAGTGCGTGTTGTATTTAAGCCAGTAGTTAAAACTCCTGAAGAAATATATAACACGATTGTACAGGCAAATGCAGAAACAAAATGTATTGGTCTAATCACATGGATGCACACTTTCTCACCTGCAAAAATGTGGATCAACGGTTTGTCTATCTTAAATAAACCATTGTTGCATTTACATACGCAGTATAATGAGGCAATTCCTTGGTCTTCAATCGACATGGACTTTATGAACCTAAACCAATCTGCACACGGTGACAGAGAATTTGGGTTTATGTGTACTAGAATGAAAGTGCGCCGTAAAGTAGTAGTTGGCCACTGGAAAAACCCAGAAGTACTTAACAAAATTGGTGTTTGGGCAAGAGTTGCTTCTGCATTAGAAGATAGCCGTGGTGGTAAAATTGCTCGTATCGCAGACAACATGCGTGAAGTAGCTGTAACCGATGGTGATAAAGTAGAAGCGCAAATGAGATTTGGTTACTCAGTAAATGGCTACGGTATTGGTGATGTAGTAAAATTTGTAAACGAAGTTTCTGATAGCGAAGTAGCTGCTTTATTAAAAGTGTATGAAGAGACTTATGAGTTAGGCAAATCTCTTTTAGCCGATGGCTCACAACGTGCTTCTTTAGAAGATTCAGCTAAAATCGAAATCGGATTAAGAGCATTTTTAGAAAGCGGAAACTTTAAAGGTTTTACCGATAGCTTCGAAGTACTACACGGGATGAAACAATTACCGGGTATCGCAACGCAGCGCTTAATGGCAGATGGTTACGGTTTTGGTGGTGAAGGTGACTGGAAGACTTCTGCTTTAGTAAGAGCGATGAAGGTAATGGCAACCGGACTAGAAGGTGGTAACTCATTTATGGAAGATTATACTTATCACTTCCAACCGGGAGCAGATCGTATTTTAGGTTCTCACATGCTAGAGATTTGTCCTTCTATCGCAAAAGGAACTGTTAAATGCGAAGTACATCCACTTTCAATTGGGGGCAAAGAAGACCCTGCTCGTTTGGTGTTCAACGTAGGTGCTGGTGATGCAATTAATGCTTCAATGATCGACATGGGAGATCGTTTTAGATTATTGGTTAATGAGGTAGAAGCTGTTGAAATTCCAGAAGAATTACCAAAATTACCAGTAGCTAGAGTGCTTTGGGACCCTAAACCAAACTTGAGTGTAGCTACTACTGCTTGGATATTAGCTGGTGGTGCGCACCATACTTGCTACAGCCAAAACCTTACTACAGAATATATGGAAGATTTTGCTGATATGTTGGATATCGAATTGGTAACAATCGATGCAGAAACCAAGATTAGCAGATTCAAAAACGACTTAAAATTAAACGAAGCTTACTACAAGTTTAACAAATAAGAGTAAGCGAAAGATAAACTACAGCTATGAATAAATTTAGAATTACAGGTGAAAAGTAGCTAATACAGTTAATCACTTTTCGTAACGGTGGAAATTATCTGTATAAGTTTTGAAATACTTTGTTCAGAAAAAATTACCTGTGATGTCAATGTTTTTTTGCAAATGATTAAATGATTTAACCGGACCATCAGATTAGTCTTTCAACGTCTTTTGGTACTGGTTAAACCATTTTGTATTTAGGGATTAATTTGTAATTTTCCGACAATTCACCGACTAGCAAAGTATTTTCTATTATCATTGAAATTGGTAAATTTATATATACTAACATCCACAATTATGAAAATGATCGCAAGAGGCTATTACTCTAATAAAATTGCTGATAGTGATGAGAGGCATCCTGTGAAAGAAAACCACATACCAAAAACATCACAACAAAAATACGAATTACTCGAAGACAAAGCGCTTTGGAAAGCATTTAGGGAGGGAGATCAGGGAGCATTTTCCCACATCTACAAAACTTATGTACAAACGCTTTTTACATTTGGTTGCCAGATTGTAAACGATCGAGAACTGGTAAAAGACTGTATTCAAAATTTATTTATCGATCTTAAAAAACCATCCAAAAAGAATACAGAAATCCTATCTATCAAATCTTATCTGTTTAAGTCGATGTACAGGAGGGTGATAAGAATGGCGAAGCGAGAAAACAGATACCTGTCTTATAATAACAAATGGGAGACTGAGGGCTTTATGGTTTCATTTTCTCATGAGCGCACACTCATCAATGAGGAAATATTAAAAGACAAAAAAACTAAAATTGAAAAAGTAGTAAACGAGCTGCCCAACCGCCAGCGAGAAGCTTTTCTTTATCATTTTTATGAGGGCTTAAGTTACGAAGAAGTTGCCCACGTAATGGATTTACAAAAAGTACACTCTGCCCGAAAGCTTATTTATAAAGCCATTGGCACGATTAAAGAAAAGTTGAATCCAGCCATAGTTTTAACTTCGGTTGTGGTTTTATTGCTGATTTTACTTTTAGTATTTTAAAAAAAATATCCGAAAAACCTTTGTATAGCCCTGTAAAGGCCGATAATTCTCTGAGATAAAAAATTTTTCAAAAAAAATGAAAAAAGAGGGACACTTTGAGAAACTAAGTGCTCATGTATGTAAAGAGAGGATTTGAAGGACTTACGGGGTTAGCATTTTTGGAAAATATATATGTATGAAGAACAAACAGCCAAAATATAAAGATTTCACTACAGAAGACTTTTTAGAGGATGAGTTTTTTGTGATGTGGGTAAAGAAGGCTACTGAGGAGTCCAACCAGTTTTGGGAAGAATGGACGAAAGTTCACCCTCATAAAGTTCCTGCATTAATGGAAGCCAAAAACATAATCCTCTCTACTCATTATAAAAAACAAGACGAACTAGACTCAACCGAGATACTGGAAATGTACGAGCAAATTGTAAAAGGCAACAGTACACAGCCATCTCAATTGGGAACAAGTTCTAATAATTGGTGGGGCGTATTTACCAAAATAGCTGCGGTAATTTTAGTGTTGTTGGTAGCCGGTTTTGGTGTATATCACATGAACCAGCAGGGTGTAAATGCTTTAAGTGGAGAAACTGAGGAGGTTTGGCTTTCTGCAATTAGCCCAGTAGGTAAGAAAACAACGATTAGGCTAATGGATGGAACAGTGGTAAAGTTAAACGCAGGTAGTTCACTGTTTTACCCTAAGCGATTTGGTGATAAATACAGAAAAGTAATTTTAAAAGGAGAAGCATTTTTTGATGTAGCTAAAAATCCTGAAAAGCCATTTATTATAGAAACTGGCGAAATAGAAACCAAGGTTTTGGGTACCAGCTTTAACATCAAATCAGATACTACTCATAACAAAGTACAAGTGGCAGTGGTGACAGGTATTGTTGAGGTAAGCGATAAAGGTGGCAACCACATAAAACTGACGCCTATGGAGGCAGTAACTTACGACTCTAAAATTAAAAATATAGAGAAGCACACAGTAGAAGATATGGATGCAGTAGTTGGTTGGAAAGAGGGATTGCTTCAATTTAACAAAGCAGGTTTTAGAGAAATTTGTGAGCGGCTCGAAACATGGTACGGGGTGGATATAGTGTTGGCAGAAGACTTTAAAGAACCGGGAGCTTATTCAGGCAGGTATGCCAACCAGAGCTTACAGAATGTGTTGGAGGGCATTAGTTACACATCAGGATTTAACTATAAAATTAAAGATAAAAAGGTATTTATTTCAAATTGATATTCGCCTATGAAGCAATTTAACTCAAGCTAATTTTTTTATAGAATTCCGGATTACAACCAAAATATAAGGAAATAATCCAAAGACCTGTTAAGTCGTTGGTCGCGCAAACAGGTCTGAGGATGGTTTGCCTTGACGTCTATTCTTTTATTCATCAAAACATTTAAAGATATGAAATTGAAAATACTAAGACAAGTCTGGATTATGTCGAAATTTATCTTATATGGCACGTTTTTCCAGGTACTTCTCGTAGGAGTGCTTTTGGCAGAAAACAGCAATGGACAGAAACAGAGTGTGTACGATATTTATATTGATGTAGATTATAGAGATGCATCATTAAATAAAGTACTTACTGACATTCAAAATAAAACAGGTTTCTATTTTACCTATAACCATGATGTAGTAGGTGAAAAGGATAAAATAAATATTGTAGCCAAAAATCAGTCATTAGGAAACATCCTATCAACACTTTCTTCTAAAAACGATCTCATGTTTAAGCGCATAGATGGCAATATACATGTGAAAAAGAAGAAGAATAGAAGTGCTAAGGTCGAAGAAGTTTTTACAGTATCTTATGCCCAACAAGTAAAAGTCTCCGGTACAGTAACCTCTGTAGAAGATGGTGAACCACTGCCCGGTGTAAGTATTCTAATTAAAGGATCATCAACAGGTACTACCACAGATTTTAATGGAAATTACACACTAAATGCACCTAGCGACGCTATTTTGCAATTTAGTTATATCGGTTTTATTACTCAAGATGTAGAGATTGGTAATAGAAGTGTGGTTGATGTAAAACTCGAAACCGATTTTGAGCAGCTAGAAGAGGTCGTAGTTGTAGGTTATGGTACGCAGCGCAAGAGCGATTTAACGGGTTCAGTAGCAGTGGTAGAAACTGACGAAATCCAGAAAATGGCAGTAAATGATATTACAAAAGCATTACAAGGTAGAATTGCTGGTGTTACGGTACAAAGTGGTGGTGAGCCGGGTGCAGTTCCGGTAGTTAAAATTAGAGGTATTGGTTCATTCAACAACAACACACCTTTATATATTGTAGATGGTATTGTTACTCCGATTAACGACTTGCCGATGTCAGACATTGAGTCTATGCAAGTGTTAAAAGATGGAGCTGCTGCTGCAATTTATGGTTCAAGAGCGGCAAATGGTGTAGTAATTATCACCACAAAAAGAGGTGCAAAAGGCCCACTCAAATTAAATTACTCTGCTTACTACGGTGTGCAAAATGTACCAAACAGATATGATGTTGCAAACCGCGAAGAATATCAATTATTAGTAAATGAAGCTTCTGTAAATGCAGGTGAAGCACTTAAACCAGCCAACGATCCGAGCTCTTCTCTTTTTGTAGACAATGTAGATACAGACTGGCAAGAAGAAGTTTTTAAAACTGGTAAAATACAAGAACATAACCTCAACTTTATGGGAGGTAATGAGACTTCAACATTCAACATTTCTCTTAACTACTTCGACCAAAGCGGTACTGTAGTGGGTAGAGGTCCAAAATATACGCGTTACGGAATTGGCGTTAACTCTGATCATCAAATAGGAAAATTAAAAGTTGGGGAGTCTGTACACTACACAGTTGCTAACCAAACATTTATGACTTTCTTGCATACGGGTAACAACCTAGTTTACATGGTAAATGCAATTCCAACTTTACCAGTGAATGACGAGAGTACAGTAGATGGCTATGCAAGTGCAGACCAAGTGATTCATGGTTCATATACTGCCAATGTGGTGGGTATGAATAATATGATTGAAAGTAACACAGACAGATATCGCTTTATTGGTAATGTGTATGGAGAATATGCGATTCTAGATGAATTGAAATACAAACTAAGTTTAAGTTTTGAAAGAACAGATTGGAGAGATTTCTATTTCCAACCAATCCACGATTTAGGCTGGTTCTATGTGAATAACATTGCCAAAATGAACGATTGGAGAGGTTTCGGTTCAACAGGAACTATCGAGCAAACTTTAACTTGGAACAAAACATTGGGCGATCACTCATTTACTGCAATGGTGGGAACTACCATGTTAGAGAGTTCAATTAAAAGAACTTATGGTCATGCAGAAGGATTCACCGAACCATACTTTAAAGTATTAAGCCAAGGAACTTCAGGGCAAACCATTACGAGTGACGAATACCAAAGCAGATTGATGTCTTTATTTGGTAGAGTAACTTACAATTACAAAGACAGATATTTATTGAATGCCACCATTCGTAGAGATGGTTCTTCAAGATTTGCTGAGATTAACAGATTTGGTACTTTCCCAGCGGTTTCTGTAGGTTGGAATGTGCACAACGAAGAGTTTATGGCAAGTGTGCGTGCAATTAACCAATTGAAAATTAGAGCAAGTTATGGTGTATTGGGTAACCAAGAAATTGGCGATTATCGCTATGCTGCTACCATTACTCCTTATGCGCACTATGTATTAAATGGTCAGTTAGCAACCGGTGCTTCTCAGTATACTTTCGTATCACCAGACATGAAATGGGAATCTAAGGTTTCTAAAAACATCGCGGTAGATATGGCATTCTTTGACGATAAAATCACCTTTACTGCAGAGTATTACAACAACCTTTCAGAAGATATGCTAGTGGGTGTGCCGATTCCGGGTAGTACTGGAGCTTACGGTTGGGAAGCGCCAACCATCAACGGAGCATCTGTTAGAAACAGCGGTTTTGAATTTACTTTAGGTTACAGAAAAGCAGAAGGAGATTTTAATTACGGAATCAACGCAAACATCTCAACACTTAAAAATGAAGTACTTGCACTCGGTTATGGAGATAACCCAATCTCTGGCATTATGAGTAGAACTGCTGTTGGTAGTGAAGTAGGTGAGTTTTATGGTTGGGTAGACGAAGGACTTTTCCAAACACAGTCTGAGATAGATGAGCTAAACGAGGCTTCACCAATTGGTCGCTACCAAGAAGTAGAAACTAGCCCAGGTGATGTAAAATACAAAGATTTGAATGGTGATGGTTACATCAACGACGATGACAGAACTTACTTAGGTAGTGCTATTCCAAATCTTTACTACGGATTAAACTTTAACGCTTCTTACAAAAACTTCGATTTAACTGTTGCTGCAAACGGTTCATCAGGTAATATGATCAACAACGGTATTAGAAGAGCAATTGAAAATGGCTCTGGTTGGGATAACTATTCTAAAAATATGCTAAACCGTTGGACTCCTGAAAATACCGATACAGATGTACCAAGGGTAATTATGTACGACCCTAACAACAACAACAGAGATTCTCAAAGATGGCTAGAAGACGGTAAGTATCTAAAAATTACTAATGTAGAATTAGGTTACAATGTACCAGTCGCATTAACTTCTAAACTACACATTTCTAGATTAAGAGTATATCTATCTGGACAAAATGTATACACATTTACGAAATACACTGGCTTTGACCCAGACTTTGGTAACGATGGCTTATTCAGTAGAGGTACCGATAAAGCTGCTGAAGCAAACAGGTCATTTACTGCTTATTCTGGTGGTTTACCAAACCCAAGAACATTCTTATTGGGTGTAAAAGTAGGATTCTAGTGTATTAAAAACTTAAATGAAAAGAAAATGAAAAACATTAAATATATAGTCTTTTTAGCGACATTTAGTCTTGGAATTTTCGGATGTAACGAAGATTGGCTTGAGCTTTCAAACCCAAATCAACAAACAGTTACATCATTCTGGCAAACAGAAAGTGATATACAAAAAGGAGTGAATGCTATTTACCAGTCATTGTCTTATTACGATGGTACTTTCTTTAGATTTGCTCCAATCGCACTCGATCTTAGAGGTGATGATACTGAAAGCCCAAGCCCTTGGGATGTGTTAGCCAACACGGGTCAGTTTAAACTGGCAAACAATACCATTATGCAACAATGGCTTTGGATTGCTTTTTATGGAGTAACATTTAGATCAAACCAAGTACTGGCGCATATAGATGATGTTGATTTTGAAGATGAGAGTTACAAAAACAGATTAAGAGGTGAAGCACAGTTTTTAAGAGGATTGTCTTATTTCTACTTGGTAACTTTCTTCAACAACATTCCACTTATTGAAGGTGATTTCGAAACTACTGACGACTACTACCAAACTCAGGTTGATCCTTCAGAAGTATGGGCATTAATTGTTTCAGACTTCCAAGAGGCAGCAGCGAACTTGCCAGATTCTTACGGTTCTGCTGATTTAGGAAGAGCTACTAAAGGTGCTGCTTATGCTTATTTGGGTAAAGCACATTTGTTTAATCAAAACTGGTCAGAAGCTTCTGCTGCATTTACCGAGGTACTGAATTTGGGATACAGCTTAATGGACAACTACGAAGACAATTTTACTGAAGCATTTGAAAACAACGAAGAATCAATCTTTGAGCTTCAGTTTGATAGAAATGTGGGTGGAGTAGTATTAGGTTGGGTAGGTGCTCCCGGTGCAGACTGGTCGCTTACTACAGCAAGAGCTATTACTTACGCACCAGCTCCATTTGGTTGGAACGACGTGGCGCCAACTCGCTGGATTGTAGACGAATTTTTAGCAGAAAAAACCATAGAGGGTGAAGACGACCCAAGATTGAAAGCAACTATCTTCTACAACTATCCGGGGGCAACTTTGTACGGACAAAGCTTTGAAGAAGTCTATGCAACTGACTTGGATAAACTTGGCGTGAAAAAATATGGCAATTCTGAATCTGGTAGAGCAGATGAGAAAGATTGGAGATCGGGTGTAAATGAGCGATTAATGAGATACTCTGATGTGTTATTGATGTATGCTGAAGCTCAAAATGAATTAGGAAATACTAGTGTGGCTGCTGAATATATGCAAATGGTTCGTGATAGAGCAAACCTTCCTGACAGAGCAGCTGAGTTTGCGGGATTGAGTCAGGAAGGGTTTCGCGAACAACTTGCTCACGAGCGTGCTTTGGAGTTTGCTTTAGAGGGTCACAGGTTTGATGATATCAGACGTTGGGGTTGGTTAGACAATGCGACTAAGCTTGCAGAACTTAAATCTCACGATTCAGAATTCGAAGGTTATGTAGAAGGAAGAGAATATTTCTCTATCCCTCAATCAGAAATAGATATCAATCCTGATTTGATTCAAAATCAAGGATATTAAAAATTGAATGTCTCCTCTGTGTAGCAAATATGCAGAGGAGATACATTCGTAAAACATAAGTTTAAGCATCTACAGCTAATTTTTTAATCTAATTAGAGTGTAAACTACCAAAACTAAACCGCAGGCAAGGAGTATATGGGAATGAATAGCATTAGCAGATTACTAAAAATATTAGGATTACTTACGATTATCATTCAACTGGCAGCTTGTTCAGAAGAAAATAATGTAACACCGGAAGTGGAAAACGACAGCACTACTGTAGAAAATCCGGTAAGTAATTTTGATATCAATTCTATCGAAGACACCTATGGCGAAATTGCTGCCTACGAAAATGCACGCAAATGGGGGCCTTACAATGTGCACGATCCCAGCATAATTAAAGATGGAGATTATTACTACTGCTATAATACCGATGTGGGCTATGGAACAGAAGTGCCAGCAGGAATCCAAATAAGAAAATCTAAAGATTTAGTGGAGTGGCAATATGTAGGCAGGGTATTTAATGGACTGCCTCAACAAGGTGCCGATTTTATTAAATCTAAAGGTGTAGAACCATTTGATGCACTTTGGGCACCTTATATATATAAGCATGGCGATGAGTTTAGGTTATATTATTCACTTTCTTCATCAGCTCCTCGACTAAGTGTAATTGGTCTGGCAACGGCTCCAACTCCCGTAGGCCCTTGGACAGAAAAAGGTTTGGT
>PBYL01000350.1 GCA_002729595.1 Thalassovita sp. | reverse complement strand
TTTTCCATATCATATTAAAAAATTTTTAAAAAGATAAAAAAATACCTTGCCACCTTCATTTTAACTTAAAAAATGAGGTTTTTATATATTTAGCTAATCAATTATTGATAGATAATTGAAAAAAATGATAGCCTTTTGTTATAGATTAGTTTTTGCTAGCGGGTTTTTAAATGAAGTGAAATTCTGGACAATTAACAAATTTCATTAAGCTTTATTTACTAAACTCATTCTGATATAAGTGTATAATGTGTTAGACAGTTAAATAATGTATCTGAAGTTATTTTGATTCTTCTTACTAAATCAAGTTACTTGATTAAATACATTTAGACTGGGACAATCTTCATTTAACCCTGATGAAATTCACAATAATCTTGTTAAGTAAATCTAACTTCTAATTTGGGTCTTTGCTTACTATATTTGCCAGACAGATGCAATACCTACCAACAGGTATTTTTGCAATTATTCTTATGATATGGGTTTAACATAATAGTCCATTATATTCACAAATCCTTGTTAATTGAAACTCTATAAGATTTTCTGGTGCCCATCACTATGAGAGGGACATAATTAGATGTTATTATTCTTCTACTTCAAATAAAGTGATAATTTTTTTGGGGTTATGTATCAAAAGATACCGTCATTGTTTTTTGCTTATGCGTATATTGGTTTTGATAATTAATAATCGAATTAAGAAACTATGAACATTAAAACTCCAGGTATTCATCATCTTGCCCTGAGGGTAAGTAATTTTGAAAGGGCAAAAGAATTCTATAATAGCAAAATGGGCTTTCAAATAATTTTAGAACTGCCTAACTTATTTATTTTCTTAGCTGGTAAAACTCCAATAGGAATAAGAGGACCTGAAAATAAAACAACTAGTAATGATAGTTTTAATCCTTTTAGAGTAGGCCTTGATCATTTAGCTATTGGATGTGAGAGTAATGATGAATTACAAAGAATAGCAAATGCATTGAATGAGCATTATATAGAAAATACAGGAATTAAACATGATGATGTATTAAATAAAGATTATATAGCTTTTAAAGACCCTGATCGTATCTCATGGGAATATTACATGGTTTAATTTTGGAATTTATTTCAGAAATATAATTAATAACTTTTGAATTTTAGGTGATTCTTGCTAATATTTAGTTGTTTAAAATATCTTTTTCAAAAGAATTATCTAAGTGATAAAATAATGGAACTTTCGCAAGAAGTATTTGCTAAACTTCAATCGTTTTATGAACCTGATTTACGAAAACTAATTCTTAAAAATGGTAGTCTACTTCAGGCTAAGGAAGGGGATCTATTGATAAGAGAAGGACAATATTTGAATTTTCTACCAATTGTGATAGAAGGAAAAATTAGAGTATATCAGGAAAAAGATGATCGTGAAATTTTACTATATTATGTAGAGCAAGGTCAAACTTGTATGATGTCTCTATCTTCAGTGTATTTTGACTATTATAGTGCTGCTAATGGTATAGCAGTACAACCATCTAATATTTTGGTTTTACCAGCTAATATTGTTTCTGAATGGCAACTGAGGTTTCCATCATGGAATACATTTATAATTAGTACATTCAAGAGTAGATATGATGAACTATTATCTTCTTTTAAAAGTGTAGCATTTCAGCCTGTAAATGTTCGCTTAAAGGATTACCTCTTGAGTTATGTAGAAAATCATGATTCAAGAAAAATTCCATTATCTCATCAAACACTTGCTAACGAACTTGGAACCACAAGAGTAGTAATTTCAAGAATTTTGAAGCAATTTGAAGTAGAAAAAAAAGTATCTCTTAATAGAGGATTTGTATATGTAAAAGACAAACTTCTATTTTAGAAAAAATAATTATTACCAACATTTACTATCCAGTTCAATGTGGAAAATACCTTTTATAAACAATTGCACTATACTCTTGTAAACACAAAAATTAAACTAGCAAATAGAACATTACAAAATATCACTTTAAGCTTTTTGGATCTTTTAGGGCGAGTAAATATATTTTTTCCATTAAAATAAACTTTCATAATCAAACAATGAAAACTCATGCTTTTGAATTGCTTTTCAATGCATTTCTTTACTTAATTATTCTGATGCTAAATATTCCTTCAGTATATGGACAACAACTCAAATATTTCTGTTATCTAGATAGTTTTGAAGTAAAAGTTAAGAATGCGAATACTCTGAATAAGATAAGATTCCCCTTAATTTCAAGCATTAATAACAACGTATATGCAAGCCTGAAAGAGGTTTCCTATATAGAAGTTGAAATTGCTACAGGTAGAGATGATTTACGAGGAGGAAATGACAATGCATATATTGATATTTGGACTAATAATACTAATTTGGGGAAGGCTATTGACTTTGGAGGAAAACACCCACCAATAATTAAAGATGAACCATTAAATAATGGAATGCATTGGAAAAATTATTCTTGGAATTCAAAGAGGATTGTACTTCCTAAAGGGATTACTTTTGATGCATTACTTGGTATAGACATAAAGACTAATTTCAAAGGAGGTATCTCTGGTGATAATTGGAATATTGACAGAATTAAAATTGTTGCAGTAATTACTGATGGATCTAGAAAAGAACTCTACAATAAAAGTGGCTCACCCTTAATACGCTTTACTGGTAAAAATAGATTGTATCAAGTACGGTGGTGAAATTCTAAAAATAATCTACACACAAAGTTCTTAGTTTTATTACAGTAAGAATTATGAATGATCTTACTTATTATGTAATGGACTCAAAAATATTTTAATGTATTTATCCCTTTAATTAGGAGTACTAATAAATTCCATATATAGCATCTCGGTTAAAATTGACTTCAATTACATTCTTTAATCATTTTTTAAATAAACCTCAATAATTATGAAAACCCTTTTTTTTAAAAAAGCCCTAATCGTTATGCTTCTGTCATTAATTCTTTTTTTATCGGGATGTTGTGAAGATGGAGTGAGAACTAGTTCACATAATATACCTAAAAACGATTGGATCGGTGTTTTAAATTTTGCATTGGCTGATTTGGATTTTCGAATTAATAACTACACATCAGTAAAGTATGAAAATTATGAAGACCAGGAACATGCTTATTATGTATCTAATGATTGTTCTATTTCTTTATTAGGGCAAAGTTTAAATTTCAATATCCCTGTACAAAGATATGAGCCTCTTTCTATTTATGTTGTGGATATCAATGCTCAATCTGCTTCTGTTAATACGACAGAGGGGAAATTACAAATTTCTTTAAGTATGGAAAGTAATGGACCAGAATTTTGGACTAATTGCGTGTCAAATGCAGGCTGTTTCGCGATAGGTAACAGAAACGTAAACATAGAAGATTTTGTTATTAACCTTCGAGTTCAACCAATAGTTGAGTCAGGTAGAATTACTTACAATACAGAAAATATTGAGATTGATATTGATTCAGAAATTAGAGTGAGTGGATGTAATGATGACTTATTTGCTTTCCTATGCGATATTTTTATGCCAGATAGAGAAAATACTATTAAAAATAGTATCAGTTTCGAATTTGAAAAATTTATGAAAAAAGAAGAAATTAGGTCTATTTTCTCTAATGCTATCATGGTATACATCAGAGATGTTCAAGGTATTAATGAGGAAATTGTAAGTGCAGGAATTGCTATAAACGGCAACTTACTCATAACTAGTGAAAATCTAGATCCCACATGTGAAGAGTAAGTTGAAGTTTTATCTTTTTCAGTGCAATAATCACAATATTTTATTAAAAAATATCTTTATACAATGCAAGAAAAAATTCCCCCCAATTATTTATTGATTTTTATATACAAATTATTTCGATGCCAAATTCGGTAAGGTAAGGTTAACAGTTGTGCCAGAATTGAATTTTGATGATACTTCAACCTTTCCATTTAACTTCTTAACACTTTCATATACAATATATAACCCTAATCCGGAACCAGGCTTTACATCCGTAGCTCTATAGAACATCTCAAATATTTTATTTAGATGTTTTTCTTCAATACCAATACCGTTATCAGAAACTGACATCATTACTTGTTCTGCATTTATTGTTGCACTTAGTTTAATATATGGCTCTTCTTGGTAAGGATTAAAAAAGCGAATCGCATTTGAAAATAGATTGTTGAATATGATCATCAATCTTCTTTTATCAGAATAAAAAGTGCTATTTCCTTCAATATGAATTGTTATTTCAATCTTATTCCTTTCATACAAATAAGAAAACTGAGCTAATATTTCCCTAACTAATTCTTCAATATCAATAGGTTCAACTTCTACTTGCAATCGAGCATTTCTTGAGTAGTTTAAAATATCTTGAATATAGTTATCTAATTTTTGCAAACTTTTCTTTTGTAAAAGTAGTAGTTTTTGTATTTCATTTTGATCTGTCTCACTTCCTATTAATTCAATTAAACCTAAGGAGGAGGCTATTGGTGCACGTAGATCGTGTGAAACACTATATACAAAATTATCAAGTTCTTGGTTAGTTTTCGTTAATTCATCATTGTGTCTTTGTATAGCCTGTTCAACTTCTTTCTGTTTGGTTATATCTCTTTGTATTGAAAAAAACCTTTCTATCTGACCATACTGATCAATAATTGGATGAATATTTAGATGCATCCACATCTTTGATCCCGATTTTTTATAATTAATAATTTCTGTTTTAATACTTTTTTTGGCTTTTCTGGCTTTTGTTATTTTAAGAAGTGTATCCTTAGAAGTTTCTGCCCCTTGCAAAAATACACCTGGTTTTTTCCCAATTACTTCATCTAAAGTATATTCTGTAATTCTAGTAAAACCTTCATTAGTCCATTCAATTTTACCATTTTTATCCGTAATAATAACTGCATTATCTGTATGCTTAGTTACCAAAGCAAGCTTATTTAACTGCTCTTCGTGTTGTTTCTTTTGGGTAATATTTTGTATTTGTGAGATGAAATGTAGTGGTTGTTGTTGTTCATTTCTTACTAAAGAAACATTTAATTGAATCCATACAATATACCCTTCTTTATGGAAATAGCGCTTTTCCATTTCATATGATTGAATGCTGCCATCTAACATCTGTTGTACATATGCTAAATCTACATCCAAATCTTCAGGATGAGTAATTGTTTGAAAATCAATTTGGAGCAATTCTTTTTCTGTATATCCAACCATACCACACAGAGCTTTATTAACCATTAACCATTGCCCTACAGGACTTACTAAAGCCATTCCAATAGGTGCATTTTCAAACGCAGACTTAAACTGTGTTTCACTTTTCTTGAGTTGCTGTTCGATAATTCGCTGTTCTGTAACATCTTGACTCACACCAATTAGTTTAATAATCTGGCCATTTTTATCAAAATGCATTTTACATGTACCTCTTACAATTTTCACTTCTTTATTGGGTAACAATACCCTAAACTCATACAATTCTGACTTTTTTTGAGCTATAATCTTTTTGATGCATTTATAAATTTTAGTTCTTTCACTTGGGTGAACAATGTTCATCACACTTTTCAAACTTCCATCAAATTCTGCTGGTTTTACTCCATATAATTTAAAGGCATTTTCTGAAATGTTAATCTTTTTGGTATTAGCATCCCATTCCCAAATGACCAACTTTGCAAGTTCCTCTCCTACTCTTCGAATATCATTTTCTTTTTTTTGCTGCCTCAGTATAGTTTCTCTTTCTAACTCATACAATTTCCTTTGAGTTATGTCAATATGCAATATAAGAGTTAATGATTCATCATTTTGAATAGGTGTAGCTCTAAGAATAAACCATTTTTCCTGTTCTTCATAATAACAAGGGTATTCCAGTTGAAAACATTTTAATTTTCTTTCAATAACTGATAAAATACCATAATATGCTTGTTGTGCTTTGTGTAAGTCACCTTCAAAACGATTCTTATATATTTCCAGATAATTTGCTCCTATTCCAGTTGCACCAAGATTTCCATGATTCCTACTTGTAAATTCATCCCAGACTGAATTTGTTGCTATGATTTGGCCTTCTTCTTGTATAACTATAGCAGAATCAACAAATGAGTTAAGTATGTCTGATAAAGGCACTGAGGGAATCATGTAATTTATTTTCTTTTGCATTCAAAATGAATATTCTAAGTATTTACATACTTGCTACATTAACTAAATATTTTCGTGAAATCATATAATCAACTCTTTAAATCTGCTTTATTTAAGAGACTATTTTTACAGCTCCGTATCATCCTTTTAATCTTTCAAAAGATTATGCTCAACCAATAAATCACCTGCTTCTCTTGTAATTATATCTAGCTCTGTAATTGAGTTAACCATATGATTTTTAATGACCATTATTTCATCAACATCATCGGTTAGATCTAATAGCTTTTTTAGACCAAGCAAGCTACATATTGGTTTTCTTATTTTGTGAGAGTTGATAAATGCATATTCTATTAGTTTATCGTTTATTTCCTTTAATATTTTATTCCTTGTTATAATCTGATTCTCTAACTGTAAATTAGTTTTATGAACCTCCTGATGTTCTTCTATAAGCTTATCCTGTTTTACATTCCTTGTTGCAGATTTATGAGAAAGACTAACTGCTCCTGCCATTGCCCTTACAAAAAGTATATCTTCACTTTCCCAAGCTCTAAAATCATGAGAATTACAACAAATGACCCCAGCAAATTTCCCATCTATAAAAAAGGGACAATCCATCAAAGACTTAAAATTGTGTTTCTCAAAGTATGCTCTTAACTCTTGAGTATGCTTACCTTGTCGAATATCTTCTTCAACAAGTACCACTCCTGCTTCTAATTGGTCAAAATATGTTGGGCAATTTTTTCTATAAATAATTTCCGATGGTTCTTCAGCTTCATAAATAGTATGTATTGCCTCTTGTATTTGTTCATATTTCCAAATTCTTACACTGTCTACTTCTAGAATTTCAAGTATTGTATTCTTTAATGTATTGATACTGAATTCGAGACTTCCAGAATGGATTTCATCCATTCTGCTTACTTCAATAATTTTATCTATAAACTTTTTAAGCTTTTGCTTCCTGATTTTTGCTTCTTCGAAAGCTTTATTTAGGTAAGAGTTCTGGTTTAAAATGAGATTATATTGTTTAAGTATGTCTTCCTTTTGCCGATGAAACAATATCTGATCTTGCTCTTTCTGATTTATAACATACTCAGTTTCTTCATTTTTCTCTTTTATTTCTTTTCGGAACTTTGAATAATGATATAGTTGCGTTAATATCAAAAACAAAATAATACTTAAATACCACTTAGACTGGATATGTAAGTTTATATTGTAACTAACAGTTGCCAATTGTAAAAGAATAACTGATGCGATAAAAAATACAATATAAAACTTCAAGCTATACATTTTTAAAAACTCAGATGTCATCATTCCTAAGATTCATGTATGTCTGTTAATTTATATTATAGCTAGTTTTAATAATTGTGAGCTGTTAAAAGTAATTATGCGACTAGTTCTTTTGTTTTAAACACATCTATGAGCTTAACAAGACCCTTTGCATTTTCAGAAAGGTTTTGAGCTCCTGTAGACAACTGTTCTGCAGAAGCTGAAGTTTGTTGTGTAACTCCATTCAACTGCATAATTGCTTCATTAATTTGTTGGGAACCAGAATTTTGTTCAGAACTAGCTGCAGCTATTTCTTTCATAAGATTTACTGTTTCTTGTATTTTGGGTACTAACTCTGAAAGTTTAATTTCTGTTTTTTCTGAAATTTCAGTAGCAAGTTTTGAAATACTCTGAATTTCTGTCGCAGCTTCTTTACTCCTTTCTGCCAACTTTCTCACTTCTGCAGCTACTACAGCAAACCCTTTCCCATGCTCTCCTGCCCTTGCTGCTTCTACAGCTGCATTAAGAGATAAAAGATTTGTTTGATAGGCTATATCATTGACAAATAATATCTTATCTGAAATATTTCTCATAGCTTCCATAGCAGTCTTTGCCAATTTACTCACTTCCACTACACTATCACCTGCTTTGCCTGTAGCTGATTTAGTATGTTCTGCATTTTGAGAGTTTTGATTAATGTTAGCAGTCATCTGCTCCATAGAAGATGATATTTCTTCAATTGAAGTCGCCTGATCTGCAGCACCTCCTGAAAGTTGTTTAGAGGTAGCACTAAATTGCTCTCCAGTAGATGCTAAGGAATCAGCAGCTTGCTTAATACCCGTAATTGTCTTCAAGAAACTTTTTTGCAACTCATCAACTGCCAAATTTAAAGCTCCTAAATCATCATCTCGCTTTTTAAATGTCTCAGATACTTCAATACTTAAATCTCCTTTACTCAATTTATTCAGATTTGCTATTGATTCTGCGAGAGGTTTTCGTACTTGTTGGCTGGCCAAGTACAGTAATAAAACAGAAATAATTACAATTACTATAAAACTAATCGCTTCTGTATATTGCGGTATAGCAAATTTGACAGAGGTATTTAAACCATTTAATATCACATTAGAGACCCACAAAACACCTAACTTAAAAAGTACAGATCCTTTAAAGAAATACTTGAGAACAAAAATTGCAATGACTATAGCTATACTACTTGTTATGATCTGAGTTAATAATATCGAAGTTAAGTCTTTTTCCATAATTGATATTTTTCTACAAATATCCCGAGTAGAATAAGACAAGTAAATGGAGAATCTCCCCGTTTTTTTTTTAATGTTCTCGATTTTTCTAAGGGATATCCCTTACTAAGACCTAGTACTTGTTACTTCAAACTTATTATTGATCTGATGGTTTAAAATCGATTAGATTGTTTTTGATAGCAAATAACATTAAGTTGATAGAATTTTTAGTATTAGTTTTCGACATTAAATTGGTTTTATGTCCTTCTACAGTCTTCTGACTGATAAATAGCATTTCTGCTATTTCCTTATTATCATATCCTTTACAAATCAAGTTAAGTACCTCTTCTTCTCTTCTTGTTAAATCAGTTACTTTATTATTCGAACTATTAACTTTTGGATTAGAAATATGAATAATAATTTCTTGTAGCAACTCCTGAGAAAAATATGTGCCTCCTGAGTTAATATTTCTGATAGCCTTTTCTAATTCATTAATGCCTGATTCTTTCATCAAAAAACCTTTTACACCAATTGAAACCATTTTGTGATAATATTCAACATCACTAAACATAGATAGTGCTATAATTTTAATATTCGGATATATTTTAAGTGCCTCCTGTGTTGCTTCTGCACCATCCATTTTGGGCATTCCAATGTCCATTAAGACTATGTCAGGCATTTCATTTTTAATACCTTCTAAAAACGAGACACCATTATTAAAATCATTAATTACATTAAAGTCTTCTACTTGTGAAAGTGCGAACCTAAGTCCATCACGGAACATTTTATGATCATCTACTAATGTAATATTTATCATAATGGAATATTGATTATAGTTTTCATTAAATGGTTTTGATACTCAAAATGAACACTTCCTTTAAATGCTTTTGTCCTATTGATAATATTTTTTAATCCTATTCCTTTGGAAGAATTATTAATTGCATGAAAATCAAAACCAATTCCATTGTCAATATAAGTAAAAAGTAAGTTATTTTTATATCGATTTAAAGAAATCGAGATTTCACTTGCTCCAGAATGTTTAAACGTATTATTAAAAAGCTCAAGAAAAACCCTATAAACTAATGTTTCAATATTCTCAGGTAAGCGGGTATTTTCTGCTGATGTTTCATCAAAAACAGTTTTGAATCTGCTTGAATTATTCATCTTGTCTATATGATGTTTCATAGCTTCTACAAGCCCTTTATCTCTTAACAAATAAGGACTCAGATTATGTGAAATTTCTCGAACTTGTTTCACACTTCCATCAACAATTTCTGTAAGATTTTCCAGTATGATCTTCTTACTTTGATCATGTTCCATTTTTAATAGAGACTCTAAGTAAAGTTTTACTGTACTAAAAACTGGACCTAAATCGTCATGTAAATCTTTAGAAAAACGTTCTCTTTCTTTTTCTTCCGCTTGTATTACAGCGTTAAACTTATCATTCTCATATTGTTTTCTGGTAGTAATATTCCTAAGTGAAGAAAGAACTCTTAATTGTTGGTCACTTATAATCAAATTACTACTCAATTCTACTATTACATGTTGCCCGTCCTTTCTTATTATTTCAATTTCAGCATCTGGAAATAAATTTCCTTGAATAAGCTTTTTAAATAGCTCTTGTGCATTATTCCTGAATTCTAGGGAAACAATTTCGAAAATATTTATTTTGGAAAGATCTTTAAAACTGTATCCAGACATTTCTAATAATGCTGGGTTTGCTTCCAACACTCTTGCATTTTCATCAAGTAATAAAATTCCATCTCGACTCGCTTTAAACAAACTTTTAAACTTATTTTCACTATTAATTACCTCTTGCTGATAAAGCTCTTTAACCTGAATTTGCTTATTGAGTTCATCTATTACTTGTTGTAATTTTTTATTCCTTTGGCTAATTGATTGGAAGTTTTTCAAAAGCTCCTTTTGGTATCCTCCTACACCTACAATTATTGCAAAAGAAAAAAGAAAATAGCTAATATATTCGGCGACCCAATGTATCTTATTTTGGATGATTTCATATTGATGTGAGTTAATTGTAATATAATTATTAAAAAAAAGGAAGGCGATTACTGGGATTGATAAACTGATTAATAGGTTTAAATAAATACTTGTTTTATATTGAAATGTAATTACAAAGACAAAACTGCAAAGACCAAAAAAAATAAATCCATTTGATATCCAACCATAATTGATAATGGCTCTATTGGCAATAATTAAAAAAATAATGGCCAATAGAGATGCTTTTATATTTAAATTAATCTTGGCTTTAAAAATATAAATAACAACAAGTACTATAATAAAAGCTATATTCATAGCTAATATTAGCATTGGAGGGAAACTTAGGTTATAAAAAATAACCTGATCTCTGAGCAAGGAAAAAAAAGCAGCCACTATTCCCATTAAAATAGTGGCTGATATAATTTTGTTTAAAATATCGTGCTTTACTCTTAAAAGTTCCTCATTTATTCCATTATGCTGAAGTTTTTGTGTTTCCATAAGTATTTTTTTCTACCTGTTTTTCATTTAATTTAAGAGGATCTAATAGGTATGCAAGCTCTCCATTGCCTAAGACTGATACACCACTCAAATAAATTAAACCTTTTAAAGCCTCATCTATAGGCTTAATTACTAATTGTTCTTCTCCAATAATCTCATCTACTTCTATACTCATAAAATGGTCGTTTTTATTTATGACGATAATAGATGGTTCAGTTTTTTTATGAGTATATTCATCAAAAATATGCATCAAATTCATAAGTGGTATAAGGTTACCTTTATATTTCAGATTTCCTCCTCTTCTTTGGATAATGTCATTATTTAATCTTTCAGAAAAACACTGTTCAATTTCACTATGAGGAATTAAATAATTAATATCTCCCACCTTTACATGGAGTACCTCTAGAATAGATAGGGATAATGGTAATCGCAAAGTAAATGCTGAACCCAATCCTTCTTCTGTTGTAATATCAATTGAGCCTCTTAACTCTCGCATTTTATTCATTACCACATCCATACCTACTCCTCGACCACTATAAGCTGTTACAGTATCATTCGTAGTGAAACCTGGCTCAAAAATTAGGTTGATAATCTCCTTATCTGTTAGCTTTTCAGATTTACTGATCAACCCATTATTAATTGCTTTTTCTTTTATCCTATCTAGGTTTAAACCTTTCCCATCGTCCTGAACCTGAATAAATACATTGGCTCCAGCATAAAAAGCTACAATTTTCAATAATCCTTTTGGGTTTTTACCTCCATTTATTCTTTCCTCTGGTTTTTCTAATCCATGATCTATGGCATTTTGAATGATATGCATGAGTGGTGCTTCAACCTCATTGATGATTGATTTATCGATTTCTGTATCTAGCCCTTCAGTTATCAAATTGATTTCTTTGCCTAATTTACTTCCAAGTTCCCTAACTAAACGTTGAAATTTTAAAGATAAAACCTGCAGTGGTACCAACCTCATACTAAATGCATTGTCTCTGAATTTTGTAGTAACCTTATCAAGTCTTTCCATATTTGAGATCAATTTGGAATCTCCAATTTTTTGTGCTTGATAAATTAACTCGGCTTTTATACTAACTAAATCACTTACCAGATTCATCATTTCATCTAACCTTTCTAGGTTAACATTAATGAAATTTATGATTCCTGGTTCTAATTTCTTTTTAAACTCATCTTGACCTTGTGACTCTTCTTCTCCTACTTCTGATTTTACAACAGTTTCAGACTCTATTGTATCTAAAATTTCACTAAAGTACTGCTTCCTTTCATCTTTAAGTTCGGTAGAAAGTTGTTCCCCTTTGGGTAGCAAATTTAAAATCCGATTTTCCATCTCTTGTAAAAACACTTCTTTCATTTCAACTTTATGAATTTCAAATTCATCAGGTTGCATGAATAAAAAGACATCTTCAAGTTCTTCAACAGAGCTTTTCAGGTGTATGATTATTTCAAATTTTGAAACAAATTGTTTGGAAGCTTCCTGCTCTTCAAGACTTTTCCCTTCGTAAATCGTAAACACCTTAGCCTCACCTAGTTCACGTAATTCTTCAATAGCTGCCAATGGCTTAATCCCTCTTTCAAATATGTTTTCACTTGGACTATAAAGTACCTGAAATATTCCTTCACTAAGAGAATTCTCTACAGTATTGGAAACAAAATCTTTATTTTCTAATTGTTGTAAAGTTAAATTATAAGCTTGTTTATCATTTTTTCCATTCAAAATATCATTTACTATATCCATCACCTTCAGGCTCATAGATATAATCTCATGGTTAAGGTTAATATTTCCATCTCTTATTTCTTCAAAAGTATTTTCTAATTCATGGGTCACTTTTTCTATCTCTTCAAACCCAAACATTCTAGCAGAACCCTTTAATGTATGTATACCTCGAAATATTTCAGTTATCAGATTTTTATTCTTACCATCATCTTCTAATAATAAAAGACTTTGCTGTACCTTTTCTACAATAGCTTTAGCTTCTTCTAAAAATTCGTGTAGGAATTCCTCCATCATTTCAATGATTTATCTACTAATTTTAGAAACTGTTCCAAATCAAAAGGTTTTTGAATCCATGCAGTTATTTGTGCTGCAGTAGCTTTTTCCTTCTTCTTTTGTTTTACTTCTGTACTTAACACAAGAACTGGAATATATTTATATCGATCAATTTGTCGCATATTTTTAACCAAATCAGCACCATCCATATTGGGCATATTAAAGTCAGTTATCAAAAGATCAATTTTTTGACCATTAAATTGTTCAAGAGCTTCTACGCCATCACAGGCTTCAATTGTTTTATAACCATTTCTGGTAAGGGCATTAACTATTACTCTTCTTGAGGTTTGAAAATCCTCTGCTACTAATATGGTTTTCATCATTTAATTATTCTTTATCAATTAAATCTTCAATTTCATCTTTATAGAAATTATCAATACTGATTTGCATACAAAATTCTTCATTTATTTTGTGCATGCCTTCTACTAGCCTTTCATCAAAATGATATTTTGAAATAGGGAGTGCCCGAATTTTGCTTGGAGTAACATCTACTACATCTTTTATATCTGTTACCAAAAAACCTAATTTGTGATATTTATCATTTTCTTCATCAAACCTTTGTAAAATAAGTGCCTGCGACCTTTCTTCCACTAATATACCTCCCATCATCAACTTTTTACCTGAGTCAATAACTGGTATTACATCTCCTTCAACATTAATCATCCCAATAATATAGTTTGGAGCCTGAGGTACTTTGTATACTTTAGGCATCTGAATGATTGAACTAACATTTATCACATTTACCGTAAAAAATTGATCCTTTACCTGAAATACCAGGTGTTTTTCCGTTGCGTACATACTTTTAGGTTTAATTCTTCTTGTTTATCCAATCAATTATTTGATTGGGAGTCAATACATACATCGCTCCTCCTAATGCTATAGCTCTTTTAGGCATACCAAATACCACTGAGGACTGTTCATCCTGTGCAATAGTTTTTGCTCCTTTTTCATATAGATTTAATAAGCCTTTTGCTCCATCATCTCCCATTCCTGTTAGGATAATTCCAGTTACTTTATTGCCAGCGACTTTTGCCGCAGAATTAAATAAGACATCAACTGATGGACGATGACGATTCACTTTTTCAGCTTGCGACAAGGTAATATAGTAACCATGATGGTCTTGCTCAATTATACCATGGTAATCACCAGGTAATATAATGGCTTTCCCTTTTTCTATTCTTTCATTTTGCTGAGCTTCTACTACTTCCATGCTACACTCACGATTTAATCTTGATGCAAAACTTTTGGTAAACATCGCTGGCATGTGTTGTGCGATAACTATACCGCTATGATTGGATTCAATTTTTAGTAAAATTTTTTTAAGCAAATCAGGACCTCCTGTCGAAGAACCAATTACATAAAAGGCTGAGCTTGGACTGTTGTTTAACTTAATATACTGCCTTTTTACTTCCACTGTATTAATGAATGTATTGACTATTTCTTGCTTTTCTTTGCTTTCATAAGCCATCTTAATAGCCTCACATATTTTTTCTGATACTTCTTTAAGTTTCTCAGGTGTTGAGATATCTGGCTTTTCTATGATTTCTAAAGCCCCATGTTCTAAAGCTTTAATTGCATTTAAACTTGCTTTTGGGGTATTTCCTGAAATAACAATTACTGGTAAAGGTCTTGTTCGCATTATCTTTTTCAGAAATGTAAGCCCATCCATCCTAGGCATAAAAAGATCTAGCGTAATTACATCTGGCTTTAAAGACTGAATTTTTTTTATAGCAATTATTGGATCAATAGCGGTTCCAACAACTTCTATCTTATTATCCATGTTGATAATGGAGCCCAACACAGATCTGGTAAGAGCAGAATCATCTATCACTAATACCTTAATCTTACTCATTTTCTGGCTTTTTAAAAATGGATGGTTGAATTTGGATAAGTTCTGTATTTTGACACAAAAAACCTTCACAATGACCTAAGAATAATAGTCCCCCTGGTTTAAGTCTTTTAATCAATTCTTGAACAACTTTTATCTTTGTTTCTTCAAGAAAATAGATCAACACATTTCTGCAAAAAATGATATCGTACTGTTGATGATTTAATGGAAAATCTTTAATCAAATTAAAATATTTGAAAGAAATATTTCTCTTCAATGTTGGGTGAACCTTATATGTATATTCCCCTAATTGCTTTTGCTCTTTTGTAAAGTATTTTTGAATTAAAAACTTAGGTAAAGTTAAAAGTCGTGATTGGTCATATTCTCCAAGTTTTGCTGATTGGATCATTTTGGATGATATATCTGTCCCTAAAATGCTATAAACCAATCCTTTTTTTGAGTTATTTATCTTGGATAAATGTTCATGTAATATTGCACTTAAGGTGTAAACTTCATCTCCTGATGAGCAAGCGACACTCCATAAATTTATTTTTTTAGGCTTTTCTATACTTTTGAGAAATTTTTCAAAATATAAAAAATGGGCCGGTTCTCTATAAAAATAGGTTTTATTTGTGCTTAACAAGTCACTAATTAAAGACAGCTCATCTTTACCTGATAGAGAAAATATATATTCTAAATACTCATCCAATGAACCGAATTCTGATGATATTACTTTCTTACATAGTCTGTTTTCAACTAGTTTTTTTTTATCACTAGTTAAATTAATCCCATAATTCTGTAGTATATATATACTAAGCTTTTCAAAGTTTTTATTTGAGATTTTTAAAGATGTTAGCGAAGTTTCCATACACCATAGTTTTTTCAAAAATATG
>PBYL01000349.1 GCA_002729595.1 Thalassovita sp. | reverse complement strand
TTTTTATTATATTATGTATTAGTTAATAATTAAATAAAAAAGTAATTAGCGTTAAAGTCTGTTGTTGAAATTTATTCCCCAAAAGGGTTGAATATACCTTAATTTATTCCTTTGTAATCTTGAAGTTTCTTACAAACTCCAAAGTCATGTGAAAATATGATTTCTAGTATGCTTTGGTAAGGTAAAAGGTTATAATTTTGAAGTGGTTTATGCTAGTTGTTTTAATTGCAACAAAATTATACGTATTTTTTGAAAGTTGCAATTTTTTGCAGCTTTTTTACTAAATATCTTGCAAAACATTGCAAAGTATAGACCATCTACAAATAATTATAGAGTTTACTAAAATTACTAACCGTGTTAAAAGAAGAGAGACATTCAGCAATTTTGAATGAAATTAGACTGCATAACCGAGTATTATTAACAGATCTATCAAATCTTTTGATGGTTTCTGAAGACACTGTTCGAAGAGATTTAAAAGAGTTAGATAAGCAAGGATTAATTAAGAAGGTGCATGGTGGTGCCATTTCGACAGGTTATCATTCACATGATCAAATTTATGCACATGATAGTAAAGTTACCATTGCTAGAAAAGCAATTAATCTACTAAAGTCTGGACAAGTTATATTAATTACAGGTGGCACAACTAATTATGAGCTAGCCCGAATGATACCGAAAAAGTTAAATGCAACTTTTATAACTCCGAGCCTTTCAACTGCGATGCAATTACTTTCACACCGAAATATAGAAGTGATATTTTTAGGAGGTAAGCTTTCTAACGAAGGTAAAATTGCTTTGGGTGGAAGTGTGATAAATGCTCTTACTGAAATTAAGGCTGATATATGTTTTTTGGGAACTGGCTATTTAGACACCCAACATGGCTTAACTGAGTTTGACTGGGAAGTGGTGCAGATTAAAAAGGCTATGATTAAATCTTCTACTAAAGTAGTTTCACTGGCAATTTCTGAAAAACTAGATTCATTTCAGCGATATAGAGTTTGCGACATCCAACACATTACAACTTTGATAACTGAATTAGATAAAAATGATGAAAAGTTTACTCCTTATAAGCAGATGGGAGTAGAAATACTTTAATAAGAAAAAAGGCTAAACATTCTAAAATGTTTAGTCTTTTTTAAATCAATTAAATCTAAAATATCTATTCAACTTTTTGCCAGATAGAAGAAATAGTGTGATAGGTAAAGTTTTGTACTTGCGCATTATTGTTTGCCGTAAATGCTACCCGATTGTATGGGCTTTCTGGAAACACAATTTCAGTAAATACTAACTCACCATCGTTTATAAAGATTTCAACAGAAGCAGCATCAATAAAAACTTCTAAGCTATTTAAATTGAAATCTTCATCTAGCTTCTTCTCATGAACATTAGCAAAATCTTCTTGAAAGTCAATTAAGCCAGAATTACTTCGATCAGTTGCTATAATGCCATTTCCTAAATCAACAATGAGTTTAAAACTTTCACTATCATTTTCAATGCTCATTTCAAGTTGATTAGAGGCACCCATGTCTGTATTAAAAATAAAATGAGCAGTTTCTGCTAAAGACAGATTCTCAACTAATGTTTTCTCATTTGAAATGCTAAAATCATCAATCAGTTGGGGCGATTGCATGATGTTGTTAAGCTCTTTTACAGGTTTTTGCAAAAGCTGATTTGATGCAGTTAAGTGAAAAGTTCTTGGAATTGTCATGGCACTTCTCCAATCATAAGTAGGAACAATGTTGGCATATTGCCAGTTAGACATCCAACCTAAAAATAATCTTCTGCCATCTTCTTTCGGAACATCAGCCCAAGTTACACCTGCGTAATTATCTGCGCCATGATCTATCCATCTTACTTCTGTATCAAAAGGAGTAAATGTTTTTCCATTAAAGTTACCCAAAAAATATTGAGTAGCTGAACCACCTTGCGGACCTCCTGGGTTTATACTTAATAAGATCACCCATTTTTCATTTCCTTCACTATCTACCATTGGGAATAAATCTGGGCATTCCCATACGCCACCATGTGCTCCAATGGTCTTTCCGAAATCACTTTCTAATGTCCAATCTTTAAGGTTAGGAGAGGAGTAAAAACTTATATGATCTTTAACAGCCAAAGTCATTATCCATTTTTCGCCTGCTTCGTACCAACTTACTTTAGGGTCTCTAAAATCTTTAATACCTGGGTTTTCGAGAACTGGGTTGTTTTCATATTTCGTCCAGGTTCTACCTTTATCAGTAGAGTATGCAATGCCTTGTGTTTGGTATTTTATTTCGCCAGCTTTTTCCTTTTCCATATCATGATAAGTAAAAATGGATACAAGCGGCGGGTTCTCTTCTGTACCAAAACCTGAGGTGTTGTTTTTATCTACCACTGCACTTCCAGAGAAAATCATCCCATGTTCATCAGGGAATAATGCGATCGGGAGGTTTTCCCAGTTTACCATGTCTTTACTTACGGCATGTCCCCAGTGCATTGGCCCCCAAACATTACTGTCTGGGTAGTGTTGGTAAAACAAATGATATTCCCCTTCATGATAGACCATACCGTTGGGGTCGTTCATCCAGTTTTCTGGTGGAGAATAATGAAATTGTGGTCTGTACTTTTGTTGGTAATTGATAGTTTTTGCTGGTTTTTGATTACTGATGTCTTTGTTATTTATTTGATTATTGCAGCTCCACAAGGAGGATATAAAAATTATGGCTAATAGGTTAAGGTAATTTTCAATTTTCATAATTTCAAATTTTCTATTCTGTGTAACCTAAACTCCTTACAATTAGGATGATAGTATTTTGATAGTCGATGTACTGATTAATAAACCTCTAATAATTTTCTCTTCTTAAATTAATCTATTTTTCAATTAAAACTAATAATATGATTATTAAAATTGCTATTAAAGCTCAATGTAAATTGTCATTTGGTTGAGCTTATATCTATGTATATTGAGCCATTATGCTGAATATATCATCTACTTTAATTTTAGGATTTGCTCCTTTAAAGGCAGAAACTACTGCACCAACTGCACAGGCATTTATCAACCTTTCTTCTGGTTCTTTGTCTTGTAACCACATAGTAATATATGTAGCAAGAAAAGAATCTCCGGCACCAATTGTATCAACCACTTCTATTGGGAAACCATCTTGTTTGTATAAATTATCACCTTCGAGAAGCCAAGCACCTTCAGCACCTTTTGTGAGACAGATGGCTTCAAGTTTAAATTTTCTTCTTAAATAGGTAAGTTGTTCTTCTTCTGTTCCATAGAAATTAAACCATCTACAAATAATCTCTAGCTCTTCTTCATTCATTTTTGCTAGATTAGATTTTTCTAGGAATAACTTCACATATTCTTTTTCATAGAAAGGACTACGGAAGTTTACATCGAATACTTTGTATTTAGCAATATCGAGTAATTCTAATAATGCTTTGCGCGAATGTTCGTCGCGACTTGCCAAACTACCAAATACAAATACATCAGCCTCTTTTACTAACTTCTTATTTTGTTGGGTAACTTCAATAAAGTCCCATGCTGTAGGAGTATCAAAAATGTACTTTACATTTTCTTTGTCACTTGTATCTGCTTGTACTTTGCAGGTACTGTGAATATCATCATACTGAATGTATTTAGTGTTCACATTTTTAGTTTTCAGATAACTTTCAAGTTCATTACCCAACTTATCAGAACCAATTCTGCTAATCATAGAAACATGTACACCAAAGTTTTGGAGATGAGCAGCAACATTCATTGGAGCTCCTCCCGGAGTGCTACCCTCAGGGGTAATGTCCCATAAAATTTCACCGAAACAAACAGCCTTTTTGTTCAAAGCACTATTTTCCATATATAAATAATTAGGTTAAAAATACTATTCTGCAATTACTCCTGCTGGTACTTTTTCTTCAGCAAAACCTTCTTCGAGTTCTTCTAAAGATTTGCCTTTCGTTTCAGGCATCAGTTTCCATACAAAAAGTAGTTGTAGAACCATCATGAATGAAAATATGAGAAATGTATTTGCTCCTCCTAGCGTATCAGCTATATAAGGAAATGTAAAAGCGATTAATGCTGCGAAAAACCAGTGAGTAAAGCTACCAAGTGACTGACCGTGAGCTCTCACCTGATTCGGGAAAATTTCTGATATAAATACCCAGATTACTGCTCCTTGTGAAAAGGCAAAGAATGCGATAAAAGCGAACAAGTAAATTGGTACAGCAATACCAAATGTTTCTGTATAGAAAGCATGTGCCACTAAACCTAGTGTTATAATGAGTCCGACAGAACCCACGTACATTAATTTTTTTCTTCCATATCGGTCTATTAAGTTAAGACCTATTAGTGTAAATACAAAGTTTACAGCACCAATACCAGCAGTAGAAAGTAATGCTGAGTCTGTGCCTAGCCCCGTCATTTCGAAGATTCTTGGGGCGTAATAAATTATGGCATTTATGCCCGATACTTGATTGAATGTAGCAAAAAGGACTGCTAGCATTATAGGGAAAGAATATTTTCTAGAGAAGAATCTATCTTCTTGCGAATGCATGTCTCTATGATGGCAATCTAAGATTGCTTGTAATTGTGTATCGGCAGTTTCTGCATCAATAATTTGTAGTGTCTTTTTAGCACTATCAATCATTCCTTTTTTTACGATTAACCAACGTGGACTTTCAGGTACAAAAAGAAGTGAAATGAGAAAAGCCAAAGCAGGAAATGATTCTATACCCAACATCCAACGCCATGCTCCATTTGCACCACTACCAATTAAGTAGTTGGAGAAATAAGCGATTAATATTCCGAAAACGATATTAAATTGGAAGAGCGCTACAAGTTTACCTCTATTATTAGCAGGTGAAATTTCAGAAATATACATGGGGGCAGTAACGGATGAAGCACCAACACCTAAACCACCTAAAAAGCGGAAGCCTAAAAAAGAATACCAGTCGAAGGCAAGGGCAGAACCTACTGCTGATATTAAATAAAAAAAGGCAATCCAAAAAAGTGTTTTTCTTCTTCCTAATTTGTCTGATGGAATACCTCCAAACATGGCACCTATCACTGTACCTATTAATGCAATAGAAACTGTAAGTCCGTGTTCAAATGCTGTAAGTTGCCAGACTTGTTGGATAGTTTTTTCTGCTCCAGAAATTACCGCAGTATCAAAACCAAACAAAAAGCCTCCTAGCGCAACAGCCACCGACCATAGTAATACTTTTTGATTTTTCATATTCATATTTATTAGACTCAACCAAAGTTAGTATTACCTTTTACCATAAAGGTACACTGTTGTTTCAAAAAGTTTTAAATATGTGTCATTGATAATTTAAAAAATTAAGTAGTTGATTAACAGTATTTTACTTAGTTTTTTTGTTAGTTATCAGAAATCAATACTTTCAATTTTGTATCAATACTTTCGAATTTGTTTCAGGTTTTAGATGAGTGTTTTCTTTTAAGAAAATCGGAGGGAGAAAGTTTGTACTTTGTTTTAAAGGCGGTAGAAAAATATGCCGGAGAAGAGAAGCCAACTTCATATGCAATTTCAGCAATGGTTAGTTCAGACTCTAACATAAGCATCTTGGCTTTTTTCAATCTTACAGATTTTACATAATCATTAATACCAACTCCTAACAATGCTTTAATTTTTCTGTAAAGTTGCACTCTAGATAAGCCCAATTCATCAGCAATTTCATTTGCGCTATAAGAGGCATTGCTCAAGTTTTCTTCAACCTTAATTTTAAAACTGTTGATGAACTTTTTGTCTAAAGTGCTGCCATTTGTACTAGATTCTTTTAATGGCAATTCGTGAGAATATCTCTTTTTAAGTGCATCTCTATTTTTGAGAATATTCTTAATGTTTTCTTCTAAAAATTTAAAGTTGAAAGGTTTAGTAATGTAGGCATCGGCACCAGTTTGTATACCTTCAATTTTTTGCTCGTCGGTATTTTTAGAAGTTAGTAGGATTATAGGAATATGAGAAGTTCTAATATCTTTTTTTAAGGTCTTTGTAATTTTTAATCCATCCATCTTAGGAAGCATCACATCACTAATGATTAGATCTGGGATTTTGTCATAAGCTTTGTCCAACCCGGTTTTGCCATTTGTTGCTTCAAAAACTTCGTAATTATTTTTTAACTTATCAGCTAAAAGCTTTCTTAACTCTTCATTATCTTCAATAATCAAAATTGAGTTTTCTTGGTTTTGAGGTACTAGTTGAACAACATGATTCTGATTTTCAAAAATGGAGCTTTCTAAGAAAAACTTCATTTCTGAGTGGTTAAAGGTTTCAGTATCGCTATCGAATAGTTGATCTTCAGAGAAATGATTTTTTCCTAGTTGTAATTCAATTTCGAAGCGAGTACCTTTTCCCTTTTCGCTAGAGACGTTAATGTTTCCATGATGCAGATTAATCATTTCTTTAGAGAGCGAAAGCCCTAATCCAGTACCAAATGTCTCGTAATTGTTGCCTTTGTAAAATCGATCAAATGCAAATTGTACATGTTCTTTAGACATACCTCGGCCGCTATCTTCAATTACGAGCAATACTTTGTTTTCGAGAATTTTTTCTTCTATTCCAATTCTAATAAAATCGCCTTCTTGCGTAAACTTAAAAGCATTTGAGAGTAAATTAAATAAGACTTTATCTAGCATGCCGCTATCAAACCAAACATCTAATTGATTGGTATTTGTGGTTAAGTGAAAGTCAATCTTATTTTTATTAGCCAAGTTTTCGAACTCAATCATAATGTCTTTCATGAATTTTATGATGTTATGCTTGGTCGCATAAACTTTCATTTTGCTGTTTTCAATTTTTCTAAAATCCATTAATTGATTGATCAATCGCAGTAGTCTTGCCGCATTTCTATTAATAAGACTCAAATCTTTATTTTGCTGAGCTGTATAATGGTTAGATAGTTCTTTCAGCTCCTCAACAGCAGCCATTATTAATGTTAGCGGTGTTCTAAATTCATGGGAGATATTGGTGAAAAACTTCAACTTGGCTTGGGTGGCTTCTTCTGCTTGCAAAGCAATCTTCTCTATCTGATTTCGCTGTTTTGTAATTTCTTTGTTTTTGGCTTTTAGCTTTTTAAAAGTGAGTTGTTTTTCTTTTAGTGAATACAAAATGTAAGCACCAAAACCCAAAGAGCAACTTAGGCTAGCCAACAAAATATACATCAATATTTTTTGATTTTGATATAATTCCTTCTGACTTTCTATCAGTGTGGTTTGCCTCACTATATCTTTCTGCTGCTCTATAATTTTGTCAGATTGCAGTTTCATCACTTTAATATTTCCCTTATTTATTAAAGTGGTTTGCAAGATGTTTTCTTTAGAAACTGTTTTACCATTCAATAAATCTAAAGCAATGTTTATAGACAATTCACCACCTGTCGGGTAAGCGAAAGTCGCATCGAGAATGCCATCATTTACAAATTGTAAACCTGCATTAGAACCAGCCAATCCATCAATGCCGATAAACTTAAATTCGTTTTCTCTACCCAATTGCTTACTGGTTTCGTAAGCTCCTAAACCCATTATATCATTGTGAGCAAATATGAGATCAGCTTTTTGTATGGTATCTAATATTGCTGGGAATATTTGTTTTACTGTATCAATTTCCCATTTGCCCTCTACCTTTTTTACAATCTCAATATCAGGAAATTTCTTTAAAGATTGAGTAAAGCCATTGTGCCTATCTATTGCAGGAGTTGAGCCTTTTAAACCTGTAATTTCTATTATTTTACCTTTCCCCCCGAGTAATTCTGCAGCATATTTTCCAGCGAGTGTCCCAATCTCGAAATTATCTGCACCAACATAACTGGTATAAGAACTCGAAGATATTTTCCTATCAATCACAATTACAGGAATGCCTTTTCGGTAAATTTCTTCGATAATAGGAGTGATGGGTTCAGCTTCATTTGGAGATACAATTAACAAATCAATCCCTTCTTCTAGTAGTGATTTTATTTGTTGAATCTGTTTGCTACTGCTGTTTTCGGCATTCTTAATTATCAGCTCAACTTCTGGATGAAAAGCTATTTCTCTTTGCATTTCTTCATGCATCACTTTTCGCCATTGATCTGCTTCGGTACACTGAGAAAAACCAATTCTATATTTTGCATCATTTATATTCTCTGTACATGAAGTTAGTAGAAGTATAATTAGAAACCATTGGTAGAGGTAATTTTTAATTAGACTAGCTGCTCTATTCATTTGTCAAATTCATATTTATGGAATGAATTTACAAAAAAATAAATAATAGCATCTCATTTAAGTCAATAGGTTTATATACGACCTTTTTCTTGCATATTTCTTCTAGGAATTATACAGTTTCTATACACAATCTCTACAGGATTCATCCTGTAGAGATAGATTGATATATTAGTAATTATAAGATTTGATTCTGATGCATTACCAGAACTATCTGTTCTATTTAACTCATCATCAACAATATTGATAAAAGTCTAAATCTATTTGCACCTATTATTATAGAAGCATAAAATTCAAGGTATCTGTTTAATACAATGTTATTTGTAAGCAAAATATCGAGATTAAGGTTTAATGTTTTTATTCTAACTGGTAGAATAATTTGATACAAGGCATTAGAAATAGCAGTGCTTAAACTCAATATCTTTACAAGTCTCAATTAATGAATAGTTATCTATAAAAGAAAACATATTCTATCTATTCAAGATTATTATTTAAACTTAAATGTGAAGATTATAAGGGAAATTAAATGGGCAATTCGTTGAAGCATATTTTAAGGGAAGAATTTAAATCGCTATTTACACTTAATCAAACAGAACGACTTTGGACAATTCCAGTACTGGCTTCTTTTTGTGTAGGATTACCACTTTTTGCTGGTTACTATCTGGGTAATTTACAATATGGCGCACTAGCATGTTTATCTGGTTTGGTTATTTTGTATATGCCATCTACACCTTTGGCTCACAGATTAATTACCTTGTTTTCATGCTCTTTTGGATTCATGCTTTCATTTACCATTGGCATTTGTTTCAGTTTTAATCCAATAGTTTCATCCATCACCTTCGGTTTGTTCTCAATGGGAGTTTATTGGTTGGTAAATTACTTTAACCTAGCTCCTCCAAGAAGTTTCTTTTTTATTATGGTAGCTTCTTTGGCTAGTTGCATGCCTTTCGAATTAGCGTCGATTCCTTTAAAAATTGGTTTGGTTTCTATTGGTACGATGCTGGCTTGTGTACTCGGTTTAATATATAGTGTTTTAATTATTAAGAAATATCCGCCGAAAGCTATACCTACCAATGCTGGAAATGAAAGTAAATACAGATATGCTAATTTGATTGAATCTGGTATTGTCGGTTTTTTTATGTTTTTGTCTTTGTTAGCTGGACATTTATTGAAAGTACAAAACCCTTATTGGATTACAATTTCGAGTATTGCAGTAATGCAAGGAGTGAGTTTGCAAATGATTTGGCAAAGGAGCCTTCACAGAATCATCGGTACATTCTTAGGTTTGGGCTTATGTTTTGTTGTGCTTTCGTTTAAAACTTCGGCATTGAGTATATGTATTGGTATTATGGTACTTCAGTTTGTTGTTGAGATTTTGGTAACAAGACATTATGCATTGGCTGTAATATTTATCACACCACTTACTATTTTATTGAATGAGGCTGCTAACGGAAGTTTAGCTGATCCAGATGAATTGGTGATGGCCAGATTTATAGATACTGTAATAGGCAGTGTACTTGGTGCAATAGGAGGTTGGTTTGTTCACCACGAACAATTGAGATCTGCTGCCAACAAGCAAATTCAAAAAACGAAAATTGCTATAAAAAAAATGAAGTAGTTTGAATTAACTCAAATTACTTCCTTAATGAACCGGGTAAAACACCAAACTTCTTTTTAAATGCTGCAGTAAAATGTGTTGGGTTTTTATAGCCAGTTAATCTAGCTATTTCTGCAACTGATAAATCATTGTTTAAAAGAAGAAGTTGAGCACGATTCATCTTTAATTCATTCAAATATCCGAAAACTGTATTTCCAAAAACTTCTTTAAAACCTTTTTTAAGTTTAAAATCATTAATTCCCACCGTTCTCGATAATTCCATTAAAGAAAGTGGTGCTTCTAAGTTGTTTTCTAATATGGTTTTTACTTCGTAAATCTTATCTATATCATCATTTTTGAGAGATGAGTTTTTTGGCTTCTCGTGCATTTCGAATTGTTCAAGCTGAAGCATAAATAACTCAATTATTTTAGCTTCAATAAATAACCTTTTGGTAAAACCGGTTCGGTTGCAATTAACAATCTCATCGATAATAAAATGCATTTGAGGTGTAATTGGCAAATTGTTATCCCTCATAAAAGAAGTTTTTTGTTGCTCAATTGCAAGAAACATACTTTCAATCAATGTACTATCGTAACTGGCTAGTCTCTCGAAAAGTGAAAGCGATAATCCCACTTCAAACATTTTATAGTCTGCAGCATGATCAAAAGTGAAAGTACCATTAAAATGAGGAAGGTAAACTATATTGTGCTGATTCTTACTGAATGTAAACTCCATATTTCGATCATCAAAATAAGAAGTGTTGCTACCCTCAAAAGAAAAATGCATTTCTATAATCTGAAAATCTGAATGCACTTTTAAGTTGGTTTTTTCTTTCAACCTCATATCTCCGTAGTGTATATAAACACCTTCGAATTGTATATGATGCATCTGAATTTTACCAAATGGATAATTTTCTGTAATTGTTTTTTCTGTTATACCATCTTTTTCTGTTAGATAGTCTTGATAATTATTTTCGAAAATAGTCTGGTCTAATCCTTCAATAGCGATTCTTAGCTTCATAAATCCGTTTTTCGTCATTTAAAATCCGTATAGCGTCGCTATCAGACATTAATTTTGTGATGAATTATATTAGAATGGTTATAAATAAGGATAGTCAAATATGAAGATATTCATTTTTAATAGCAAATTAAGGTTTTTTAAATGCATGTAATATTTTTCTAAGTTTTTTTAGTTCTGTATTTGCAGAACTAAAAAAACCGTCTTAGCTTTGTACCATAATTAACCACAATTATAGTACATGAGTGAATTCACCTTGTCAGAAAAGCAGAAAGATCTATTAGAACAATTAGGGGTTTTTCTAGAATCAAGAGGTTGGCAGCCGGCAGTTGGTAGAATCTTAGGGCTATTAATAATATCAGAATCAGAAGAGTTAACTTTTGATGATGTGCGAGAAACATTGCACTTAAGTAAAAGTGCAACCAGTACAGCTCTTAATCTATTGCTTAATACCGGTAAAGTAGAATACTTTACAAAACCTGGAGATCGTAAGCGATACTTTAAAGTGAAGAAAATTGTCTTAAAAGACATGGCTTACGAAGAGCACAAGAAGAGATGTACATTTACCAACTTATTAAAAGAAGTTTACGCTCAAAAGAAAAATAAAGAAAGTGCAATTTGCCAAAGTTTTAAAGAAGCACTCGATTATTTTGAATTTATGAACAACGAATTTTTCAAACTTTTTAAAAAGTGGGAATCAACTAAAAAATCTTAAGGCTACAAATAATATTTCGATTCACTTTATCCAATAACACCAACTTACTTAAAAACGCAACTATTTAACTCAAAACAGAAATGCAGAGAATATCTATCAGATTCTTTTTAAGAATGATTCTGGTTAGTATGGTATCTAGTACATCTTTGTTTGCACAGGATTCGACTGAGAAGTTGACTCTAGAACAATGCGTACAATTTGCCATCAAGAATAGTCATGATGCTAAAATTGCCGACTTAGAACTGGAAGGAGCTGAAAATCAAATTAAAGAAATTAGAGGAACTGGACTTCCACAAGTTAATGGTTTTGCAACTTTTGATGACAATTTAAAATTGCCAACTCAAATGCTTCCTGGTGAGTTTTTTGGCCAAGAAGGTACCATACCAGTGCAATTTGGTACAAATTACGCAGCTACAGCAGGAGTTGAGGCTAATCAATTAATATTTAGCCAGTCGTATTTTGTAGGCTTGCAAGCATCAAGAGCTTCTAAAGAATATTATAAGCTTAACCAGTTAAAGACTGATGAAGACATCATCTATCAAGTTGCTTCTAATTATTACAATGCACTTAACATCCAAGAGCAGCTTACTATTATAGACGATAACCTTGAGCGTTTAACTCAATTGCTTAAAATTATGCAGGTGAGAATGGAAAACGATTTGGTAAGAGAAGTTGACTATAACAGAGTGAAAGTGAATAAAACCAATCTAGAAACTCAAAGAAAAAGTCTGCTAACTGGATTGCAAAGTCAATTAAACATGCTCAAATATCTAATGGGTAAACCAATGGACGAAAGCATGACACTAGATAATACAGCCATCACTTCTTTTAATCAAGACGAGGTTTTACTAAACAACAATCTTGAAATGGAAGAAAGAACTGAAATTAAGATATTAAACAAGCAAATGGAGCTTTATCAACTAGATCAAAAAAATGTGCAGTCTGGTTATTATCCTTCATTAAATGCTTATGGTAGATATTACTTTCAAGGTCAGCAAAACTCATTTGGAGATATGTTCTCAGAAAAATGGTTTAGCGCAGCAGTAATTGGTTTGCAACTTAATATTCCAATTTTCGATGGCCTACAGAAAAAATATAAAGTAGCGCAGTCTAAAATTAACCAGTCAATTGTATCCGAAAATATTAGCAAAACTGAGTCTTATATTTCTTTAGAACAAGAGACAGCCAGTTCACAATTAATCAACAGTTTGGAGTCGCTTGAGGCACAAGAGGAGAATGTTTCATTAGCAGAGAAAGTGTACAACCAAACCAACAGTCTGTATAAAGAAGGTGTTTCGCCACTTACAGATTTATTAGATGCTGAAACTTCTTTAAGAGAAGCCAAAACAGGTTTCAACACAGAAGTTATCAAAATCAAAATGGCTGAGCTCGATCTAATTAAAGCTAAAGGTCAGCTAAAATTAATTTCGGAATAATAATAGAAATCTCAACAAATACTCAGAATATATAATCTCATGAAAAGAATAATAGGTATAGTAGTAGTTATTGCTCTTATTGGAATAGTAGCTTTTACCCTTTCAAATAACAAAAAAGAGATGGAACAAACTGCTGCATCTTTACAGCAGAAAAGTGAGTCGATACCAGTTACAATTACTTCATTAAAAGAAGAAGAAATTAGTGGTCAGGTTGATATTAACGGTACACTTGAACCTAAAGCTGAGTTGACTTTAATGTCTGAAACACAAGGTAGAGTAACTAAACTTTATAAAAGAAAAGGAGATAAAGTTTCTGTTGGTACTTTACTATTACAAGTAGATAATGAATTGATTCAATCTCAACTAATCGCTGCTGAAGCTCAATTTGAAAAAATGCAAAAAGACGTAGCGAGATTTGAGAAATTGATTAAAGAAGATGCAATTACTGAACGCGATTTAGAAGAAGCAAAATTAGGCTTAAAACAAGCTGAAGCTAATTACAAATCAACTAAAAAGAGACTCGAAGATACTTATATTAAGAGCCCTATTAGTGGCGTAATTCATGAGGATTATATAGAGATTGGTTCATTTCTTTCGCCAGGTGCTAAGGTATATGATATAGTGGATGTATCTAAATTGAAGCTAGAGGTAAAAGTGCCTGAGTCTTATATTCTAGAAGTACAAGATGGACAAAAAGTTGAGATTAGCACAGATGTTCACCCAGGTAAAAAGATTGAAGGTAAAGTAGTAACTGTGGCACAAAAAGCTGATGCAACGCTTAAATATGGAGTTGAGATTGAAGTGATAAACAACGATACTGAGCTTCCATTAAAAGCAGGTATGTATGCCGTTGCTAACTTCCAGTTTGCACCTAAAAAATCTGTAGTATTAGAGAGAAAGGCAATTAGCGGAAGCTTAAAAGATGCGAATGTTTATGTGGTTGAAAACGAGACTGCAAAGTTAAGAGAAATCGTAATCGGTCAAGTTTTCGATGACAAAGTTGAGGTTGTAAGCGGTCTTAAGAAAGGAGAGAAAGTGGTGTTAAGCGGACAAATCAATTTAAAAGATGGTACCAAAGTATCAGCTATATAATTTAAAAAATTAAAAATATAACCTCATGCAAATAACTAAAGTCTCTATTAAGAGATCTACCATTGTGACCGTAATATTTGCATTGCTGATCACTTTTGGTGTAGGATCTTATATGAACCTAGGGTATGAGCTAATACCCGATATTACTCAACCGATTGTAACTGTAACTACTATTTACCCAGGTGCTTCACCTGATGAGGTAGAAACCTCAGTAACAAAAGAGTTAGAAGATGCAGTAGCATCTATGGAAGGTTTGGACAGAATCAAGTCTTACTCAATGGAAAACGTTTCTATTATTATTATAGAAATGGTGATGAGTGCCGATCCTGACAAAGCTTTGCAAGATGCACAACGTAAAGTAGATGCAGTATTAAAAGATTTACCAGACGATGTTGATCCTCCATCATTAGAGAAATTTAATGTGAGTGATAGACCTATTATGTATGTAGGTGCTGAGGCAGATGTGTCATCAACAGAGTTTTACGATCTTATCAGTAATAAAATTCAACCTGCACTTGCGAGAATCCAAGGTGTGGCAAAAATTGCACTTACTGGTGGTGAAGAAAGAGAGATTCGTGTAAACATCGATAAAAGCAAAATGGAATCTTACAACATGTCTATTTTGCAAGTAACTCAAAAGATCAATAACTCAAACCTAGATTTCCCTACTGGTAAAGTAAAAAGCCAAGAAGGACAGGTTTCTATCAGGTTATCTGGAAAGTTTAGCTCTTTAAAAGAGATTGAAGATTTAGTATTGGTGCAAAACGAAGATGGTGGTAAAGTAAGGTTGAAAGATATTGCCGAAGTACAAGATACTAAAGTTGAGACTGAAAAGATCAGTAAGATTGACTCGAAAGAATCTATCATGTTGGCTATTCAGAAACAGTCTGATGCAAACGCAGTGGAAGTGAGTGCTTTAACAAAAGCGGCTATGTCTGAACTTGAAAAAGATTATGGCAAGATCAACTTGAAATTCTCAATTGCTCAAGATAGCTCAATCTTTACACTAGAAGCGGCAGATGCTGTAATTCATGACCTTGTAATCGCGATTGTGTTGGTAGCAGTAGTAATGCTACTTTTCTTACACAGTTTGCGAAATGCAATTATTGTAATGATCGCGGTACCAGCATCAATTATCTCAACATTTACTTTTATGTATCTGTTCGGATATACACTAAACTTGATGACGCTTTTAGGTTTATCACTAGTGGTTGGTATTCTTGTGGATGATGCCATTGTTGTTATTGAAAACATCTACCGTCACATGGAGATGGGTAAAAATAGAATTCAGGCATCTTACGATGGTATTAGAGAGATTGGTGCAACAGTTAGTTCAATTACATTGGTAATTGTGGTTGTGTTCGTTCCGTTGGCAATGTCAACTGGTTTGGTGGCAGATATTGTAAGACAGTTTGCGGTGGTTGTGGCGATATCCACGCTATTGAGTATGTTCGTAGCATTCACATTAATTCCATTACTTTCTTCACGTTTTTCTAAACTAGAGCATGTTTCTAACAAAAACTTTATCGGTAGATTCATCCTTGGTTTCGAAAAAATTATTGATGCGTTTATCGACGAACTTACAGGTATCTTAAAGTGGTGTTTTAACAACAAGATTGTTACTTTCTTTATCGTAATCGTACTCTTTGTAGGCTCGGTAGCTTTATTACCAATGGGCTTTATTGGTAGTGAGTTCATTACAAGTGGTGATAAAGGTGAGTTCTTGATCAGATTAGAATTACCAGATGATGCAACCATAGAACAAACCAACTTTGTAACTCAAAAAGTTGAGAAGATTTTAACTGAGAATCCTGATGTTACAAAATACTTTACAACTGTAGGTGAGGTAACTGACCAGTTCTTAGGAACAACAGATAAAGCCAATGCTGCTGAGATTACAGTAAAATTGGTGGATAAAGAACATAGAGATTACTCTACTAAATATTTCTCTAGAAAGTTAAAAGTTGAACTTGAGCAAAATGTACCTAACGTTGAGTTTACAACTGTAAACGTATCGATTATGGGTTCTGCTGAAGCAGCTCCGATACAGGTAATTATTACTGGACCTGAGTTAGATTCTCTACTAGAGTTCTCAAAAACTGTTGAACAAGTAGTAGCGAGTGTAAATGGTACTGCTGATATTGAGTCGAGTGTGGAAGCTGGTAAGCCAGAGATTAGTGTAAAGATAGATAGAGACAAAATGGCTTCTTTAGGTTTATCGCTAGAGCAAGTTGGTGGTGGAATGAGAGTAGCATTTAACGGTAACGATGATGCAGAGTATCGCGATGGTGAGTATGAGTATGCAATCAACATCAGATTAGATGAATTAGACAGAAGAAACAAAACGGATATTGGTGAGCTTACTTTCATCAATAACAAAGGACAAGTTATTCGTCTATCGCAGTTTGCTAATATCGAAGAAGGTGTTGGACCAACCAGACTTGACCGTGAAAACAGGATTGCAGCTGTAACCATTGCTTCTCAAGTATTAGGTAGACCAGAAGGTATTATAGCAGCAGAAATTAGAGAGAAAATGGATAAAGTTACTATGCCAGAAGGTGTGAGCTACAGATTAGGTGGTAACTCAGAAAATCAAGATAAAGCATTCGGTACTTTGGGTATTGCCTTATTAGCATCATTATTCTTTGTTTATCTAATTATGGTGGCACTTTACGATAGTTATGTATATCCACTTGTAATTATGTTCTCAATTCCGCTTGCGATTATTGGTGCATTGCTGGCATTAGCACTAGCGAAACAAAACTTAAGTATATTCTCGATTCTTGGTATTATCATGCTAATTGGTTTGGTTGCCAAGAACGCGATCCTTGTGGTTGACTTTACAAACCAGCTAAAAGAAAAAGGCATGGATGTTAAAAATGCATTGATTCATGCTACTCGTATTAGATTCAGACCTATTCTTATGACCACCATTGCGATGGTAATTGGTATGATGCCGATTGCGATGGCAAGTGGCCCGGGTGCTGAATGGAAAAACTCACTAGGTTGGGTATTGATTGGTGGCTTGAGTAGTTCAATGTTCCTTACCTTAATTGTTGTTCCATTGATTTACTATGTGTTCGATAGAATACTAGCGAAATTCGGAATGGATAAACATAAAGAAATTGAAATAGACGAAACTCCATTGAGCGAAATGGCTAGTGAAGCAGATGAGTTGCTAGCTCAAATAAACTCAGAAAATGGAAATCACAAAAAGGAAACAGCCAACCAGCTATGAGTAACCACATAGAATAGGAGTTACTCAATACAGGGCGCTTTTATAGTGCCCTGTATATTTTAATTTGAAGTGTACTAACTCAAAATTCCCATACCCACTAACCTTAATTAATTTATATGGCTATCATTTTTAAAGACATTAAATATGGGAAATTATTACTATCAATCAACCAAATCGCTTTTCAAGCTTTCCATTAAACAAGGTTTAGCATGGATGTTTGTATTAACATTATTTGGTTTTATAAGGTATTATCACACCGATGCTGATGCAGACTACTACATTGGTGCAGATATTATAAATAACTTTACAGTTCCAGTAGTACTACTAATTGGTTTTTTTAATGGAGTAGTACTCACATATTTGGAAGCCCACTTCCTAAATACTTATGCCCATAGGGGAAGTTTAGGCTACATCATTTTCTTAGGAATTTTACTATATATCTGCTTTGTTACAGCCATTCTTTTTGTTACTTATAGCTTAACAGTTTGGGAAACGAATCAGCAATTTACTTTAGGTAACTTAAAGCGGTTTTTCCTTAATGGAACATCCATATCCTTTATTGTTTACTTGTTGATAGCCACATTTATATTTGGCTTTTTTAAACAAGTAGATCGTAAGTTTGGTCCAGGTAATTTGATGCGCATGCTTCGTGGAGATTTCTATTATCCTAAAGAAGAGAACAGAATATTTATGTTTCTCGACCTTAATTCGTCAACTACCATTGCAGAAAATCTAGGGCATATTAGATATAGCAGGTTATTGCAAGATTGTTTTCATGATGTATCTATTGTACAAAAGTATAAGGCGGAGTTTTACCAGTATGTGGGTGACGAAGTGGTTCTTACTTGGAATTTGAAAAATGGTGTAATCAATAACAATGTGATTAAAGCTTATTACGCATTTATAGATTTGCTAGAAACTAAGCGAGATTACTATGTGAAAAATTATGGTTTGATGCCCGAGTTTAAAGCGGGTGTGCATTATGGAAAAGTGACTGTTACGGAAGTTGGAGATGTTAAAAGAGAAATTGCTTTTCATGGTGATGTATTGAATACGGCATCGAGAATACAAGGTAAATGCAATGAGATCGGTGAGTTGTTTTTGGTGTCTGGTGATGTAGCTTCATTAATTGGTGCAGTAGAAGGAGCCAAGTTGCAAAGCATTAGCGAAGTGACACTAAAAGGCAAAAAGAAAATCCGCAGACAGAGTTTGCATTAGAGCATTGATAATTACCGCTTATATAAAATTCAATACAAACTATTTGAAAAAGTAATCTTGACAGATTTCTTTGCGTACTAAGAAGCTTTAGCTGTTTGTCTATCACGATTAGCTAAAGCTTTTTTTAATCATATATCACAGCAAAATTTACTATCAAACTGATCATTAATGAAATTACTGAAACTAACATTTAAAATTCTAAGTGTTTTACTATTAAGCGCTGCACTAATTTTAGGTTCCATTGTAGCAAGTTCCATTTACCTATCTAAAGAATTACAGTTCGAAAGTGTCGAAGAGACGGAAGAGCGATTTGGTAATTTTAAAGAAGGTGAAATAATTAAAAAGGAGAAAGTCGGATTTATTAAACATTTTGTGCTTTCAACAGCAGGTTTGTTTATTAAAAGATACGAAGCGCTCCGAAATGTAAATATCTATTCAATTGCTTATAAAAGTGATGGATTGGTAGTTACAGGTATTATGCTAAGCCCAAAAGAGGAAGGAAACTTTCCATGCATTATCTATAACCGAGGTGGAAATAGAGATGCTGGTAGACTAAGTTTTAGCCAGCTTAACAAGTTTATGGCTCCCTATGCTGCTGAAGGTTATGTAGTAATTGCTTCTAATTATCGTGGTAATAGTGGCAGCGAAGGCAAAGAAGAATTTGGTGGTGCCGATGTAAACGATATTCTCAATTTAATTCCCGCATTGTCTCAAGTTGAAAAAGCAGATACTTCTAGAATAGGAGTTTTAGGTCACAGTCGTGGTGGCATGATGACCTACAAAGCTTTGCAAAATAAGCAAGTTTTTAAAGCTGCAGTGGTTATAGCTGGCTCTGCCAATTTATATAAAACGATTTCACGTCGACCAGAAATGGAGAAGTATGTGTATGCTGAGATTATACCTGCCTTTAATGAAAAAAGAGATGAGTTGATAAAAGACAGATCAGTTGTGTATTGGCCAGAAAAGCTTAGTAAAACGCCACTGCTTATTTTACATGGAACTGGCGATGATAGAGTAAGCTACGACGTTGCCGATGAGCTAAGTAACAAACTAGACTCATTAAGTTTCCCCTATAAATTCATCACTTACACAGGTGATAACCATGTTTTAGATAAAAACCGCGATGAAGCGCAAGACAATATTAAAGCTTGGTTTAACAAATATCTCAAAGATGAAAAGCCATATAATGAAAGCGAGAAAAGAGTTACTTATCCTTGATTGAAGTTGATTATTACCAAATTACTTATATAAAAGTAACCTTATGAGAAATGAGCAATTCTTTTAACAACTTAAATTTAGTTTTATAGAATTCAGTAATTTCTCCAGAGGTGGTATCAAACAAATCTTTTCTGGTAATAGGCACGCTAAATGGTAAAGGCCATGCACGCAATGCTTTTGCAACAGCATCCATTGCATTTATACCTTGCATGGCTTGTTCGCCATATGCCCAGCAAACCATTCCGATCACTTTGTTGGTTAAATATGGAATTGGTGCTTTGGCACTGAGTTCTAGCCAATCGAGGCAGTTTTTCATTACACCCGTCATGCTACCGTGGTAGAGTGGAGTAAACCAGATATGCGCATCAGCTTCTAAAAAGAGCTTATTCATTTCTAATACTGATGCAGGATGTGGGTTAATTGCAGGATCAAATAAAGGTATTGCTGCTTCACCAAGATTGAATGTAATTACTTCGATTCCTTCAGATTCCAGCGAATTCTTAAAATATTCGATTAATTTATAAGACGTGGCATGCTGGTTTCTGTCCATCGATCCGTTGAAAAGCAATACCTTCATGATATTATGAGCTGTTTATTAGTTAAGTTCTTCTGATAAGAAAGAATTAAGGTTCACTAAAGATGCTATCTAATAGTGAACCTCAATAAATATTTAGATTACAAGTTCGCTAAAGCGTTTTTGTAATTTTCTTCAACTGCTTTCCAATCTAAAACACTCCAGAAAGCATTGATGTAGTCAGGTCTTTTATTTTGGTATTTTAAGTAGTAAGCGTGTTCCCAAACATCTAATCCTAAGATAGGGAAACCACGATCAGTTTCGTTGATATCCATTAAAGGATTATCTTGGTTAGGAGTAGAAGAGATTTCGATGCTACCATTATATTTTACATATAACCAAGCCCATCCTGAACCAAATCTAGTTGCAGCAGCTGCGTTAAATGCCTCTTTAAATTTATCTAAGCTACCCCATTTGCTCTCGATAGCAGTTTTTAAATCACCTTCAGGAGCAGAAGCAGGACTTGCAGAAAG
>PBYL01000348.1 GCA_002729595.1 Thalassovita sp. | reverse complement strand
CTTCGCATGGACTTTTTAACCAAAGTTTTTCAGATACCTTTTCAGTGTAAGATTCATCCCAGCTACTATTCAAAATATTAACCCATTTGATAGAAGCCTCACCTTTAAAATCGCCTAGTTTTAAATCAACCTCACCACATCCCGGATAGTAAAGAATAAACTCATCTAACGATTTGTTAGCCAAGCAATATGTCTCGTTTGGTTGCCTTTCATCGAGTAAATCATTGGCAGGCGACATATTGAAAAAGTCTACTGAATCGCTCAGCATTCTTAAACTTTTAATATTTACCTGAGCTAAGCGGTTAATACCTAAGCCAGAAGGAGGTCTGTGGAAACGTGCTGCAGCATAGCCAGCAAAAATACTACGCCAAAATCTCTCAGGTCCATCTTCAATTGTACCTGTCCAATCGCTTTGTTCTCCACCATATGTTTTTATTGCAGAAATAGGCATGGGGTGTTTATTCGCGTTTAATTGGTTGTGTACATTTAAAGCTTCAATATAATGCTCTTCTCCACTTAAAATACTTTGTGCAGATAAATCTATAAAGTCAATAGTTTCAGGATAATTACTCAGTTCAATAGCTCTTGGGTTTTCATTGAGTGTATTCGATGTGTTTACCACCATTGCCTTAGCTTTTTCGAAATCCTTATTATCATAGAGCATATCTGTAATCAATACTTTTTTATTGATTTTAGCTGCTGCAGCTTTGATGTATTTTGCCCAGTAAGCTGTCCATTTTATGTCATTAAGCGATTCATTATCAATGCTATAAAGGATGTTGTCATACTTAAATGAGTGACTCAACAACTTATCCACAAACTGCTGCTGATAGGGAAGTACTACTGTATTGTTATCTAGCTCAGGAACAGTGGTGAAAAATGCTTGAATTTTCTCGGTAGGAAGATAATTGATGTCCTCTTCAAGCTTAGAATCTTCTTGAGTGTAATTTACATTATATGCAGGGTTAAATGGATGTTTAGACCAGCACTTAGAAACTGTGTAAAAGTCCATGTTATCCCAAATTTCAAGCTGCACAATTAAACCTTTTTCTGCTGAGAGTTTGAAAAACTTTTCTAAACGAGACCAATATTCTTCGCTAAATTCATTAAGATCGTAAAGTGCATCGCCTCGTTGTTTGTAAGGCCATTGATTGGCAAAGTCTCGGCTACTTAAAGTGCATCTTATATAGTTTCCTCCAAATTTTACAATCGTGTCTAGTTGTGGTTCTAGCGGATGGATTTGGAAAATATTATCATCATTACTACCACCCAGTAAAAGTGTTGGCTTACCATTTATAGCAAAATAGAAAGGATGTTCATTTGATATATCGACAATTAGAGATTGTGTTTGTTCTTGCTTTGTTTCCTCTTTTTCACAAGAGAAAAGCAGTAAAACTGAAAAAAAGTAAACAGCGAAAAGGTTATAGTGTTTCATTTACATGTTTTGTATGGTGCTTAAATTTATTAAGTAGTTTAAGGCTATACAAAATAGCAATGCACAAAATTATTATTAGACAAACACTTTTATGAAAACTGAAAAGGAAATTATGCTTGCAGGAGAAATGTATGATCCTGAAGATGCTGAATTGGTAGCAGAAAGAAAGACAGCTCGTTTACTATTTCAACAATATAATGCCACAACAGAACACGATGTAGCAGAACGGAAAAAGATTTTAACTGAGCTAATAGGACAAAATGGAGATACTGTAAACATTCAACCCCCATTTTACTGCGATTATGGTTATAATATTTATTTGGGTAAAAACTGCTTTTTTAATTTCGACTGTGTAATACTGGATGTTTGTAAAGTTACCATCGGAGATAATTTAATGGCGGCTCCCAAAGTACAAATATACACTGCAACTCATCCGCTTGATCCGGTTAAGAGAAACTCAGGTAGAGAATTAGGGGCTGAAATTAAAATTGGAAATAATGTATGGTTAGGAGGAGGTTGTATAATTTGTCCGGGAGTAACGATAGGAGATAATACAACGATAGGAGCAGGGAGTGTAGTAACCAGAGATATTCCAGCTAATGTTTTTGCAGCGGGTAATCCTTGCAAAGTGGTAAAAGAGATAGATTAAGTATAACAAAAAAGGCCATGCAATTGCATGGCCCTTATATTATTAAGAATGGAATTTAATTAGTCATTATTTTCCATGTCTTGTTTCAATTGTGCAAGAGCATCTAGATCACCTAAAGTAGCTTTAGAATCGTTGTCTTTATTGCCTGGTTTTGCAGACTTAGAACCTTCAGATTTTTTAGGTTTCTTCTCTTCTTTATATGTATGAAGGTGAGAAAGCGTGATCTTCTTGTCTTCTTTAGAGAATTCCATTACTTTGAATTCATGAGTTTCTCCAACGTCAGCAGTAGAACCGTCTTCTTTCTTCAAGTTTTTAGATAAGCAGAATCCTTCGATACCGTAAGGTAACTCAAGAACAGCACCTTTATCATTTTTAGAAATAATAGTACACTTGTGAACTGAATCAGGAGTGAATATTTCTTCAAATGCATTCCAAGGGTTTTCTTCAAGTTGTTTGTGACCTAAAGCAAGACGTTTTTGTTCGATGTCTAATTCAAGAACAACAACTTCTAACTCATCACTAACTTTTACAAACTCAGATGGGTGCTTGATTTTCTTAGTCCAAGAAAGATCAGAAACGTGAACTAGACCATCGATACCTTCTTCAAGTTCGATAAATAAACCGAAGTTAGTAAGGTTTCTAACAACACCTGTGTGCTTAGTTCCTACAGCGTATTTGATCATAAGATCAGAACGTTTCCAAGGATCTTCAGTAAGTTGTTTGATACCTAGAGACATTTTTCTTTCTTCTCTGTCGATAGTAAGAACTTGAGCGTCAAGCTCGTCTCCAACTTTTAAGAAGTCTTGTGGGTTTCTCAAGTGCTGAGACCAAGACATTTCAGAAACGTGGATTAGACCTTCAACACCTGGAACGATTTCTAGGAATGCACCGTAATCTGCAACGTTTACGATTTTACCATGAACTTTAGTTCCAACGTCGATACCTTCATCCAACGAATCCCATGGGTGTGGAGTTAATTGCTTCATACCCAGTGAAATTCTCTTCTTGTCATCATCGAAGTCAAGAACAACAACTTTAACAGTTTGGTCAAGCTCAAGCAGCTCTTCTGGGTGAGAGATTCTTCCCCAAGAGATATCTGTAATGTGCAATAGACCATCTACACCACCAAGGTCGATGAACACACCAAAGTTGGTCATGTTCTTGATAACTCCTTCGAGTACCTGACCTCTCTCCAAGTTGTTGAGAATTTCGGTTTTTTGTTTTTCGAGATCTTTCTCGATAAGAACTTTGTGAGAAACTACTACGTTGTCGTTTGCGTAGTTGATTTTCACAACTTTCAATTCCATTTTTTTACCTACAAAGATGTCGAAATCTCTGATAGGTTTTACATCTATTTGAGAACCAGGTAAGAATGACTCGATACCGAAGATATCAACGATAAGTCCACCTTTAGTTCTTCTTTTAACGATACCTTCAATTACTTCGTCATTTTCAAAAGCACCGGTGATTTTTTCCCATGCTTTAACAATTTTGGCTTTTCTTCTTGAAAGAATCAGTTGACCGTTAGCGTCTTCCTGATCTTCAACGTACACTTCTACAATGTCTCCAACTTTTAGACCTTCAAGATCTCTGAATTCGTTTCTAGAAACTAAACCATCAGACTTAAAGCCAATGTTTAATACCACATCTCTGTCAGTGATACTAACAACAGTACCTTCAATTACTTCTTTTTCAGTAATTTCATTTAAAGTACCATCGTACATTGCCAGCATTTTTTCTTTCTCTGACTGGCTGTAGTTTTCACCAAATCCACCTGATTCCAGTTCGTCCCAGTTGAAACCTTGTGCTTGTGCTTGATTTTCGTTTTGTTCTGCCATATATTTTGCAAATGGTGCTAATTACGCCTGTACAGATGCACCAAAAAGTACAGGATTTAATGAAAAATTAATTTTGATAAATACCAGATTTTAAAAAGGTTTGCAAAATTATTAATTATAATAAACTAATGCAATTGTAAATCAATTATTTATAAGGCATTACTTCATATTTTTTCATGAAAATAGCTTATCAATCAGTTTTTTATCCTTATCGCGGCGGAATCGCCCAGTTTAATGCATCTTTATTCAGAGCTCTGGAAAAAAAAGCTGAAATAAAAGCATTCAATTTTTCACTTCAATATCCACAGATTTTGTTCCCGGGTACTTCTCAGTATGTCTCAGAAAGCGATATTGCTGATAATATACCGTCTAAAAGAGTACTGAATAGCATTAATCCTTTAAGCTATTTAAAAACAGCTGCTGCTATAAAAGCTTACAAACCTGATATATTAATTAGCGCTTATTGGATGTCTTTTCTGGCTCCAGCGCAAGGTACAGTTTCTCGTCTGGTTAAAAAATCAGTAAAGACAATTTCTGTAATTAATAATATTACACCACATGAGAGAAAGCTGGGAGATTATTTAATGAATCAATACTTCTTAAAACAGCAACAAGCACATGTGGTAATGGGTAATGCCGTAAAAAATGAGTTGAAAGAATATATACCAGATGCAAAAATTATGTTGCATCCACATCCTATATACAACCATTTCGGTGGAAAAATTCCCAGAGTGGACGCATTAAATTCTTTAAACCTCCCAACTGATAAAAAAACGCTATTATTTTTTGGATTAATTAGAGAATATAAAGGTCTTGATGTGCTTCTTAAAGCATTTAGTAAATTGTCAGATGCATACCAATTGGTAATTGCAGGAGAGTCTTACGAAGATTTCACTAAATACGAAGAGCTGATTAATAATTCTCCGAATAGAGACCGAATTTATGTTTTTAGAAGATATATTCCTGATGATGAAGTCGCTAGTTTTTTTTCTGCCTCAGACCTATGTGTATTGCCTTATAAAAGTGCTACACAGAGTGGAGTAGTGGCAGTCGCTTTTCATTTTGATTTACCAGTTTTAGTAACAGATAGGGGCAATCTTAAAGATATTATTGAGCCTTACGATACTGGTTTGGTAGTAAATGAGCCTGATGAAAACATGTTAGCATTGGCTATTAATAAATACTTTGATGAAGCTCAGGAAAATAGGTTTATTGAAAATATTAAGCACTTTAAGCAAAAGTTTACTTGGGATCATATGGCAGATGAATTAATTACTTTTGCTAAGAATATCTAATTATTAATGCTATTTATTGGTGGGATATTACTTGCTATACTAGGCTTCTTACAGCGCTCTGTGCGAGTTGTTATATGAAATATCTAAGAATATTAAAATTGATTTTTTGTATAATACAGTTTTACATACTTTTTAATTAAGCTATTCCGATAAACCTTACTTATAAGTTTTTTTTATGGCATAGGATTTTTACGTGATTTTATTCTGGAAAATTATCACATATTAATCTAAACCTTATGAGTAAGAATTTCTTAACCAATTTCGAAAAAAAAGAAAGGGTTGCTTACCTTGTTACACTAGCAAGTTTGGCAATGGCAGATGGTGAAGTAGAAGACGGAGAAAAGCAATTAGTAGAAACCATTTGTGATGATGCCGAAATCGATGAAGCTGGCAAAGCAATAGTAATCTCTGCTGTGTATGAGCCAGAAAAAATCACTTTTAGTAGTTACTTAAGCTTATTGCATAATAGCGATCTCAGATTCCATTTGATGACAGATATAATTCTGATGGTGTATGCAGATGCTGAAGCAGAGCAAGAAGAATTAGAACAAGCTGCTAAAATTAGATTGCAGTTGAGTATTTCTCAGGAGCAATATGATACGCTTGTTAAATATGTAAACACAGCAAAAATATTTAAGGAGAAGGGAATAATCGAAGGCGAGTTTTTAAAACAAGCTGGCTTGGAAGAAGCATTTAAGAAAAATGGTATTCCGATGGAAGCTTTTAACAGTGGTGAAACTGTAGGAGAGATTGTTACTAATGTGGCAATTTCTGTAGTGGAAAAAGAGCTTAAAGATACTAAAGCAGGAATTATTTTTAGTGTAGTTAAAGAGTTAGGCTTATTCTCAGGAAGAAAAAAGCGCAAGAAAAAGAAGAAGAAAAGCAAATTCGGAAAGTTTCTAGCCAAATTAGCAAATACCCCCGTTTCTCACGCATAAATCTTAAAAGCACCATCCGGTGCTTTTTTTATACTATCTTTCCGAATAAGTCGAATTCAGTAGCGTCTGTAATTTTTACTTGTGCAAAATCACCCACTCTAATAAAATCGCTTGCTGGTAGCAAAACTTCATTATCTACTTCTGGCGAGTCAAACTCAGTTCTACCTACAAAGTAACCACCTTCTTTTCTATCGAAAAGCACTTTTAACGTACTGCCAATTTTAGCTCTATTATGTGCTAAAGAAATATCTTCTTGTATTTGCATAATCTCCTGAGCTCTTGCTTCTTTTTCTTCATCACTGAGATTATCTTCCATGCCAAATGCATGAGTATTATCTTCGTGAGAATAAGGAAATACACCTAACCTGTCGAATTTCATCTTCTGCACAAACTCCATCGTTTCTTCGTGCTCCTTTAAAGTCTCTCCCGGATGCCCAGAAATTAGCGTAGTTCTAATGGCAATACCCGGAACACTTTGTCTGATTTTATCGATGAGTACTTCTGTTTTTTCTCTGGTAATACCTCTACGCATTAGTTGAAGCATTTTTGTAGAGCCAGATTGAAGTGGCATATCAATGTAATTACAGATGTTTTCTCTCTCAGCCATCACTTTCAGCACATCTTCTGGGAAACCTGCTGGGAATGCATAATGCAATCTTATCCACTCGATTCCTTCTACATCAGAAAGTCTTTCTAGCAACTCAGCTAAGTTTCTTTTTTTGTAGATATCTAATCCGTAATAAGTAGAATCTTGTGCAATTAAGAGTAATTCTTTTACACCGTTTCTTGCTAAGCTTTTAGCTTCTTTTACAAGCTCTTCTATTGGTTTTGAAACGTGTTTTCCTCTCATTAAAGGAATTGCACAGAAAGAACAAGGTCTATCGCATCCTTCTGATATTTTCATATAAGCAAAGTGGTTAGCAGTAGTAGTAATTCTTTCACCTACTAATTCATGCTTATAATCTGCTTTAAACTTTCTTAGAAGTAGGGGTAGTTCCATCGTACCAAACCATGCATCTACTTCTGGAATTTCTTCTTCTAATGAGTCTTTATATCTTTGAGAAAGGCAGCCAGTAACATACACTTTCTCTACTAATCCTTCTTGTTTAGCATCTACATATCGAAGAATAGTATCTATTGATTCCTGCTTGGCATTGTCTATAAAGCCACAGGTATTTATAATTACAATATTGGCATCGTCTTTTTTATTCTCATGTTCTACCTCCAGTCCATTTCCTTTTAACTGGGTAAGCATTACTTCTGAGTCAACTAAGTTTTTAGAACAACCTAGTGTAACGATATTCACTTTATCCTTCTTAAGACTTTTGGTTTTCAAAATAGTTATCCTTTTTGATTTAAGGTGCAAAGTTAAAAGAATGATATTGAATTTGTAATACTGATATTTTGGATTATTGAGAAATAAAAAAGAGCTCCAGTTTGAAGCTCTTGATTATTTGTGATTTTTTAGAAGATTAACTTGCAGTTTCTGCCTCTTTTCGCTTTTTATCTTCCATTTCTTTTAATGACCTCCTAAGAATTTTGCCCACGTTTGTTTTCGGTAATTCATCCATAAACTCAACATGTCTAGGGATTTTGTAACCAGTAAGGCAAGTCTTACAGTATTGGCGCACTTTCTCAACAGTTAGAGATTCGTCTTTTCTTACGATAAATACTTTAACAGCTTCGTGAGATTTATCATCAGGAACTCCAATAGCTGCTACTTCTAGTACACCATCCATCTTGGCAATTTCATCTTCCACCTCGTTTGGATACACATTGAAACCAGAAACCAAAATCATATCTTTTTTGCGATCTACAATTTTAAAGAATCCGCCTTCGTCTTCTACACCAATATCTCCTGTTCTAAACCATTCGCCAAAGAAAACTTTTGCAGTTTCTTCGTCACGGTTCCAGTAACCTTTCATTACTTGAGGGCCTCTAGCGCAAATTTCACCAGGTTGGCCTTTTTCTAGAATGTTGCCATTTTCATCCATTACCACCACTTCTGTTTCTGGTACTGGAACTCCAATGGTTCCATTTCTTTCTGTGCCATCTACAGGATTACAAGTTAGCACTGGAGAGGTTTCACTTAAACCATAACCTTCTGCTAGAGAAACACCAGTAACTTGTTTCCATTTATCAGCTACTGCACGCTGTACTGCCATACCACCGCCAACAGTCAGTTTTAGTTTAGAGAAATCCAATGCTTTAAAATCAGGTTGATTTAGTAAACCATTAAATAGGGTATTTACGCCTGTCATTACAGTAAATGGATATTTCTGCAAGTCTTTAATAAAACTCTTCATATCTCTAGGATTGGCAATGAGCACATTGGTTGCACCAATCATAAGCATAGAAAGACAGTTTACTGTGAGTGCAAAAATGTGGTAAAGAGGCAAGGCAGTAACCATTGTTTCTGTGTTCTCTTTCAATTTTGGCTTCATCCATTCAGATATCTGTAAGATGTTAGCGATGATGTTGCCATTGGTTAAAGAAGCGCCTTTAGAAACACCAGTTGTACCTCCTGTATATTGCAGAAATTGGATGTCTGATTTGTTTACCTGCGGTTTTTTATAGCTAGCTTTTGCACCTAAACTTAAAGCATAATTAAATTCAGTTGCCTGTGGTAAATGGTAAGCAGGTACCATCTTTTTCACATACTTCACTACAAAGTTTACAAGAATAGATTTTAAACCACCTAACTGATCGCCAATTTGCGTAATAATCAGGTGCTTAATTTTAGTTTTGGGTAATGCTTGCTCAACATTTTTAGCGAAATTTGCTAGTACAACTAAAGCATCAACACCAGAATCGTTGAACTGGTGAGTCATTTCCCGAACTGTATATAAAGGGTTGGTGTTAACTACAATTAAACCTGCGCGTATTGCACCAAAAAGTGCTATCGGGTATTGCAGCAAATTGGGCATCATAATCGCGATACGATCGCCTTTTTGTAATCCGATGCTTTGTAAATATGCAGCAAAATTCTTAGAGAGTTGGTCTAGTTTACTAAATGACATACTTGCTCCCATACTAATGTAAGCAGTTTTATCACCGTATTTCACCAAACACTCATCAATAATGTCCATAACAGTTTGGTACCTGTCTAGATCTATGTTTTGGGCTACCTCTTTTGGGTAGTTTTCAAACCAAGGAAAGTTTTTCATTTTCAATATTTATTTTTTTTGCTGTATAATTTAATAAATGATTTTTAATTGTGATATTTCTTAATATGCGTTTATTTTCCATCGTCTAAATATATAATTTATAATCAGTTAAGATTAGTAAAGTTTTTAAATTTATGATTATTCAAAAAGAACGTTTTGGCCTAACTAAAGACAACAAACAAGTCGATTTATATAAGTTAAAAGCAAGAAACGGTGTAGAAGTTTCATTAATCAACTACGGAGCGAGTATTCAGAGGTTGCTAATACCAGATAAAACCGGAAAGTTTAATGATGTAGTTTTAGGCTTCGATAATTTATCTGACTACGAAACACATAAGTATTTTTCTGGAGCAACAGTTGGGAGGTATGCCAACCGAATTGGTTACGGTAAGTTTTCTATAGGAGACACAGAATACAAATTAGCAATTAATAATGGAAAGAATCATTTGCATGGTGGAGTTGTAGGCTTTGGTAAGAAGAGCTGGGATGGAGATGTAATTAAAGAAGAACACAGTGCTACAGTAGTATTCTCTTATTTTAGTGAAGATGGAGAAGAAAACTATCCGGGAAATTTAGATGTAAAGGTTTCTTATACATTAACCGACGATGGCGATTTGCAAATAGATTATTATGCAAAGACCGATAAAGATACCTATGTGAACCTAACTAACCATGCATACTTTAACTTGAAAGGTGCTGGCAATGGAGATATTTTAGAGCACGAGCTTCAATTGAATGCTAAGGCTATTACTCCTGTAAATGAAGATATTGTACCAACAGGAGAATTTTTAGAGGTAGCCGGTACACCATTCGATTTTACAGACCCTAAACTTATTGGTAAAGATATAGAAGCTGATCACGAACAATTACGCATTGGTAATGGATATGATCATAACTTCGTGGTTGATAAACCAATCTCAGAATCAGGTTTTATAGCTAGGGTAGTGGAGCCACAAACTGGTAGAATTATGAAGATTTATGGTACACATCCTGGTGTGCAGCTTTATACTGCTAATTTTCTCGATCCAGAACCAGTAGGCAAAAAAGGAATTACCTATATCAAAAGAGGAGCTTTTTGTTTGGAAACTCAACACTATCCAGATTCTCCAAATAACAGCCAATTTCCAAGTACATTAATTAAAGCTGGAGAAGAATATAAGCAGCAAACATTATTTAAGTTTAGTGTAAAATAAGTGTCTGCTACATCATTAAATTGAAAATGTATTATACAGAATTGATAGAGGTAATGCCTAAGATTCAAAACATTTTTAGTGAGATGTCTTGTTTTATATATGTAAACCCACATTACTATTCAAAAAATAATATATGAGTACTACAGAAAATATTAAAGTTGAGCTTAGAAACTTAAGATATGAAGATTACCTCGAACTAAAAGAAGCCAGTTTGCAAGCTTATAGTGGCATGGACCCTACAACTTCATACTGGAAAGAAGAGAAGATTAAAAAACTGATAGATATATTTCCGGAAGGTCAGCTTTGTGTTTTGGTTAATGGTAAGGTGAAAGCAAGTGCGTTGTCGATTATAGTTGACTATAAAAAATACGGGGATAACCATACATATAAGCAAATTACAGGTGATTACAATTTCACTACGCACGATCCTAATGGAGATGTTTTATATGGGATTGATGTGTTTGTGCATCCAGATGCACGTGGATTAAGATTAGCAAGAAGATTATACGATGCTAGAAAAGAGCTATGTGAAAGTCTTAATTTAAGATCGATTATGGCTGGTGGTCGTATTCCAAATTATATAAAATACGCAGATCAGTTGACCCCTAGAAAGTATATTCAACAAGTTAAATTAAAGGAGATTTATGATCCTACATTAACTTTTCAGCTTTCTAATGAATTTCACGTAAAGAAAATTCTTAAAAAATATCTGATTGGTGATAAAGACTCTTTGGAGTTTGCTACACTGCTTGAGTGGAATAATATCTATTACCAAGAAAAAGAAGAAGCTTTAGTAGAACAGAAAAAGGCATATGTGAGAATTGGTTTGGTACAATGGCAAATGCGTTTATTCGGAAGTTTTGAAGCACTAATTGAGCAGGTAGAGTTTTTCGTAGATGCGGTTAGTGACTACAAATCTGATTTTATTCTATTCCCAGAGTTCTTTGAGGCACCTTTAATGGCTGAGTTTAACCATTTGGGCGAGGCTAAAGCTATTAGAGAATTAGCAAAATACACTGAACCTTTAAGAGCTAAGTTTCAAGAATTTGCGGTGTCTTATAATGTGAACATTATAACAGGTAGCATGCCTTACATCGATGAGAACAACAACCTGTTAAATATTTCTTATTTGTGTAGAAGAGACGGGACTTGGGAAGATTACAGAAAGATTCATATAACACCATCTGAAGCAAATGCTTGGGGCATGGTCGGTGGAGATAAGCTGAAGGTTTTCGATACAGATTGTGGTAAAATAGGTATCCTTATTTGCTATGATGTAGAATTCCCTGAGCTATCTAGATTATACGCAGAGCAAGGTATGCAAATACTTTTTGTGCCATTCTTAACAGATACGCAGAACGGATATAACAGAGTAAGGCGTTGTGCACAAGCTAGAGCTGTAGAAAACGAATGTTATGTTGCCATTGCTGGTTGTGTGGGTAACTTGCCGAAAGTAAACAATATGGATATTCAGTTTGCGCAGTCTGCGATATTTACACCATCAGATTTTTCATTCCCAACTAATGCTATTAAATCTGAGGCAACTCCTAATACAGAGATGACAGTGATTGGCGATCTTGATCTGGAATTACTAAAAGAATTACACGAACATGGAAGTGTAAAGATTATGAAAGACAGAAGGAAAGATCTATATGATATTGTGTGGAAAAAATAATTAGGCTGTGAATCAGGCAAATGAAAATAGTTCTATAAATT
>PBYL01000347.1 GCA_002729595.1 Thalassovita sp. | reverse complement strand
TTTTTGCACTTACAGATCACGCCTGTGCCGTGGGTCAAACTTGATAAGGAGAAGGAGCAGCGATTTCCCGAAACATTAAAGGAAATTGGGCATGCGAAGAACGAGCTTAATAAACTGGTAAAGAAAGCGGAAGCGAAAGGTTTGAAAGCGGAACAGTTTCTCGTGTTTGATGTAGGTCGAGAGGAAATCCTCAAACATATTCCCTTTCATCACCACGATTTTGTAGTGATGGGTTCGCACGGTGCATCCGGTGCAAAAGAACTGTTTGTTGGATCCAATGCTCAAAAGGTATTGAGAGACGCTACCGTTCCCGTGTTGATCATCAAAGAAAAGTCTAAATGGCCCGTTAAAAACGTAGTTTTTGCATCCAATTTTGAAGAGGATGTAAAAGAACCCTTCAAAACAGTGGTGGAGTTTGCCGATCTCAATGAATCCGGCATTCACCTACTTTATGTCAATGTGCCATTTTCATTTGAGGAGACGGACAGAAGCCTTGAGAAAATGCATGCTTTTCATGAAACCTGTCCTCGCGGAGGAACCTGCACAACCAACATCTACAACTCGTTAAATGAAGAACGCGGCATTCTAAAGTTTTCCGAATCTGTAAATGCCGACCTTATTGCTTTAACTACGCATGGTAGGTCCGGCTTTTTTAACCTGATAGGAAAGAGCATTACCGAAAACCTGGCAAACCATGCCGATATACCTATACTAAGCATTAACCTTAACCGATAACGATATGAAAAATATTTTAAAAACAATGGTGACACTTACTTTATTGATCGTGGCTTTATCTGCCTGTCAGCAACAGAAGGATGTAAGCACATTGTTAGAAAAAGATGACACCCGAAATGAAATATTTAATACCATCATTTCCGATCATGAATATGCTGAACAATTGATAACTAAAATGATGGAAGATGATCATACCAAAATGATGATGAAAGGAAACCAGGAAATGATGGGTATGATGATGTCAGAGAATGAAGACATGACGGCCATGATGAAGGATAATCCGGAAATGATGCACGGCATGATGAGCAATATGATGAATATGGCTGAGGCAGATTCATCAATGTGTGCACACTTGATGACTATGATGAAAGATAAACCCAATATGATGGGACAGATGATGGAAATGATGCACAAAGAAGGCATAATGGACAAGGAAACGATGATGAGAAACAAAGAAAAGATGGGGAAAGAAAACCATCCCGGCCACCACTAAAAACCTGAAGTTATGAGAAATCACATGTTTTGGATGCTGGTAGGATGCCTGGGGTTATTCCTACTGCTATTCCTGTTGCCGGTTTTCGGCTTCAACGGGACAAATTCGCTGTTTATCTTCCTCATTATTTTTTTCGTGGCCCACCTATTTATGATGGGAAGTCATGGAGGACACGGAGGCCATCGCGGCCATGGTAGCAATCAGGAAAATCAATCTAAAAACGAAAATGATCATGCAACACATAAACATTAAAAAATTCGCACTGGCCTGGGGGGTAGCAGGTGTGGTATTCTACCTGGGCTGTATTATACTGATGGCCACTGTAGGCCGTGAAGGTACCATCCTGTTTTTTAACAGTTTGCTCCACGGACTTGACACCAGCCCCATCATCAGAATGGACGTACCCTGGACCGAAGCACTCATCGGACTGGTAGAAATGTTCATACTGGGCTGGTTATTTGGCGCACTCATAGCTACGGTCTACAATATATCTTTTAATAAAAAATACCGATGATTTAGTAAGGATGATAGACTATGTATGGCTGATTTGGTCTTTGATCATTCTTGCAGTATGGGGGATGATCTTTTTGTTTAGAAAAGATTATAGAAAGGTGATGCTCAAAATGAGCCTCATCACTATGCCTTTTGGCCTGACAGAACCATTATTTGTTCCTCAATATTGGAATCCTCCTTCACTTTTTGATTTAGCTAAAAGCACAGGTTTTGATATTGAAAGCCTGATCTTTTCGTTTGCGATTGGGGGCATAGGGTCAGTGCTATATCAGTTGGTTTTTAAAAAAGTAACCGTTGAAATGCACCCATCAGAACGCACGCATAGACGCCATCGGATGCATCGGTATATCTTGTTTGTTCCTCCGGTAGTATTTCTCATCCTGGCTTATTTCACCAGCTTAAACCATATTTATTGTGGCATTATAGCCATGTTTATCGGTGCAATTGCTACCTTATACTGTCGCCCTGATCTTAAAGGCAAGATATGGATCGGTGGTTTTCTATTTACCCTGTTGTACTTTATTTATTTCGGTAGCATCTTACCATTTTTCCCCGAGTATGTGAACCTCTACTGGAACCTTGATGCTTTGACGCATATACTCATATTGGGAGTACCCCTGGAAGAACTTCTATTTGCTTTCACCTTTGGCATGTATTGGTCAAGCCTGTTTGAGCATCTGTACTGGCAAAAATTGCAAGAACACCCTTTAAAAATGCATGTTTATGAATGAATATTGTAATACAGATGAGATGGTTTGCTTACCGGAAACCAATATGCCCCGGCTTGTCATTATTGGAGGAGGCTTTGCGGGACTTGCTCTTGCTAAGGCATTAAAGAGAAGTAGGATACAGGTTGTGCTGGTTGATAGACATAACTTTCATCAATTCCAGCCACTATTTTATCAGGTGGCTACCAGTGGCCTGGAGCCGGATAGCATCGTATTCCCATTTCGCAAACAAATCAGTGGTAATAAAAATACAATATTCAGGTACGCCACAGTTCAGCAAATAGAAGCAAAACAAAACCGGGTATTAACCAATAAAGGTATCATTGACTATGATTTCCTGGTTATAGCCACTGGGACTAAAACCAATTTTTTTGACTTGACCGATATTGAAAAGTGGAGCTTGGGCATGAAAAGCATTCAGGATTCCCTGAATATTCGCCATACCATGATCCAGAACCTGGAGCAGGCAGCTATCACCTGTGATGAACATGAAAAAGACATTCTCACCAATTTTATTATAGTGGGTGGAGGCCCTGCCGGGGTTGAAATGGCAGGTGCCCTTGCAGAATTCAAGAAATATATATTACCGGGAGATTATCCGGAATACTCCTCCGAAATAATGGATATCTATCTGCTGGAGGCAGGTGATCAATTGCTGGCATCCATGTCTGACAAAGCTTCAGAAAAGGCACTGAAATATCTGACCCGGCTGGGCGTACAGGTTATGCTTGAGGAAGCAGTAGAACATTATGATGGATCGGCTGTCTCAACAAATTCAGGAAAGAAACTCTACGCTAGGAATCTGATCTGGACTGCCGGGGTAACAGGAGATTTTCCTGAAGGTATTGGAGAAGAAAGTATTGTTCGGGGAAACAGGCTTCAAGTGAATAACACCCTGCTGGTAAAAGGATACACCAATATTTTTGCCATTGGCGATATAGCTGCAGTAGTCAGCCAAAGAACACCCAAAGGCCATCCTCAGGTGGCACAGGTGGCCATCCAACAGGGTAAGTATCTGGGTGAAGTGATTAAGTACAGAATTGCGGGTAGAGAATATTCAAAATCATTTCGTTATCTGGATAAAGGGTCACTGGCCACTGTCGGTAAAAGAAGGGCGGTAGCCGATCTGGGTAAATTTCGGTTTGGTGGGTATATCGCCTGGTTGTTATGGTCGGTAGTACATCTTTTTTCCATTAGCGGTTTCCGAAATAAGCTGATGGTAGCACTGAACTGGGTGTGGAATTATTTCACCTATGACAAAGGCAATCGGCTAATCATCCGGGAGTACAAAAACAAGGACTTAGAAAAGGAGGAGTCCAAATGATTACCCGCCTAAACAACTCTTTGAATAATCTGGTAAAGAACCAATCAGCTTCAGGGATTTCCATTTTTCTGGCTGTACTGGTAGCCATGATCTGGGCTAATTCCCCATTCGGGGAAGTATATCAAAACTTTATTCACACTGAAATCTCGCTCTTGGTTGGGGAATTTGCTTTGTCAGAGTCACTATTACTTTGGGTAAATGATGGCTTAATGGCGATCTTCTTCCTACAGGTAGGCCTGGAGTTGAAAAGGGAAATTATAGGAGGAAAACTGTCTTCTTTCAGAAAAGCTATTTTGCCTATCGGAGCAGCTATTGGCGGCATGGTAGTTCCGGCAGCCATTTATCTTATTTTCAACTTCAATGCTGCTACCGAGCACGGTTGGGGAATCCCAATGGCCACAGACATAGCCTTTGCCATTGGAGTGCTTTCTTTTTTTGGAGATCGTGTACCTGTAGGGCTCAAAGTATTTTTGGTGGCACTTGCCATAGTAGACGATCTCGGTGCCGTACTGATTATTGCTATTTTTTACACTTCCGGAATTTCATATATTGATTTGCTTCACGGTGTATTATTCCTACTTGTATTGGTAGGAGGTAATTACATTGGCGTTCGCAAAGCCTGGTTTTATGCACTCATTGGGATCGGTGGGGTTTGGTTGGCATTTTTTTTCTCCGGGGTACATCCGACCATTGCAGGCATTCTCACTGCTTTCACCATTCCCGGTAAGGTTAAGATCAAGGAAGAAGATTACTTAAAAAATCTCCAAAAACTTCATTTGCAATTCTTAGAGGCAACTCCTATTAAGGGTAACTTCATTTCAGAAAAACAACTCAGTATTCTGGAAGAGATCAAGCAAAAATCAGATGATGCTGAAACTCCCTTGCAAAAAATAGAGCATCACCTGGCACCTATTGTAGGATTTTTTATTCTGCCCTTATTTGCCCTGGTCAATACCGGGATTCACATTCATGGAAATTTAGTAGAAATTTTAAGTCATCCCATTAGCCTGGGGATAGGTTTCGGGCTTTTGGTTGGCAAGTTTACCGGTATCTTGGGAGTAAGCTGGCTTTTGGTGAAATTTAAGCTGGCCGAGTTACAAGAAGGAATTTCCTGGAGACACCTTTCGGGAGTAGCCATGATAGCCGGAATAGGCTTTACCATGTCACTATTCATCACTGAATTGGCATTCCAAAAAGAGGAATATACATTCATTGCCAAGCTAAGTATTTTGTTTGCTTCAGTGCTTGCCGGTGTCATTGGTGCAATTATACTTCGTCTGTATGGCAGAACAGAATCTACAACTAAACCGGCAATGAACAATTGACTTATATACAATGGTATACAAAATAGACTACGATAGTTTCTTAAAACAACTGATCAAGCGCCTGAGTCCGGCTGTGATACTGGTGGCTTTGGTGGCCATCGTTTATGTCTACCTCATGCAATTTGTTGATCATAAAATAAGCTGGGTGCCTTACCTGGTGGTTTTATTTGCCCTGATCAAAACTATATATTTTACATTTTTTACCTTCAAACAGGTAAATAAATCCATTCGCCAGTGTCATTCTTTTGGGCAATTGCTCTGGATTTTCGGGCTACTGGTACTGTTGATTATCTTCTCCTATGCCGCAGATTATAGCTGTATTGCTGCTGCCAATACAGGCTCATTTCAGGGATTTAACACATCGGACAACATGGGTTATCTCAGCTTTTTATTTGAGTTTTTCTATTTCAGTGTGGTAACTTTTGCGGCAATCGGTTACGGAGACATCGTACCCTTAACGTATCCTGCCAGGATATTGGTGATCATGGAGATCGCACAAAGCTTTGTACTGATCGTATTCGGATTATCCAACATAAATAATATTCATACCAAAATTAAAACGCAATAACATTATGAAAAAGAAAATAGCACTTATCGGATATGGTGTAATCGGCAAAAGAGTAGCGGATGCTATTGCACTGCAAGAGGATATGGAATTGGCCGGAGTTTGTGATGTGATCAGTGATTGGCGCATTCAAGCAGCGGTAAGCAAAGGATACCCCATTTATGCTGCTACTCCAGAAGCTAAAAGCAACATGGAGCAGGTAGCTATTTCCCCGGCAGGCAACATGACTGACCTATTAGATGTAGCAGATGTAGTAGTGGATTGTACACCCAAGAAGATAGCGGCCCAAAACGTGCAGTTGTATAAAGAGCGAGAAATCAAATTTATCATTCAAGGAGGTGAAAAACACGAAACTACCGGACATTCCTTTAGCGCAGAAAACAATTATGCTTCCGCCCTAAACCGGGACAGTACCCGGGTAGTTTCGTGTAACACCACTTCAATTGTCAGGACACTTTCTGCATTGAAAAGAGCCGGACTGTTAGAAAGTGCCCGTGGTACTTTGCTTCGTAGAGCGACCGACCCCTGGGAAAGCCATCTTGGTGGCATCATGAATACCCTGGTACCTGAAAAAGACATCCCCAGCCATCAGGGACCTGATGCGCAAAGTGTAGACCCTGAGTTGGATGTAGTTACTATGGCGGTGAAAGTTCCTCAAACCCTGAGCCATCTACATTACTGGAATGTGCGACTTACCCGAAAAGCTGATAAAAAGGAAGTGATAGAGGCATTTCAGACATCTACACGAATCACGTTGATGAGCTATAATGATGGGTTGGTTTCCAATAATACGATCAAAGAAAGATACCTGGATATGGGACGACCCTGGGGCGATATGTATGAGGTAGCACTGTGGCAAGACATGCTAAAAGTAGAAGGTACTGAGCTCTATTACGCCTATGTAGTGGACAACCAGGCCATCGTAATCCCGGAGACCATTGATGCGATCAGGGCATTGACCGGAATAGAAGAAAGTGCCGAGAGATCAATTAAAAAGACAAATGAAAGTTTGGGGATGATATAATGAGCTTGTTTGATACAGAAATAAAATCTCTCAAATCACTTAATACCTATCTTCAAAAACTGGTAGCAGGCAAGCTCTGGTTAAAGGTACTCATTGCACTTTTCTTAGGAGTGAGTTTTGGCCTTCTTTTAAGCCCACAAAATGGATGGGTGAGCAAAGCCACTGCCGATGTTTTAGGTAACTGGCTGGCCCTGCCCGGCATGCTCTTTCTTAAGCTCGTGCAAATGATCATGATCCCGTTAATCGTGGCCTCTATCATTACTGGTATCGCCAGTAATGACAAAGACAACCTGAAAAAACTGGGAGGTGGTGTTTTACTTTATTTTGTGGCTACCACCATTATCTCCGTGAGTATAGGAACCCTTCTTGCCACCGTTTTTAAACCGGGCAGCTACCTGCATGAACAGGCAGCTGCCGAGCATGAAGTAGTACTGGCGGCAGGCGAAGAAAATGCTGAATTATCATTTGGCATCAATGATATGCCGGGCATCATTACCGATCTGCTGCCTGAAAACCCGCTGGCCTCTATGGTAAGCGGGGAAATGTTGAGCATTGTCATCTTTACCATTATTATTGGAGTGGCAGTATTATCATTGCCAGATAATCTGCTGAAACCTGTGAAGTTATTGCTGAGTGCTGTACAGGAAATTTGTATGACAGTAGTTAAGTGGGCCATGATTTTAGTACCCATAGCAGTTTTTGGTCTCATGGCTCAGCTTACATCCAGTGTAGGTCTAAGCTCCCTTGCCGGACTAGGTTATTACGTGATAGTAGTCTTGGCAGGTTTACTAATTTTAGTAGGCATATACCTGATGATGGTGAGTTTGTTAGGCCGCAGGAACCCGCTAAAATTCTTGGGAAAGATCAGAGACGCTCAACTCCTGGCTTTTTCCACCACCAGTTCTGCTGCAGTAATGCCTCTTTCGTTGCAAACAGCAGAAGAAGAATTAAAAGTGGATCATGCGATCAGTAATTTTATCATCCCTATCGGGGCAACTGTCAATATGGATGGCACAGCTCTTTATCAAACCATAACCACTTTGTTCATTGCACAAGCGTACGGGCTGGAAATGAGTTTGCTTAATATTATCGTTGTGGTTATAACTATAGTTGCTGCGTCAATAGGTACACCGGCCATTCCGGGAGGAGGAGTTGTAATTCTTGCATCTGTCTTGGGCAGTGCAGGTATTCCGGCAGAAGGTATCATCATCATTATCGGTGTAGAGCGATTATTGGGAATGTTTCGTACAGCGGTTAATGTCACCGGAGATCTGACTGCCTGTGTGGTTTTCAATCAATGGTATGGTACAGTTATGCGTCAAGCAGTCATAGCTCCTAAAACCGTGGAAGTAATAAATGAATGATTCCGAGAGTCATGGAGGAATATGTTGATCACACAAAAGCAATTCGAGGTTACTTTCTTACCGATAGAAAACTCATCAAATTCATCAAAAACCGTCCCGGTAATCAGGATATTGATGTCATCAAAGAGAAGGTTATGGCAGTAGCCGATCATGACAGGGTTGATTATTTCATCATGGGCGGCTTTCATGATCATATTGAAAGGCTAAAAATTGATGAACCTCTGACCAAAGGCGACCTTTCAATTGCCATTGGTATTGCTCAAAATGGGCATAGCGGTATTGATAATGAAACCATAGCATTTGCATCCAGGTATTGTGCAGTTCATGCCCCGATGTTTTTTCCATTATGGAATAAACATTCATTGAAAGTAATTCAAAGTTATCACCACAAGACTTTATTGCCATCCGATTATTTGGAATACGGTGAGTTGGTGCGTGAGATAAAATCAAAGTTTAGCATGGCTCCTTTAAACTTCTTTGATATCAGTAAATTCTTTTGGATTTATCAGGACTACCTCATCGATTATTACTGCGAAAAGAGCTTTGACTCATAACCTCTGAAACGTTTTTGGGTATCATAATTTCATACATCGAAAGTGAGATATCGTAAATACCTCCGAGGGGTAATATTCTAACTTTAACATTGGATTGTTAAAGTAGTATAAATGTCAGAAAAGACCGTTCTCATCACAAAAGCTTCAGGAGAAAGAGCCGCTTTCTCAGCAGAAAAATTAAGGCAATCGCTGGAACGAGCTGGAGCAGATTTGGCTGTAACAGATCGGATTGTGAGCGAAATTGAGAAGCAGCTATTTGATGGAATGTCTACAAAAAAAATATACAGTCAGGCCTTTTCCATGCTCAGGAAGTACTCAAAACCTGTCGCAGGAAGGTACAAAACCAAGCAGGCTATTTTAGAGCTGGGACCGTCAGGTTATCCCTTTGAAAAGTTCATTGGTGAAATTCTCAAACACCAGGGATACCGCACTAAAGTAGGTGTGATCATTCAGGGCCATTGTGTGACTCACGAAATAGATGTGGAGGCCGAAAAGGATAATAAGCACTTTATGGTAGAGTGCAAATTCCATAATCGGCAAGGTTATAAGTGCGATGTAAAAATTCCACTCTATATAAAATCCCGGTTTGAAGATGTAAAAAAGCAATGGCAGAAACGTAAAGATCATGCTACTAAGTTTCATCAGGGTTGGGTGGTGACCAATACCCGGTTCACCGAAGATGCCATTCAATATGGTAAATGTTCCGGTTTGATTCTCATAGGCTGGGATTATCCCCAACAAGGAAGTTTAAGTGAACGGATTAATTTGTCCGGTTTACATCCTATCACCTGCCTCACTACGCTTACCAAATCCGAAAAGCAACAGTTGATTGATAAGATGGTAGTACTCTGCAAGGAGCTTTGTGACAAGCCAAAGATGCTTAATGAAATAGGAATATCTGATAAACGGATCAGAGGGATACTTAAAGAAGGAAACGAAATTTGTTCAAGCAGGGCGGTCTATTAAAAATGATTTGTATTTAAAGATGAAAGAAAAAATAACCATAAAATTTTTAGGTGCGGCTGGTACCGTTACAGGATCCAAATATTTGCTTGAAACCGGAAGTAAAAAGCTGATGGTGGATTGCGGTGTTTTTCAGGGATTAAAAGAACTGAGACTGCTCAATTGGGAGCCACCCGAGTATGTCCCGGCATCTATTGACGCGGTGGTACTTACCCATGGGCACCTTGATCACACAGGCTACCTGGCCCGCTTGGTGAAATTAGGCTTCAAAGGCAAAATATATGGAAGTGCGCCCACCCTCAAGATCGCTGAAATTATACTAAAAGACAGTGCTAAAATTCAGGAAGAGGAGGCTGCCAGAGCCAATAAAGAAGGATATAGCAAACACCATCCGGCAGAGGCTTTCTATGACCTGAAAGATGTTGAAAATACAATTCCTCTTTTTAATCCTGTTTCAGAAGGAAAATGGCATGTGATAGAAGATGACTTTAAGGTGAGGTGGCAGTATAATGGGCACATTATCGGGTCAACTTTTATTGAAATAGAGGTCAACGAGAAACGTTTTGTGTTTTCTGGCGATATCGGACGCAAAAAAGATTTACTGCTATATGCGCCTAAAAAGCCTGAAAAGGCAAATGTACTGCTAATTGAGTCCACCTATGGAGGCAGGGTGCATCCGGAAGAAGAAACTATAGTTCCTGAACTGGAACGTATCATCAATGAAACTATTGAACGGGGAGGCAGCCTGTTCATACCGAGCTTTGCGGTAGAGCGCACGCAATTGATGATGCTGATGATATGGCGGTTATTGAAAGAGAAGAAGATACCAAAAATACCCATGATCATGGACAGTCCGATGGGTGCCAATGTACTTCATCTCTTCCATGCCTCGCGGGATTGGCATATGCTTAAACCTGAAGAATGTGATGAAATGTGTTCTCATTTTCAGGTAGTTAGCAACTATCGGGAAACCCTGGCGCTGAGGGAAGACAACAAATCCAAGATCGTCATTGCCGGAAGTGGAATGATGACGGGCGGACGAATACTGAACTATATGGAAACAAGATCAGGCAATAGTAATGACACCTTACTTTTTGTAGGCTATCAGGCAGAAGGAACCAGAGGAAGAAAACTGCTGGAAGGAGCGAAAGAAATTAAAGTGTATGGCAAATGGCTACCATTCAAAATGCACATGAAACACATTGAAGGACTGAGTGCGCATGGTGACCAAAACGATTTGATTGACTGGCTCTCTGAAATTAAAAAACAACCCGAAAAGGTATTCATTATTCATGGGGAAGCAGCGCAGGCAGAAGCTTTATCAAAAGCCCTGGAAGATAATAAAGGATGGCAAACACATATCCCTCAACTTAATCAAACGGTAGAATTGTGATGGAAGCAAAGGATACCCGGCATAACGTATTAAAATTAGTAAGACTAGGCATTGATGCACGCAATGAATACATGGTATTTATGCGCAAGGATTGTCCGGTATGTGTGTCCGAAGGATTTGAGGCTTTAAATCGTATAAAAGTTTCAAAAGAAAATAAAACCATCGTGGCGTCACTCATCGTTTGGGACAATGAAGAACATCTGACTCATGACCAACTAAGCTTATCAGAAGCAGCCATTGATACATTGGGAGCAAATGCTGGGGATGAACTCACCTTGAGTCATTTGGATGCCTTGGATTCCATGAGTGACGTCCGTAAGAAAATTTATGGACACCGCTTGAACCAGGCAGCGTTTGACAGGATCATTGGCGATATCGTCAATCGGAATTTATCCAATATTCAACTTTCAGCTTTTCTGGCTTCCAGCACAGGGAATGCATTAAATCAGGAAGAAGTGATTGCCCTGACCCGTTCCATGATTAATGTGGGTTTTAAACTGGATTGGGGTAAAGATAAGGTTTATGATAAACACTGCATAGGTGGCTTGCCCGGTAACCGAACTACCCCACTGGTAGTGTCTATTGTTGCCGCAGCGGGGCTGACCATTCCTAAAACTTCTTCCCGTGCCATTACTTCTCCGGCTGGTACCGCTGACACCATGGAGGTAGTTACCAACGTAAATCTTACCACCGAGCAAATGAAAAAAGTGGTGGATCTAGAAGGGGGGTGCCTGGCCTGGGGCGGATCAGTACAGTTAAGCCCGGCTGATGATATACTCATCCGCGTGGAAAAAGCACTAGATATTGATAGCGAAGGGCAGATGATCGCTTCCGTGCTTTCAAAAAAGGCGGCAGCAGGTTCTACTGATGTTGTGATTGATATTCCTGTCGGCCCAACGGCTAAAGTGCGCTCCCGGGAAGCTGCTGAGCATCTGTCAGAAAAGATGGTTGCCGTAGGCAAAGCCATCGGACTGAATATTGATATTATATTAACCGATGGATCGCAACCTGTAGGGCGGGGCATCGGCCCTGCACTGGAGGCAAGGGATGTTTTGTCCGTCTTAAGAAATGAATACCATGCACCTGATGACCTACGCGAAAGAGCAGTACTACTGGCAGGCAGGTTACTTGAAATGGGAGGAAAAGCAGCCGAAGGGGCAGGCGCTCTTGAAGCTTTGAGGATTTTGAAAAGTGGAGAGGGCTACAAAAAATTTACCTCTATCTGCCAGGCACAAGGCTTTTTCAGGGAACCTGAAGTAGCCCCCCATAAGCACAAGATCAAGTCCATAACGACTGGGGTAGTTTCAGAAATTGATAATCGCAGACTTGCGAAAGTGGCTAAGCTGGCTGGTGCTCCTGGAGCGATGACAGCAGGCATTTTGCTTCTTACGTCTTTGAATACTCAGGTGGAAGAAAACGATACTCTGTTTGAAATCCATGCTGAGTCACAAGGAGAGCTTGAGTACGCCCTTTCTTACCTGGATACACAAAAAGAAATTATTAAAATCAAAGAGACATAAAAATATGGAAATGATAGTTTTTGCCTTACCGGGCAACGAAGATCTTACTGAAAAAATAGCCGGACACCTTCAGGCTGAAAAGGGTGAGGCAACCATCCGGCAGTTTCCCGATGGAGAGAGCTTTGTGCAGATACATTCTGACGTAAAAGGAAAATGCGTGGTGATGGTTTGTACCTTATATAAACCGGACGCTAAGTTACTGCCCTTATATTTTCTAAGTAAAACAGCCAAAGACCTGGGAGCCGCATGTACCTGCTTTGTAGCACCCTACCTGGCCTACATGAGGCAAGACAAACAATTTAACCCTGGAGAAGGGATCACCTCAACGTATTTTGCACAATTAATTTGCGGATTCGCAGAAACACTTACCACAGTAGACCCGCATCTGCACCGTAGAAGCTCGTTAAGCGAAATCTATAGCGTACCGAATACCATAGTACATGCGGCATCACACATTTCAAAATGGGTGAGCGATAGTATTGAAAAGCCGGTATTCATCGGCCCGGATAGCGAAAGTGAGCAGTGGGTTTCTGAGGTGGCAAAAGAAGCCAATGCGCCCTTTACAGTATTGGAAAAAGTACGACATGGTGACCGGGATGTAGAAGTATCCATACCGGATGTGGCAAAATATAAAGACCACACCCCGGTGCTGGTTGACGATATTATTTCCACTGCAAGGACTATGATTGAGACGGTGGACCACTTAAAAAAGGCCAACATGAGACCTCCTGTGTGTGTGGGAGTTCATGCTGTGTTTGCAGAGTCGGCCTATAAAGACCTGAAAAATTCAGGCGTACAGCAGATCGTAACGTGCAACACCATCCCTCATGAAAGCAATTCTATTGATCTTTCTGAAACTTTGGCAATGGAGATTAAAGCGTTAATGAAGCACCATGCGTAATATCCTCTTCTTCATATTGATATTTCTGCAATTTACTCCCGGCATGTCCTATGGTCAGGAAAAGGAAATGTTGATTGAGCAGATTGCTGGAAAAAAAATAGTTCGTAAAAATTTTGACAAAAATGGAAAACCACAAGGCATGCAAATTTTTCTGACCGGAGAGTTAAAGCGGGAAAGTGAAACCTATACTGTAGAAGTGTTGGTGGAGTTGTATGATGAAAATAACCAATTGGATGAAAAATATACCACCACTTACAAGTGTAACCCCAGAGAATTTGATGTGCTGGTCAATGTATTTCCTTTTACCGATCCGGGAGATGAAAAGATAAAAGTGGATGTTACCTCAGAAGATTTTAAGCAGTTATATGATTTACAAAGTAGCAGTAAGTTGAAAGATATCTATTTGAAGATGAGCGTTGAATCGGGCGTACTCAGTTTTTTTGGTTCTAAAAGCCTGGTTACCATAAAAAACAGGCAGAGCAAAAAAGAAAATGGAAAGATAACTATTAGTAGTGATGCTGTAGTTGAAGCCTATGTGATGGGCCTAAAGATAAAGACCATCAACTACACGGTTGAAGAATACCTGACTGAGAGTTTAGTATTACAACGTCAGAAATTCACGGAGGATGACGGAGCATATTTTACCATGGCCTATGAGCAAAATAATAAAGAGTAGAAAATGGTAGACTTAAATCATATAACCACCTTGCCGCCAGCAGAAGCTGATAAAATGGAAACAAAGAAGGCACTTAAAAAACTGCGTAAGGAGCTTTTTAAGCTACAGAATAAGTTCTATGCCGATGGCAGATACAGTATGCTTATCATCTTGCAGGGCCTTGACACTTCAGGCAAGGACGGGACCATCCGTCACGCTTTCAGTGGTATGAACCCGCAAGGTGTGCAGGTTACTTCTTTTAAAAAGCCTACCACTGACGAGCTCAAACACGATTTTTTGTGGCGCATTTATCCCCACTTTCCTGAGAAAGGGATGATCAAGGTATTTAACCGATCATACTATGAAGACATTTTGGTGCCAGCGACAAACAAAAGCTTGTCAGAGGATGTGTTGGAGCATCGCATCAATTTGATTAACGAATTGGAGCATCACCTGCTCGCAAATAATACTTTGATCTTAAAGTTTTACTTGCATATCTCAGCTGATGAGCAGGTAAAGCGTATAGAGGATCGGAAAACAAAACCACACAAACGCTGGAAATATGCCAAAGAAGATGAACTCGTACCCAACCAATGGGATGATTATCGGGAGGTGTACCATACCATACTGAATACCTGCGACCACTTGCCCTGGCATATCATCCCTGCAGACAAGCGTTGATATCGTAATTATACCGCAGCGAAAATTTTAGCTGATCAACTTGAAAAACTTAACCTGGAATACCCCAACATCTAAATTTTGTAAATATGGAAAATCACAAAGGACATAATCACGAGCACCATCATCACAGCAATACCTCCAAAGAAGAGGCACGAGATAAGAAAGAAGAGGTGAAAGATTCCTTAGCAGAAAAATCCAAACACGGTCATGAGAAGGCGATGGATAATTCATCTCATGGGGGACATGGTGATCATTCCGGTCATAACCCCGGACATGGAGAAATGGGCCATGACCATCACAAAATGATGATTGAGGATTTTAAAAAGCGTTTTTGGATATCCCTTGTTTTGACGATTCCGATTTTGGTCTTTTCTCCCATGATCCAGGGCTTTTTTGGCTATGAATGGCTGCTGCCGGGCAATGCGTACATTTTGTTCGGGCTTTCTACCATCGTTTATTTTTATGGGGGCTGGCCTTTTCTGAAAGGGTTAAAGGATGAGCTGAAGGAGGGTGCCCCGGGCATGATGACTTTAATTTCTATGGCCATCAGTGTAGCCTATTTTTATAGTTCCGCAACAGTTTTCGGCCTTGAAGGGGAGGATTTCTTCTGGGAACTGGCCACCCTAATTGATATCATGCTACTGGGCCACTGGCTGGAAATGAAGTCGGTTCTGGGAGCTTCAAAAGCGCTGCAATTGTTGGTAAGTATGATGCCTTCTGAGGCTCACAGGGTCAAAGGCGATGCTGTAGAAGATGTGAAGCTGGAAGACCTGCAAAAAGGAGATATTATCCTGATCAAACCTGGTGAAAAAGTTCCGGCTGATGGTATTATCGTAGAGGGGGAAAGCTATCTGAACGAGTCTATGCTGACCGGGGAATCCAAACCTGTCAAAAAAGGTATGGAGAATAAAGTAATCGGAGGTTCGCTCAATGGCAATGGTTCACTCAAAGTAAAGGTGGAGCATACCGGCAAAGACAGCTACCTTAATAAAGTAATTACGCTGGTACAAGAGGCGCAAAAGTCTAAGTCAAAAATGCAAAATTTGTCAGACCGTGCCGCCAAGTGGCTTACCTATATCGCATTAGCGATAGGCTTTGGGACGCTGGCTACCT
>PBYL01000346.1 GCA_002729595.1 Thalassovita sp. | reverse complement strand
TACACCAATGTCATTCGAAGAATTTAAACAAATGGTTATTGCAGAAGGACAAATGTCAGGTGGTCAACCTTTACCACAAGATCCAACTAAACCAGTTAATCCTTTTCAACCTAAACCACAAGGACCAACTTTACCTAACAGACAGATGGCAGCGTATGGTGGTATCATGGGTCTAGATGGAAGAAAAAGATATGGAATAGGATCATGGTGGCAAGAAAAAATTATGGATCCAATTGGTGCTTCTACAACTTGGCGCTGGTATGGCTATGAGCACTCTTTTGTAACTATTGATGGACTAAAAATGCAGTCTGTAAGTGGTGGTGGCCATTCTGGTGGTGGTGTATTTATTAATACCTACGATCATGCAAGGTTTGGGTTACTATTCTTGAGAAATGGAAACTGGAATGGCAAACAATTAATCTCTGAAGACTGGATCGCAAAAGCAGTTACCTCTTCTGAAGCTAATGCGAGCTATGGCTATATGTGGTGGCTAAACAAAGGAGACAGAAAGTGGGAAGGTGTTGATGATGAATCGATCTTCTATGCTGCTGGCTTCGGTGGCAACTTTATAGTAGTAGATAAAAGCAATGATTTAGTAATTGTAACAAGATGGCTAGAGCCTTCTAAAATAGGCGAAATGGTTGCGAAAGTGAGAGCAGCATTTTAATCACTAATGCCATTACATAAAAAATCCCTTCACGTTTATTCATGAAGGGATTTTTTTATTTCTAAAGTCTTATTGTCGCAAAGGTTTCAAAAGATACTCTAAGCCATTTAGTTTTATTTCGTGCATAGTTTCTAATAAAACTCCCAGCTTGCCTTTTGGAAAACCTTTGTTCGCAAACCAGTTTAAGTAGTTTGCCGGTAAGTCACAAATTACTCTGCCTGCGTACTTTCCATAAGGCATTTTCATTCGTGTTAATTGTAATAATATTTCTCTCTGCTCTTCCATTGCGCTCCAAAATCTGTTTAAACCATTACGAGCAATATTTTTTAATAGCACCAGAAGCTTTGTCTTCGCCTAATGCTTTTGCTTTTTGTAAATCTTCGCATGCACCACCTTTCTTAGAAAGCGCTTTTAAAACACCTCTTTGGAAATATGCAGCAGCATGGTTTTTATCGTAACGAAGTGCATTATTGTAGCTTTCCATAGCGCCTTGCACATCGCCATTTTTAATAAGAGCAACACCTTTTATATAAAATGCTTGAGCTGACTGAGGATTAATTTTTAATACCTCATTCATATCTATAATTGCCTGATTGTAATTACCTAATTGGAAATTGCACATACCAGAACCCATTCTGTAAGATGGATCATAAGTATCTAATTGTGCGGCTGTTTTGTAATCTGCTAGCGCATCTTCGCTTTTGCCTTGCTCTTCTAATGCTCGTGCGCGGTTAAAATAGCTTCTTGCATCTTTTGGGTGGCTATCTATATAGCTAGTGTAAGAAGCGATAGCTGCATCAAATTTTTTGCTAGCGTATAATTCATTCCCTTTTTCGAATTCGTCTTTAGAGCATGAACTGAATGTAAGTGCCAAAAATGATAGTGATAATACTAATAATGAATTAAAATGTGATTTCATAAAATTAATTATATACCTAAAAATACCTATTAACTTATTACCCTAAATGGGGAATAAGTAAACCTTTAACCTTTGTAAAATTTTTGCAAATGTAGAATTTAATCAGGTTGGGAAATGTAACAGATAAGGTAAATAGACTCCGGTTAACCGATTGAAGTTGTTTTGCTAGTGTGTTAGTTTTTTTATTCTTCGATGAGATAGATATCTTCTCCTTTCTTTTTAAACATATATTTTTCTCTTGCGAATTTTTCAAGTTGTTTGGCACTACTCGAAAGCTCATTCATGTTTTCTTCAATTTCTAATATCTGATTTTGATAGTAAGCTTCTTCTAACTTTAAATCTTCAATTTTTTGATTCTTTTTATAGTTACTTATCACGCTGTTGCTATCAAAAAACAGCATCCAGATAAGAAAAGTAACTCCTGTTAGGAAGTAAATATTAGTTACTATTTTCAGAATTTTTTGAAGAAAAGGCTGCTCTTGCATTGGGAAAATTTTAAATAAAAAGCTCTGATTATCTCTATCAGGTTTTTAAAAAGTTACTTTATTTTTACTAAAATACTTATTGATCCTTTAATAATCAATACAAAATTAAATAACAGATTTGCAAAAATCTCATTTTCATAAATAACTTTATCTTGTAACTGTTTGTTTGCTTAAACGGTTTCACTCTGGCCTAATTGCATCGCAAAAATCTTAAGGCTCGAACTCTACCAATTATTAGTAATATTAAATTTCCATTATCAATTTCGCTATAGAAATTTGAAGCAAATAGCTTAAATGAATCTAAAAACAGGGAAAAAAGTAGCTGTAATAGGAAGTGGAATAGCCGGCTTGGCCACTTCAGTTAGACTAGCAATTAAAGGACATCAGGTTTCTGTATACGAAGCCAATAGTTATGCAGGTGGTAAACTCTCTGAGATTGTGCAAGATGGTTATCGATTCGACGCTGGGCCTTCGTTGTTTACCATGCCTCATTTTGTTACAGAACTTTTTGAACTCGCTGGCAAAAATCCTCAAGAATATTTCCAATACGAGAAGCTACCGATTGTTTGCAAATACTTGTATGAAGATGGTTCTTCTTTTAATTCTTATGCAGATAGAAATGCTTTAGTTAAAGAGTTTACCAATAAGTTTAATGAAGATGAACAAAGTGTTGAGAAGTATCTAAAAAAAAGCAAAGAGATTTATCAGATTACAGAAGATGTATTTTTGAATAAATCGCTCCATTTGCTTTCTACCTATATGAATAAAGGCACGCTTAAATCAATGATGCAGCTTTACAAAATACAGATTTTTGAAAGTATGCATCAGGCAAATAGCAGATATTTTACAAATGAAAAAAGCATTCAATTCTTCGATCGCTTTGCCACTTACAATGGCTCAAATCCTTATAAAGCCCCTGCCACACTTAATGTAATACCCTATTTAGAAAATGATATTGGTGCATTTTTCCCAAAAGGTGGTATGCACAGCATTACACAAAGTATTTATAGTCTTGCAAAATCATTGGATGTTGAGTTTCACTTTAATTGTCGGGTAGAAGAAATCCTTTTAGAAAATAACAAGGCAAATGGCATCTTGGTAAATGGAGAAAAAATCGCTGCTGATCTGGTAATAAGTAATATGGATATGGTGAATACCTATCGCAAATTACTTACTAAGCACAAAGCACCAGAAACTCTGCTAAAGCAACAAAAATCCAGCTCTGCACTTATTTTTTATTGGGGTATTAAAAAGGCTTTTCCAGAATTAGACCTACATAATATCTTCTTTAGTAAGAATTATAAAAAGGAATTTGAGCTGATCGAAGAAGGAAAAGAAACTTACCACGACCCAACAGTTTATGTAAACATCAGCTCTAAATGCAAAGCAGACGATGCCCCAGAAAATTCTGAGAATTGGTTTACAATGATTAATGTACCCAACAACCAAGGGCAAAACTGGGAGCAATTGATTGAAAAATCTAGAACTGCAATCTTGGAAAAGGTTTCTAAAACACTAAAAACTGATATCGCCCAATACATAGAAACAGAGGCAATTCTAGATCCAGTGCTTATAGAAGAGAAAACCTCATCGGCACAGGGAGCTTTGTATGGAAATAGCAGCAATACCACAATGGCTGCCTTTTTAAGACATCCTAACTTTTCGAGAAAGTATAAGCATTTGTATTTCTGTGGAGGGAGTGTGCATCCCGGAGGTGGAATTCCACTTTGTTTATTATCAGCAAAGATTACTGCCGATGTGATAGAAAAGTTTGAGTGATGGCAAAACCATCACTCTATATTTATTTTTATTGATCTCCAATTTCTTCTTCTAAAGTCTCAATCTGTTCGGCTAACTCTTCCCACTCGTTATTTTTGGCTTCGAGCTTAGCTTTCTTCTTCTCGTAAGCAGCATTAATCTCAGACAACTTAAATGGATCGCCATACACAGATGGTTTCGCCATTTCATCTTCTGCCGACTTAATCTCTGCCTCTAATCTCTCAATCTCTTCTTCTGCTTTAGAAAGTAGCCTTTGAGCACTTTTTAGTTCTTTTTTCTTCTGATTTAAAACCTCATGAGCTAAAGGTGCTTTTACTTCCTTCTCCTGCTTTTTAGGCTTCTCTTTTTTTACAGTTTCAGTTTTTTGAGTGGTTGATTTATCAAGTTGGCGTTGGTCGTACCACTTGCTAAACTCATGGTAATCACCCGGATACTCTTTAACTACTTTATCGTCTATATACCAGATTTTATTCGCAGTATTAGCGATAAAATGTCTGTCGTGAGAAACTATTAAATAAGAGCCTGCATAGTTCTGTAAAGCTTGAATTAGAATATTTACAGAAAGTATATCTAAGTGGTTGGTAGGCTCATCGAGTAATAAGAAGTTCGCCTGAGAAATAAGTGTTTTTGCTAGTGCTACACGAGATTTCTCACCACCTGAAAGTACTTTAATCTTTTTGAAAACATCGTCGCCAGTAAACAGAAAACAACCTAAGATTCCTCTTAACTCCATTTCTGTTTTCTCAGAACCTGCTTCTTTTAACTCTTGCAGAATTTCGTTTTCTATATTTAAAGATTCTAGCTGGTGCTGTGCATAAAAACTCTTAATTACATTATAACCCGGCTCACGAATACCTTCATGGTCTTCTGTACCAGCAATTATACGCAACACAGTAGATTTACCTTTACCATTCGCTCCAACAAACCCAATCTTATCCCCTCTCTCTAAAGTAATATGGGTATCTTTTATCACCTCTTTATCTCCATAAGACTTTTCTACATCTTTTAAAGATATAATGAATTTACCCGGTTGCTGGCTAAATGTAAAACGAATATTTAAATCGACATTCTCATCTACAACATCATCAATTTTATCAATCTTATCGAGCATTTTCACCTTAGACTGTACCTGTCTCGCTTTGGTAGCTTTCGACCTGAATCGCTCAATAAAACGCTCTGTTTGCTTAATTTTTTGCTGCTGATTTTTAAATGCATTTCGCTGAATCTCGTTTCGAAGTTCTTTTTCTTCTAAATAGAAAGTATAGTTGCCACTATAAACATTCAGGTTTGCATCAGAAACTTCTACGATCATATTCACTGCTCTATCTAAAAACTCACGGTCGTGAGAAACGATAATTACAGCGCCTTCATAATTATTTAAATAAGACTCTAACCATTGGATAGATGGTAAGTCAAGGTGGTTAGTAGGCTCATCGAGCATCAAAACAGAAGGCTTTTGCAAAAGTAGTTTAGCCAACATCACACGCATTCTCCAACCTCCAGAAAATGTTCTTAGTGGTTGATTAAGCTCTTCTGTTTTAAAACCAAGACCTTCTAGAATCTCTTCTGCTTTTGAGTGGATACTATAACCATCGAGCAATGCAAAGCGCTCTTGAAGATGAGCTAGTTTATCAACCAGTTTTTCTTCATAAGCAGTTTCCATCTGATGCAACACTTTGTCTATCTGCTTTTGAATAGCCAATTGTTGCTCAAAACCTTGTAATGCTACATTTAGAATACTGTCATCAGATTGGTAAGAAAGCTGATCCTGATTCAGGAATCCGATAGTACACTCATTACTTTTTGAGATAGAACCACCATCGGGAGTTAAGTCGCCATTGATGAGCTTAAGCAAAGTAGTTTTACCAGTTCCGTTTAAGCCAATAAGCCCGATACGATTTTTTGGTTTGATGTGTAATGAAGCCTCATCGTACAAAGCACGACTTCCATAATGAAAAGAAAGATTTTGTATATCGAGCATGAATTAAACGTCAGATGGTTTTACTAAAATTTGCTGCAAATTTCACAAAAAAAACAGTGAATGAAAAACCATATTAAAATGAGATACTTTTTTTATGTTTTGTGCACAAAAAAACCCGGGGCAATTTCCACCGGGCCTTTAGTGATCTGTCAGAATCACAATATTATAACACTTTTTTTAGCGCTTCGTTCAATCTCGGAATCACATCAAAAGCATCTCCAACTACACCATAATCTGCCGCTTTAAAAAACGGTGCTTCTGGGTCTTTGTTCACTACTACGATTACTTTAGATGAGTTTACACCAGCCAAGTGTTGGATGGCTCCTGAGATACCTACAGCGATATATAAAGTTGGACTAATCTTGATACCTGTTTGACCTACGTGCTCGTGGTGAGGTCTCCATTCCATATCAGACACTGGCTTAGAGCATGCTGTTGCAGCACCTAAAGTTTTTGCCAAATCTTCTATCATTCCCCAGTTTTCTGGACCTTTAAGACCTCTACCTGCAGAAACTACGCGATCTGCTTCTGGTAATAAAATATCACCTTCTGCTTTTTTCACATCTTTTCTAGCTGTCGCAAAATCTTTCTCACCAAAATCAGCAGAAAATACTTCTACTGAAGCTGTTCCTTCTCCTGGTTCAGCAGCAACTGTATTCTTTGCAATTGTAATTACCTTTTTAGCGCCTGGCAAAGAAACATTAGCAAATGCTTTACCTGTATAAACACCTCTCTTCACAACAAAACCTGCGCTTGTATCTGGCAATGCTACTACGTTTGTTGCTACACTAGCACCAGTTTTTATTGCTACTCTTGCAGCAACCGCATCAACTAATGATGAACGAGCCATCACTACAATGGAAGCATCTGTTTGAGAAGCCGCTGCTGCAATAATTGTTGCAGTAGCCATTATTACATTATCATTCAGTTTTTCATCAGCAGCATGAAGCACTTTTGCAGCTCCATATTTACCTAAGTCTGCCAATTCGTCGGCACTAATGCTTCCCACAGCTACTGCTGTTACCTCGCCTGCTCCAAGTTCTTTTGCATATACTACAGCCTCGTGAGAAGAGCTTTTTATACTGCCGTTGTCCGATTCTACAAATACTAATACTGACATATTTTTAATTTCTTTTTTCAGATTGAATAATTAGTTAAGGTAAGAGTAAAGCCGATTACAGCACTTTTGCTTCGTTTTTCAACAAAGAAACTAACTCATCTAAATTATCGGCATCTACTAGTTTGCAACCTGCTTTTTCTGCCGGTAGCTCAAAAGACTTGTACTCTGTCACATTATCCACTCCAACTGGTTGCACTACATTTAATGGCTTTTTTCTAGCCATCATAATTCCGCGCATGTTAGGAATTTTCCATTCTGCAATTGGTTCTTGGCAACCTGCTACAAATGGCAGACTTACTTCTAATGTTTCTTTACCACCTTCAATCTCTCTTGCCAAAGTAGCTGTTGTTCCATCTAAATCTAATTTCATACATGGAGCAATTGATGGCCAACCTAGCATCTCTCCTACCATACCATGTACAAGTCCACCGTTAAAGTCACTCGACTCTCTTCCCATCAAAATCATGTCATAGCCATTTTCTTTAGCTATAGCGGTGATTTGCTCAGCAACAAACAAAGCATCTGTTGGCTCAGCATCTACTCTAATCGCATCGTCTGCACCAATTGCAAGCGCTTTTCTTAAGGTAGGTTCAGTAACTGCAGTTCCAACATTTAAAACTGTTACTGTTCCATTAGTGTCGGTTTTTATTTCTATTGCTCTTGCCAATGCGTAATCATCATATGGGCCAATAATGAATGACACACCGTCCTCATCTAATTTATTGTCTTTAAATTTAATTTTGGTGGTCGTGTCTGGCACGTGGCTAATACAAACTAAGATTTTCATATTGTTTATTTTTATTTTAAGGTAATTATTGAGAGCTGCCTAAAGGGCAGGATTTTTTAAGTATTTCTATCTATACTATAGATGTAAAAATAATAAAAAAAGTATGCATGCATAACAAATTTGATAAAAAATAATTCACAAATTTTACTTAAAACCTGTGAATATACTCCAATTTAAACCATAAGAAATGGCAGCAGTTATATTTTACCAAAGCATATTTTGCAATTTAAGTCAATCACATTTGATCAAAAGCTTAAACTAATATCAATTACATACAGTCATTTCTTATGAAAAGTTTTATAACCTACTTATTTATATTAATCAATCTCTATTCATGTAACCAGAAAGAAACTGCTATGTTAAATCCTATACCAGAAAATATTCCTGAAGAGCAAAGTCCAGAAAGTACCGATACTACTGCGCTGACTTACCTCGCCTTGGGAGATTCTTACACCATTGGAGAAAGTGTAAAAGTAAAAGAGCGCTGGCCAGTAATTTTAGCAGATAGTCTTAAAAACAGAAGCTACGATATAGGCGAACCTAAAATAATTGCACGAACAGGTTGGACAACAAATGAACTACAAGCAGCCATAGAAGGAGAAAATATCACAAGTACATTCTCTTTTGTATCGCTCTTAATAGGCGTAAACAATCAATATAGGGGGTATAACATCTCTCAATACGAAAAGGAATTTGAAGAACTCTTACAAACAGCCATTGAGTTTGCTGGAAATGATGCCAGTAAAGTTTTTGTGGTTTCTATTCCTGATTATGGAGTAACGCCTTTTGCAGCTTCATCAGACAAAGAAAAAATTGCCAAAGAAATTGATGAGTACAACCAAATTGCTGAGACTATTTGCGATAAGTATCAAGTAACTTATTTTAATATTACTCCTATTTCCAGAGAAGCAGATTACGATACTTCTCTGGTAGCAGAAGATGGCTTACACCCTTCTGGTGCAATGTATAACAAATGGGTTAATTTGATTTTAGATGATGTGGTCGATATAATTGAAGCGAACTAATCTAACTTAATTCTAAGCCCTAAACCGATCACAGACTGATCTCCTAAAAAGTACTTAAGTTCTGCAAAAGGAATAATCTTTTCAGAAATTGGATAGTCCACACCTGCACCCAGATTGATACCAAAAGATGTACTTGAAAGTGGGTCTGGAAATGAGGTTGAAGTTGTATCAGCGTCTGGATCGGTAAAGCTAAAGCTCGCCTTGTTTCTCATAAAGTTAATACCTGCTAAAGCATAAAAATTGACTGGCAAAGTAGTATTAAAGTTATAAACACCATTTAACTCAAACTCCCAACCGCTCTTTTGAGAAGATATATTATTAGCATGCTCGTCATTTGTAGGCAAAAAATAATTTAACCCAGCTTGTACTCCTAAATTCTCTAAAAACATATATCGGCCTTTTGCACCAATAGTAAACCCGATATTAGAAGCTACTCCTAAGAAAGGAGCTACTTGTATATTTGATAGGGAATTATTCTTTTCAGCATCTTCGTTGATGGTAATGGTAGGAATCATCTCAATGCTATTATTATTCTCATTTGCTTTTCTATTTTCTTCTTCTTTCTGCTTGAGCGCCGCAGCTCTTGCTTCTTCTACAAATGGATGCTCTTTTGCATTGTAATAAACAATACTGGCAATTTTCATTTCCCAGCTATCATTCTTTTTAGTGGCAATAATGGTAGCTACTCTCTCAGTAGTTTTATATGGTTTGCTAGAAATAGTATGCGCTCCATTAAACTTGCTCTTATAATATACTTCTACATAGATATAAGCCTTCTGCTGAACTGGCGAAGCTATCGCATTAGAAAAATGGATGGTTGCAGAATCGCTTTTAGAATAAAACAAGTCGAGGTCTTTGAGGTATCTTTCAACAGCTAAATCTTGCTCTCTGGTTTTATATAAGTTTTCAGGATTAATATCATCCTCAATTACCACTTGGGCATTTTGAAAAATCTGATTAACAGAACCCGAAAAACTATTTTTGATAATTTCGTCTCTTTCGAATCTGCTGAGCATAGGCGAGCTTAAAGTATTGAGTAATACTTCGAGTTCATTAATAAAGATAGTCGCATCATATTGAATGATGTTTTTATCTTTCTCAGTTAATTCGGTTTGCGCATAGCTTCGAAACCCACTAATGAGCAATAACAAAGCGATAATATTTTTAAGTTGGTGCATATCTGGTTAATTATCAGCTAAAAAAGGATAATAAAAATAGATTGATGAAATAGGAGTAGACGAAGAACTATAAACAGAAGTTCTGTAGCTCCCGGTTCCCACCAATACTCTATCGTCTAATACGGCGATTGCTGGAGAATGTCTGGCATCTCCCGGATATTGTGCTATTTCTTCCCAACTATCTTCAACAGGATTATACTTAAGTAAATCGTTAAACTCATTAATTGTTGAGCTTACTGTATTATATCCACCTATAATATATCCGTTACCTGCCACACTAAATCCACCTGCATCAGCTCTTCTTAGCTCATTAGACACATCAGTAAGTTGAGTCCAAGAATTGCTTTCCGTATCGTATTCATAAAAATCGGAATAGTAAGTATAGCCTTCTCCTATAAATGGACCGTCAGTTTCACTTCTTCCGAAACCATAGTATACTTTATTCCCTATAGCAAAAGTTACTCCTCCCTCTCTTAAATCGTATGGAAAATCTGCTTTTTGGTTCCAAGAATTACTACTAGGATCAAACTCATAAAATTCATTTATCAATTCTGAATTTCCATCAGTACCATATTTTTTACCTAAACCCAAATAAGCTTTTCCATTTGTAACTGCTATCGCTAAACTTGCTGTAGACTCTCCTGGGTAAGGGGTTAGTTCAGACCAACTATCACTCGAAGGTGTAAACTTCCATAAATCATTTAAACTGCTTACACTACTAAGGTTTGTTGTATAACCTGAAGAATTTATGCCTAAGCCTATAAAAGCATCATTTTCAATAGAAAAGGCTGTTGCTTGGTGCCTCCCAGAAAAGTTTTCTGGAACACTATTTACTACAGACCAGCTACCAGCTCCTGTATCATATTGCCAAAGGTCTTTGTAATTGGTACTGCTAAAAAAACTTGCTGTGTAACCAGTTCCAACAAATGCCAAATCGCCAACTCCAAAACCTACAACATTTACCCTTGCCTGTCCTTCGAAAGAGATACTTTGGCGATCCCAATAGTTAACCTTGGTTTCATTACTTGGGGTAAAAGATGCCTCATTGCTAAAGTTAAAACCACCATCTGCCGTCTCGATATATGTTCTTACATAGTAGGTTGCATTGCTACTCAGGTTATCAAAAGTGCTAATAAAGGTTTTATCATCGGTGGAAGTAAATTCTGTAGTAGCCGAAGTGTTATCTAGCGATACAGGTAATTCTTCTGCTGTAGAAGCATCAAAAATTGCATGACCAAACTTTAAAATATCAATATCTTGAACTTTCACTTTGGAGCCTTCTACACTATAAAGAGTTGCCGCCGAGATATCTCCTTCGATCAAAACTTCATTTTTAAACTCATCATAAAAGACATCTCCTAACTGAGCATCTATAATTATATCTTCTTGTGTCTCATTACAAGAAAACAATAGTAACATAGCGATAAGCAATCTGGCGTAATTCATATTCAAAGTAAACCACGCTTTAATAATATTGTTGGTTTTTGATAAGATTTCAGAATTAATATTTACTAATAATTATTTCGAAAAAATTAAAGCGTGTGGTTGTGGTTTACTGCAAAATTAAAAAGTAAAGACATAAAAAAAGGGCTTACGCCCTTTAAAACACAGATTATTTTTACTGTCACTCATATTTAAGTGCATCTACCGGATTGGCTGTAGCCGCTCTTATTGTCTGATAACTCACTGTAAGTATTGAAATACATAAAACTAATATTCCTGAAATTGGGAACACCCACCAAGGTATAGAAATTCTATTTGGAAATAGTGTGAGCCATTGTTCCATAACCAACCAACAAAGTGGCCAAGCAATGAGATTAGCTACTAAAACCAATTTCATAAAACTACCTGATAGCAATACAAAAATTCCTTTTACAGAAGAGCCTAAAACTTTTCTCACTCCAATTTCTTTGGTGCGCTGTCTGGCAGTAAAAGATGAGAGCCCAAACAAACCCAAACCTGCAATAAATATGGCAAGTGCAGAGAAGATCGTAAACACTCTTCCAAACCTTTGTTCAGATTGATATTGCCTATTAAAGAATTCGTCGAGGAAAAAATATTCAAAAGGATTACCCGGAAAAACCTGATTCCATCTTTCTTGAATTCTGCCAAGCGTAGCAGAAATACCCGCCGTTTGTACTTTTATGGAGTAATAAGAATCGTTGGTTGGTGTCAGTCTAAATATCATAGGCTGTTGTATATTTTTTAATGACATTTGATGGTAATCGTCTAGTACACCCACAACTTTTACTGTGTCACCCGCAAAAACTACCTCTTCGTTAATTGCTGCTTCGGGAGATTCAAACTCCAATACCTTGCTTGCTGATTTATTGATAATTACGGCAGCTTCTCTATCAGTCCCAAAATCTCTAGAAAAGTTTCTGCCTGCAAGCACTTTAATTTCATAAGCATCTACATAATCGTAATCCATACCGACCACATAAGAAGTGGTATAAGATTCTGGCCCGCCATGCAAGCGCTTAATTCCTCTTGTCCAGAAAATTTCATCTCCCGGTATATTAGATGAAGAAGTTACTTGGTTGATTGAAGCTTCGCTGAGTAGTTCATTTTTGAAGCTCTCAAAGTTATTAGAATACAGAGAATCTTGGTAAACACCAGGCCCTCTTAGCACAAGCGTTTGCTCCATATTAAAACCTAAATCTTGATTGAGCATATGGTTGATCTGTTGATATACTACCATTGTACCAGCGATTAGTAAAACAGAAGCCACAAACTGAAATACAACCAAGCCTTTTCTTAACAAAATCCCTTTTGCAGTATTCCTCAACTTGCCTTTAAGTACAGTAACAGGCTGAAATGATGAAAGCACCAAAGAAGGATATATACCAGATAACAAACTCCCTGTAACCATTAGGCCGACTAGTGTAAGCCAAAACCACATTTGACCAGTTAGCGACAAAGCTAATGGTCTGCCTGTGAGCTCACTAAAATATGGAAGACTTACAAAAACTATTAAAAGTGCAATGAGAGAAGCAAAACCATTGAGTATAAAAGACTCTAACATAAATTGCTTCATTAGCTGAGGGCGCCTCGCCCCTAGTGCTTTTCTTACACCTACTTCGTTGGCTCTGTCTACTGCTCTTGCTGTTGATAAATTGATATAGTTAACCCAAGCAATTATGAGAATAAATACTGCTATCAACGAAAGGAAATACACCATGTCTCCATCACCTTGCTCATCTGGTTCAGACTCTTGTAACAGGTTAGCATATAAATGAATATCTGCAATTGGTTCGAGAATAAAGGCTTGCTTACTATTGTACTTTTCCCATTCTGCCTTTCTTTCGTTGGCTAACCATTCATCCCACTTCTCTTGTACCGCATTAAGTTTTGATGGATCGTCTAGCAACACATAAGTATTGTAATCGTACCAACCCCATGCGGTTTCTATATCTTCTCCCCACTGTTTTAAAATGGTAGCAAATGAGATTAAAAAATCGAATTTGATGTGAGAGTTATCTGGCACATCTTTCATTACTCCTGTTACTTCTAAATCCCAAGTACCCCAGAAAGTAATTGTTTCGCCAATTGGGTCTTTATCTTTGAAATATTTTTTGGCAGCAGACTCACTAATTACAACTTGGTTTGCCCCTTCTAATACTTTATCCTCATCTCCTCTTATAAGTGGTAAAGTAAAAATTTTAAAAACTGCTGGATCGGCGACTTGTAGCTTCTCTTCTCTAAAAGAAATTAAATCTCCTTCTGGTGTTTTTCTCTGCATTACACCACTCACCGGGAACAAACGGGCAAACTGCTGTACTTCTGGGAAATTGTTTTTTAAAGCAGGTCCGGCGGCTGGTACTGCCGCAGCGCATTCAAAGGTTTTTCTACCGTTTTGCCAGTTGTCGTAGCGAACGCGGTAAATGCGATCAACTTTTTCGTTGAATTTATCATAAGACAACTCATAATGCACATACTGTAAAATTAATAGGCAACAAGCCAAACCAGTGGCTAAACCCAACACATTAATCGCTGAAAATGATTTATGCCTTAACAGATTTCTAATAGAGATAAGTAAATAGTTTTTTATCATGGCAGGAGTAATTATAATTCAATATAAATTATCCAATTGAGCCACGATAAGCAACCAGAAAAACATAAGCAGTAAATAAGTTATTTGGATGGTGCTTATGCCTTTTACTAATGAGGTATTGAGGGATTAAAAACTACTTATACAATTCAAACTCCATCGCAATTTTTACCAAACCTGCTGTATTACGTGTGCCCGTTTTAATAAGCATATTTCTTCGATGGGTTTCTACGGTTCCAAAACTAATAAAGAGTTTGTCGGCAATTTCTTGGGTGGTGCATTCATCTAAAATAAGCTTTAGCACTTCTTTCTCTCTACGCGAAAGTTTAGGAAATAAGCCATTAGATTTTTCAACCTTATTCCCCTGTGCCATTGCTTTAATTACAATCTCGTTGGTTAGGTCATCCAAATACATTTTGCCACTGCTTACTGTATGGATGGCTTGGGTTAATTCATCTTTACCAGCATTTTTAAGAATATAACCTTTGGCACCATTACCCAACATCATTTTAATTAAGCTACTTTCTTTATGCATGGTTAAAGCAAGTACTTTTAGCTCTGGCCACTTTTTAATAAACTTTTTGCAAGCTTCAATACCATTTATTCCCGGCATATTAATGTCTAATATCACCACATCAGGGTTCGATTGCTCAATGCCTTCTTCTGCCTGTTCTGCACACATCGCATTACCAACAACAGAGATTTGCTCCTCGTCTTGTAACAAGAGCTTTAACCCTTCTATAACCATTTGATGGTCGTCGACAATAAATACTTTAATCATAAATTTGCAAT
>PBYL01000345.1 GCA_002729595.1 Thalassovita sp. | reverse complement strand
GAAAGATAAAAATTAATAAAAATGGCAAACAAAAAAGTATACTATTTATCAACCTGTAATACGTGCAAAAAAATAATGGCAGAGGTGGGTGTTGATGATAGTTTTGAGACACAAGATATTAAAACTGAGAAAATAACCGAAGCTCAAATAGAAGAAATGGAAAAACTGGCTGGTAGTTACGAAGCTTTGTTTAGCCGTAAGTCTAGAAAATACACAGCACTTAATTTAAAAGAAAAGACGCTGAGTGAGTCAGAGTATAAGAAATATATTTTAGAAGAATACACATTCTTAAAAAGACCTGTATTTATTATCAACAATGAAATATTTATTGGAAACACGAAAAAAAATGTAGAAGCGATTAAAACTGCATTAAACTAATAAATATTAAAAAAATTCTAATTCATCTACCTTCAAGCCTTTCAAATTCACTGGAAGGCTTTTTTATTTCTATTTGATTTATTATTAAATTAGGGATAAAGATCTTTTGCCAGAAACATAAGCCAACTCCAATTCCTTAACAATTGGCTTTAATTTTTTATACGACTTTTTTGTAAACAGCTAGCTTAAACAAAAACTTGTTAGGTAAGAAATCATATACCTACAATAATTGTTACACTAACAGTTAAACAATTTCGAAAACCGGAATTGCATAAACTCGGAGCAATAAACACAGATTAAATATTTACAACAAATATGGAAACTCAACAGAGATATTCATTTGAAATCGATCAGAAAAAACTCGACAAAGCACTTTTTGACATATCAGACGGAGAACATAATACAGATACAATTAATTACACAAAATCTTTCATCAGACAATTGATCAAAAACAAACAGTTTTCAAAAGCTTATGAAATTCTCCACCAGTTATTAGCCGTAAGACAGGCGAATACAACAACTATTTTATGGATTGGCAGCTATTTAAAAGATATTTTCTTTGATGAAGACGCAATTAAAGTCTCTCAGCGATTTGATAAGACTGCCTTAGAAGAAATGTTGTTTTACTATTTAAAAGCCTGTAAACTCTTCGATCCTGGTTATCAAAAAATAAAGGAAACAGTAAAAGAACTCGAAGATTAGCCTATGCTATAACTATACTTTTAAACTTAAGGCTTCTACATTAATACCTTGTTTTCTAAGGCTTCATACAAACTGATCATTTTTAAATCCTGATTGTATTCTGCAAACAGGTTGAACTTGGTATGCTTCAGAATTGCATGATATATATACAAATCAGTTTCTGGTGTCTCAATTGTATCTAGTTTATCTTGTGCAATCCAACTCAACTCACCTTCATTACAAGTTGGTGGTTCACAATAATCGATTTCTGATAAGTAGACAAAACTTGTCCAATTGTATTTGGTAGGAGACGTTTCGATGAGCATTCCACAATAAGCAACTTCATCTACGACTATACCTGTTTCTTCTCTAATCTCTCTAACAGCAGCAGCTTCTGGGGTTTCAAAAGGATCGAGCTTTCCTCCAACTGGTGTATACAATCCTTTATTTGGCTCATTTTTTCTTTTGAGCAAAAGTAATTGGTCACCACACTTTAGCAGGCAAATTACAGCCGTTCTTTTTAAACCCTCAGCTATCTGATGTTTCATTTTACATTCGAATTAAAGTGTAACTGGCAATGTTCCTTCTGCTGTAATCTCTCCTAATAGTACTTTGCTTGCAGCTTTTTGCATCTCTACACTATCTTGATAACATAAAAGTACATTTTTAGCCGCTTTTATGCCTTCGAGCTTGTTGAGTGCGTAAATGTTTCCAAAAATCACAAAAAAGCAGTTAGCATCATCACTATAAGCTTTTACTATTTCTTCAATTTGAGGAGTTATTCCAAAGCCAGAACTTGTCTTCATGCCTGTTAGGTGAAACGCAATCACTTTTACATCAGCAGCATTTAATTCTTCTTTCGCTGAGTTTAGATCAGATTCATTACTTAAATGATTTAATCTGATGTTTGAAACAGAATCCTGTGCTCCCAATTGCTTTTGGAAAAGTGTTAACTCATCACTTTTATCTTCTTTTTCTTTTCCGCTGAAGTGATGTGCTAAATTGGCATCAAAAGCTTTCACCAATTTAATTTCTGCATCAGGATCGCCACTAATACTCAATACCGCTACTTTAGTTTCTGAGCTTAATGGAAGAGCGATAGATTCATTTTTATAAATGGTAATTGATTTATCACTCAATTGTTGATTTAATGTAATGGCTGCTTCATTATGAAGTTGAGCTTCAATTTTAGATTTATCAATTGCCTTAAACTTATCTAAACCTAACCATTGCTTTGCTTTTAAGAGCTTAAGACATCTTTCATCAATTTCTTTCTCTGATATCAATCCCTTTTCAATAGCTTCTAAAATTCCTGCTTTTGCTTTCTTTACATCTACTGTAAATAGCAAAACATCATTACCAGCCAATAAGGCTTTGGTTTCAATCTCACCGGGCTTAAAATGTGCCGAAACACCTTTCATATCCAACGCATCGGTAAATATCAATCCATCGAAACCTAAACTTTGTTTAAGTTGACCAGTAACTATTGAGTGCGAAAGCGTTGATGGAATACCCTTTTGTTTTTCTAAAGCAGGCACATTTAAGTGAGCAATCATCATGGCCGCAGCTCCCTTTTTCTGCAACTCTTGAAAAGGATAAAACTCATTTTCTTGTAAGTGCTCTAAAGAATGAGAAATTAATGGCAATGTAAAGTGAGAATCGCTGTCAGTATCACCATGTCCTGGAAAGTGTTTGCCACAAGCCAATACTCCTTCATCTTGCATCCCTTTCATATAAGCATATGCCTTGGCAGCCACTTTGTATTTCGATTCACCAAAAGATCGGAATCCAATTACCGGGTTTTTAGGATTGTTGTTTATATCGATAGTGGGTGCAAAGTTCATATGAATACCGATAGCTCTGCAATGCTTCCCGATTTCTCTACCCATCTCATAAATCAGCTCTTCGTGTTCATCAGCCATTGCTCCCAAGGCAATTTGGTATGGAAATGCGATGGTATCATTCAATCTCATGGCCAGCCCCCACTCTCCATCGATCGAAACAAACAAAGGGATATCAGCAGCATTCTGTAACTTATTAGTCATTTCTGACTGTTTTTGTGGATCACCTTGAAAATATATTACCCCTCCTATCTTTTCCTCTTCTGTTAATTGTAATAAGTAATCTAGATGCTGTTGATCTCTATTAGAATAAGCCGCAACATGTAGTAATTGAGCTATTTTTTCTTCCAGACTTAAAGATGCTAGTTTCGCATTTGCCCAAGTAAAATCAGGCATATTATAAAAAGGCGGCTGTTGCACACCTGCATTACCAAAAGGAATATATGAACTCATGTTTTTTAATCAGTTTTTTTACCAAACTCAGAATCGAGAGGAATAAAATAAGCAGCAATAAAGCCCGGAATTGCACAAATTACCACCCAAATAAAGAAGTTTTGGTAACCTATTAATTCTTGCAATTTACCACTAAATAAACCCGGCAACATCATACCTAAAGCCATAAAAGCTGTACAAAGTGCGAAATGTGAAGTTTTATAAGGCCCTTCTGCTATATAAATCATATATAACATGTAAGCTGTGAACCCAAAACCATAACCGAACTGCTCAATAGCTACTGCTGAACTTATAATGTAAAATGAATCTGGCTTTACAAATGAAAGAAATATATAAACGGCATTTGGTAAATTAATAGAAGCAACCATCCACCACAGCCAGTATTTCAATCCTTTTTTTGAAACTACAACTCCACCTAAAATTCCACCCAGCACTAGGGCTATTACTCCAATTGTTCCGTACACAACACCAACTTCAGATGTACTCAATCCTAATCCTCCTTTTTCTGGTTTATCTAACAAGAAAGGAGATGCCATTTTAACTAATTGCGCTTCACCAAACCTAAAAAACAAGAGGAAGCAAAGCATAGAAATAATACCGTCTTTTTTAAAGAAAGTAACAATCGTGTTTAATAACTCTTTAAGGATAGAATTTGCTGAATAATTTTCTTTCTTCTCAACTTCTGGTCGAGGAAGTAAAAATTGATGATAAATACCAAATGCCACCATCAATACAGCTACAACGATAAAAGTTATTGACCAGCCTTCTACAATACCTAAACTCTTCTCAAGATAACCAGCGAGGATGATTAATAATCCCTGACCAGTTATCATAGCCAAGCGATAAAATGTACTTCTAATACCGACAAAAAATGCTTGTTGATGTTTTTTTAAGCCAAGCATATAAAAACCATCAGCGGCAATATCATGGGTTGCAGAACTAAAAGCTAAAACCCAAAAGAATGCAAGCGTGTATTTTAAAAAGTTGTTTGTAGGGATAGTAAAAGCAACACCTGCTAAAGCAGCTCCAATCAATAACTGCATAGCAACAATCCAGTACCTTTTAGTTTTGATTACATCAACGAAAGGGCTCCACAAAGGCTTAATTACCCAAGGCAAATACAAACCACTGGTATATAATGCAATATCAGAATTACTAACTTCTAGTTTTTTATACATAATGACAGAAACAGTCATTACCAACACGTAAGGAATTCCTTCTGCATAGTATAAAGTAGAAACCCAGGCCCAGGGATTGGTATTTTTATTCACGTAAAGTCATTTTAATTGCTGAAATCTCCGGAAAGTTATAAAAAATATTAATAGAACAACATAATTAAACTATATCACACTATTAGCATTTAATTAAATTCAATAAACAAAAATGAGATAAATGGAAGATATTTTTTTATATATTACAATTTTTAGTTAAAAAATTTGGAGTTTCATGCCCACTTTAAAGGGAAAAGAGAAAGTTAAATTTCTAAATTATATAAATTATCTAAGAGGAATAGCCATTTCTTTTATTGTAGCTGTCCATGTTTTTGCTTCTCTAGATTGGGGAGAAAAACTAACAAATTCACAACTTTTTTTAAAAATCCTACTTGATGATTCTACCATCATTTTTGTTTTTATCTCAGGTTTTTTATTCCAACATCTTTCTCAAAACTTCGATTTTAAATCTTATATTATTAAAAAATATAAGTATGTTTTAAAACCATATCTTATAATTTCCATCCCGATAATAGCACTTAGGATACTCTTTGACAAACCACCTACTTTTATAGTCTTTCAAAAACCTGATTTTGAAACATGGTCTGTATTTACACAGATTCCATATTATATTTTTACAGGAAGCCATTTACGACCATTTTGGTTTGTACCTATGCTCATTTTATTTTATGGCATATCACCACTTTTAATAGCATTAGATAGAAATAAAAAGATTTATTGGGCACTTCCAATTTTGATAATTAACTCATTCATATTTACAAGAGGAAACCTGAATGAGATTCTTGTAAATTTCATTCATTTTCTACCAATATATTTATTAGGAATGTTTTGCAGCAGATATAAAGAACAAACATTCCTAATTTTAAAGAAATATATTTGGATATTATTACTAATTGGGATTGTTTCTTTTTCTATTTCAGTATTACAGGAAAATAATAGGACAATCTTTGTCCAAAAAATCTCGATTATTTTCCTGTTACTCTACTTTGTAAAAGAACATTCTAGCGAACTTAATATTAGAATAAAACAAACTCTTGAGTCACTAGCCTTATATAGCTTTGGTATATACTTTATACATGACTATTTTGATCTAATGTATAAATTTTTACTTCAGTCTTTTACTAATGAAACCCAATTCCGAGGGTCAATTACACTTTTTATTTTTCTTTTCCTCCTCATAACATCTTTTTCAATTCTCACTCTAAATGTGTTAAAAAAGATTTTAGGATCTAAAAGTAGAGAATTTATTGGATGCTAATAAATCAATTTTTGTTGAAAAGGAAGGATTAAATTTTAGACATGGAAACAAGAAAAAATAATTTATTAAAAATTATGAATCGCTTTTAACAAATTATCCCTTAATTTTAATCCACTTTTTAGAACTAAAACTTTAAGAAAATCGAAGATAAAGGAATAAAAAAAGAGCTCCAGAAAACTGAAGCTCTTAGTGATCCCGCTGGGGCTCGAACCCAGGACCCTCTCCTTAAAAGGGAGATGCTCTACCAGCTGAGCTACGGAATCGCAAATATTGTGTGCCCACGAGAAGATTCGAACTTCCACGGGCATAAGCCCACCACCCCCTCAAGATGGCGTGTCTACCAATTTCACCACGTGGGCATCCTTGAGGCCTTATGTGATCCCGCTGGGGCTCGAACCCAGGACCCTCTCCTTAAAAGGGAGATGCTCTACCAGCTGAGCTACGGAATCAAAATTAATTTGTAATATCGTCTGCCTTTTCGATATTTGCGGTTGCAAAACTAACATTAATTAAATTCAATGCAAAGATTTCAAGTTAAAAATTTCATTTTTCTTTCAATTTTATTTTTCTCATTAACAAAAACCGCCCTTGGAGCGCCTCCACAGGACCTTTTAGCTTCTGGTGATAGTTTATTTAATTCTGGAAAATACACAGAATCCTTTGAGGAATATAAAAATCTGATTGAAATTTACGATCAATTCACTCCGCAAATGCTTTTAAAAATGGCCTTCATTAAAGAAGGTTTAGGAGATTATACCCAAACTCTTTACTATCTAAATTTATATTTTTTAGAAAATGCTGATAGATCTGTGATTGATAAAATTGCTGACCTCGCCTCAAAACATGAATTAGATGGATATAAGATGGATGATAACGAGTACTTCTCTGCTCTATTCAGGATGTACTATGTTTACATCTTTTCATTTTTTATCGCGGTTTCTTTAATCTTCCTTTTTGTAGTTATTGGTAAGAGACCAAAAAGAAAAGAAGCATTAGTCCCAGCTTTAATACTTTCTGCTTTTGTAGCTATTTTCTTTTTTCTAGGAAACTTTTTCATGACTAGCTCTAAAGGTATAATTGCAGATAATAACACGCTTTTTATGGATGCCCCATCAGCTGGTTCATCTTTGATTGAGAAGCTTGAAAAAGGCCACAGAATTGAAATATTGGGCAAAGATGATATCTGGTACAAGATAAGCTGGAACAACAAAGAAGGTTACATTAGGGACAGTAATCTGCTCTTAGTAGAATAATCTTTAGGCATTGAGATAGTTAGAGTAATTGGAAATAGTGAATTTATATTAATTTTTTTTGTTAGCCGATTACTTTAATTAACTTAGAATTTTAAACCAATAATTATCATGAGTAAAGAAGAAAAAAAGGACAACCCTAATCAAATAAATATTGAACTTTCAGAGGAAGTAGCAGAAGGTATTTACTCTAATCTGGTAATGATCGCTCATTCTAACAGCGAATTTGTTCTTGATTTTATTAGACTGATGCCCGGTGTACCGAAAGCGAAAGTTAAGTCAAGAATAGTTGTTACTCCTGAGCACGCTAAAAGACTTTTAGAAGCGCTAAAAGACAATATCGAAAAATACGAAGCTGCTTTTGGCCCAATTAAATCTAATCAGGAAGCTCCTAAATTTCCGATGAATTTTGGTGGAACTGTTGGCGAAGCTTAAGCAAAAAACTATTTCAAAATAAAGATATTGAGCACACTTCTATCAAGTGTGTTTTTTTATTTTCTAAATAACAGATGAAATTCTAAGAGGGATATTCGCTTTTCATCCTTCTAAAAAACATATTATAAAAGCATAATATAAGACAAAACACTCTTACATATATAGCAATTCATCTAAACAGGAAAAAAGGCGCTAATCAATTATTTTAGCGAGAGCACTTTATACTACAGTTATTTAAAATTTGCAGTGTCTTTATCACTAAAAAATAATCATAAAAAAATCCCTTGTCGAAATGCATCAACAAGGGATTTTTTATAGGTATTGATTTATATTTTATCCAACACTTCCTTCAAGACTGATTGCTAGAAGTTTTTGAGCTTCTACAGCAAACTCCATTGGAAGTTGGTTAAGTACTTCTTTAGCATATCCGTTTACAATTAATGCAACAGCTTTTTCAGTATCGATACCTCTTTGGTTACAATAGAAGATTTGATCTTCACCAATTTTAGAAGTAGTAGCCTCATGCTCAACTTTTGCAGATTTATTTTCAACCTCAATATAAGGGAAAGTATGTGCACCACACTGATCTCCCATTAGAAGAGAATCACACTGCGAGAAGTTTCTAGCATTTTCAGCACGTTTCATAATCTTTACCAAACCTCTGTAGCTATTTTGACTCTTACCAGCAGAAACACCTTTAGAAACAATACGACTTTTTGTATTTTTTCCGATGTGAATCATTTTAGTGCCAGTATCAGCTTGTTGGTAATTATTTGTAACAGCTACTGAATAAAATTCACCAACAGAATTATCACCTTTTAAAACACAACTTGGGTATTTCCAAGTGATTGAGGAACCTGTTTCAACCTGAGTCCAAGAGATTTTAGAATTGTCTCCAAAACACAAACCTCTCTTTGTAACGAAGTTATAAATACCTCCTTTACCATTTGCATCACCAGGGTACCAGTTTTGAACTGTAGAATATTTTACCTCTGCATCTTTAGCAGCATAAATTTCTACAACAGCAGCGTGTAACTGGTTCTCATCTCTCATTGGAGCAGTACAGCCTTCCAAATAACTTACATAAGAACCTTCTTCTGCAACAATTAGCGTTCTTTCAAACTGACCAGTATTTGCTGCATTAATTCTAAAATATGTAGAAAGTTCCATTGGGCATCTCACTCCTTTTGGAATGTAGCAGAATGATCCATCACTAAAAACTGCTGAGTTAAGTGCAGAAAAGTAGTTATCATTTGCTGGCACAACAGAGCCAATATATTTCTTAATTAGTTCAGGGTGTTCTTTTACTGCTTCTGAAAATGAACAGAAAATGATACCAAGCTCATGCAGGGTTTCTTTAAAAGTCGTTGCCACTGAAACACTGTCGATTACAGCATCTACAGCAACTCCAGTTAATCTTTTTTGCTCATTTAGAGAAATCCCAAGTTTTTCGAAAGTAGCGAGAAGTTCAGGGTCAACTTCTTCTAGCGACTTAGGTGTAATCTTTTGTTTTGGAGCAGAATAGTAAACAATATCCTGATAGTTTATTTCAGGAAACTTTACATTAGACCACTCAGGCGACTTCATACCTTGCCATAGTTTAAAAGCCTTTAATCTCCACTCCAACATCCACTCTGGCTCTTCTTTCTTAGCAGAGATCATTCTGATAACTGACTCATCCAACCCTTTAGGCACCTCATCAGTCTCAAAGTCTACTGACCAGCCATGCTCGTACTCCTTTGATGTAAATTCTTCTAATATCGCGTTATCTTTGTCTGCACTCATTGAACTCCCTTATTTTATTTAGATTGATACTAAATTACAAAAGTATAACAAAATTTACAGGATTGTGTTCCTGCGTTCATTTTATTTTATCTTTTCACGTGATTTTAACTTAATATTTATAAACTGAAAATCACTATATTAGATAATTGTTCTAATACTTAAAAGTTAAGATAACGAGTTAATAGCAAAAGCCAAAATAACTTTTTTAATAATCATATAAACTTAATTTATCTCCCAATCGCTAGTTAATTAGCATTTTTTAAACTACTTCAAATAAAATTTTTAACATTAACCAGAATATGTCATTCAAAAAAAATCAAAAAAAAGTAATAAACGGATGGTGTTTATACGATTGGGCCAATTCTGTTTATACGCTTACCATTTCTTCTACAATTTTCCCTGTTTATTATAATCAAATGACTAGAGGTGCCTTTAACGGTGATCTTGTCACTTTTTTTGGTTTTGAAATAGAAAACACTGTTCTATATTCCTACTCTTTATCTTTCTCATTTCTTGTAATTGTTCTTATTGCGCCTATTCTTTCTGGTATAGCAGACTATGGAGGAATGAAGAAAACGATGATGAAAGTGTTCACATTTATTGGCGCATTTTCATGTATTGCATTGTATTTTTTTAATGGAAAAAATATTGAATGGGGCATTACATTCTGTATGTTGGCAAGCTTAGGTTGGGCTGGTTCTCTCGTATTTTACAATGCTTTTCTACCTGAAATCGCCACTGAAGACAGATTTGACACAATAAGCGCCAAAGGTTTTGCTATGGGCTACATCGGAAGTGTGCTTCAATTAGTAGCAAGTTTGGTAATTTTAATGAAACCAGAATGGTTTGGGATTGAATCTGAGACTTTCCCTGCAAAATTTTCATTCCTCACTGTTGGTATTTGGTGGATCGTATTTTCTCAAATTTCCTTCTACTTTCTCCCAAGTAATGTACATGAAAGAAAAATTAATAAAGATCATATCTTTAAGAAAGGATTTAATGAGTTAAAAAAGGTCTATTATCAAGTACAAAAAAACAATTCAATCAAACGCTATTTAATTGCTTTTTTCTTCTACAACAGCGGAGTACAAACAGTCATGCTTTTAGCCGCCACTTTTGGCGAGAAAGCATTATCATTAAACGCAGACAATCTTATTTTAACTATCTTAATAATTCAGTTAGTTGCAATACCTGGAGCCTATTTGTTTGCTAAAATATCTGAATGGAAGGGAAACCGATTTTCTCTTATGGTTATGGTAATTGTATGGATTTTTGCGTGCTTAGATGCATACATTCTCCAAACACATAATGAGTTTTATATACTAGCCTTTTTTGTAGGATTAGTAATGGGAGGTATACAATCGCTTTCGAGGTCTACTTATTCAAAATTAATTCCTGAAGACACAATCGATACCGCTTCGTATTTTAGTTTTTACGATGTAACCGAAAAAACCTCAATTGTAATAGGAACTTTTAGTTATGGAGCAATCGAACAGCTAACTGGAAATATGAGAAACAGTGCGTTATTTCTTGTTCTTTTCTTCACTATAGGATTGTACTTCTTATACACTTTCAAGATGAAGCAACAGAGAAGCTTAGCTGTTTAATTTTACTTCTGTCCTCTAGATTGTAAAATGTTAGCTTCTTTATTCGGGGAGTTAAAAAGGTTGTTATCTTTTTCAACTTCCTGAGCTACTAAATTTGAGTTTTGCAGCAACCAAAATTTCCAATCATGCTCGATGGCTTTTACCCCACCGGGATATAATAATTCCACAGCTTTATATGCATTATTCTCATCGTATTGATTTGCGACCATGTATTTCAACATTTTACCTACAATTTCAGCCCCCTCAGGTTTAGAGAAGATAAAATACATTAAAGACCAACCTATAGTTCTTGATTGATATACATTCTCTTTACCATCATTCTCTTTCCACTCTTTATTACTAAAACCCAAATAATCTGACAAAGGAACCATCTCATTTTTTAACAGCCATTCTCTACATCTTTCTAGCTTTACTACATTAGGCTGCACTTTTATACTTTCAAATTCAATATCCAAATTCTCGAAATATTCAGAAAGACCTTCATTAATCCAGAGGGGTCTTTTTTTAAATGCTTGATTTTTATCTCCAACAAGATTCCCCACTAATAAGTGACTCACTTCGTGGCAAATGTCTTTTAATAGAATTTCGGCATCTTTTCTCTTCCAAACTACTGCTTCATCAAACTTTGAGGAGTAAAAGGCACCATCTGTTGTACTTCGCGAAAAACCGAGTTGATATATTTTATAGGAATAATAATCACCGAAAATCCTGAGTTTAATTTTCAGGTCTTTGCTAAACTGTAAGCCTAATTTATTTTTATAATAGTGATGCAGAAAGGTGATCGCATTTTTAATTTTTAATGCTTCTGTTTCATTAGGCTTATATCCTTCATAAGCTATTTTTATATTAGGCGTAGATTCAATATTGGTAGCAAAACCAATTTGAATACAGCAAATTTGCCAAATGCAAAAAATTAATATTAATCTGGACGTTAGCAAAATTAGATTGATTTTAAGGACTTTAATTTAAGTAAAATTGTGAATACCACAAAATACAAGTAATATTTCCCTCATTCATAATGCTTAAAACAGCTTTTAGATTGTAAAAAAACACATTCGTCTTACGAATAGTGTGCATGTAATAGAATGATGTTTTTTAGCTCCTAAAAAGTATAATAAAAGATTCGATATGAAGTAATGAGTAACATCATGTTTTAATGTGTAACAATTCATGAAAAAAAAGTTACTCTTTTATATATTATTTTTCAATATTTTTCTTGCAAACGCTTCATCAAATGGGAATCTCAATGTTGTAGAAGCTTTTGTTATTGAAAATGAGGAAGACAACTATAATCATTTAGAAACCTATCTGTACTGCTTAGTTGATAGCTCTAATTCGATTGTGGTTGAAGATATTCTTAATAATAAATACAACTTCATCCCCCATAACCAGCTCTTTGAATACCAAAAAGCAAATCCAGATTATGCATTATGGGGCTATATTAGGCTAGTAAATCCTAAGAGGCACAAGATAAAAACCATCCTCAACACATCCTCAATAGGTACAAACTATGTGGATGTATACTACAGAGACATTGATGGGAACCTCATTCATAAAAAAACTGGTGAGTATGTTCCTTATGATGAAAAAGACATTAAGAACTCGCGAAGCAATAAGGTAAACCTCGAAATCTCTGCTGGTACTTATATAGATGTATACTTTCGTATTAAAAATAAAGATAACAGAACACCAAGATTTCAAATCTCATTAGAATCTAACAATAGTTTTCATAGAAGTATAGAATCTCGAAATATATTCCAAGGAGTGTTTTTGGGAGTGATTTCTATAATGGTTCTTTACAATTTCTTTCTCTATTTTTTCAGTAAAGACAAAGCCTACATCTACTATGCAATGTACATTGCAAGTACCATCTTCTATTTTATTTACCATTACGGTTTTGCTTTAACCACTTTTGCCCAAGACATACCTGAGCTCAATGCCTATATTTATGTATTTACTGGAGTTGCCACTGTCTACTTCTTTCAGTTTATCAGAAAGTTTATGGATACGGCTCAACTTATACCTTTATGGGATAAGATTTTACTCTGGGTTATAAGAGTAAGATCGGCCATTATTGTACTAGAATTGAGCATTCTTGCAACTACATTTAACTATGATCTGGTTGCATCAATTAGCACTAATACATTATTAATTGTAGTCCTTTTTTCTAGTGTATTACTAATCGTATTACTAAAAACCAGAAGTAGCATTGCACTCTATCTGATTTTTGGAACCATGTCATTAAAAATTATGGCATTGGTAGCCACTTACTTACTCTACTATTGGGAAATAAGCAATGCAATTGGCTTTATACAATTAGGTATTATTCTCGAAATACTTCTATTCTCACTTGGCCTTGGTTATCGCTTTAAAATAAATGATGAACAAAGAATTATCGATCAACAAAAGTTGATTCAACAACTACAAGATAGTGAGAAGAAAAGAACACAGCTTAACAAAGAGCTGGAGCACATCAACCATGAGTTAGAAGGCAAAGTACAAGAAAGAACAGAAAAGATTAGAGAACACCAGCAAGAAATAGCTATACAAGCAAAAGAATTGGTTGAAATGAACTGGGAGCTTTATGAAAAAAATGACAGACTCTATAAAATCAACTATGATATGGAGCTGGCGAATAAAGCCCTAAAATCTAAAAACAAAGAACTTGAAATCCTGAATGAAAAACTGAATAAAACTTTAGCACAATTGAAAGCTGCTCAAGTACAGTTAATTCAGTCAGAAAAAATGGCTTCTGTTGGTTTGCTAACTGCTGGTATCGCGCATGAGATAAACAACCCTATCAACTTTGTTTATGCTGGGGCAGATACTTTACAGATGGTATTGAAAGACTTAATGGAAGTTTTAGACCAGTATGATAAAATTACTCCAGAAAACAGTTACGATGAGATTGTTTCATTCTTAGAAGACATGAAACGTCTTAAAAATGATCTCGATTTTGAAGAAAACAAAGAAGATGCTTATAACCTGCTAAACGATATAAGAGAAGGAGCTGAAAGAACTGCTGAAATTGTTAGAGGTTTAAGAGTATTCTCAAGACTTGACGAAGATGAACTGAAAACTGCCAATATTCACGATGGAATCGAATCTACCCTAACACTATTAAGAAACCAGATAAAAACTAGCATAGAAGTAGTTAAAGACTACGATGAAAATATGCCTCCAGTTGAATGCTATCCTGGGCAGCTAAATCAGGTATTTATGAATATTTTGGTAAATGCTGTTCATGCTATAAAAGATGGACCAAACAACGAGATAGGCAAAATTTCAATCAAAACCATTGCCCACTCGATGGTACTGGTAGACAAATCTATGGATATATCTGATGACGATTATCTAGAAATAATTATAGAAGATAATGGTAATGGTATTCCTGAAGATATTAAAGAAAGAATATTTGAGCCATTTTACACAACCAAGCAAGTTGGTGAAGGAACTGGTCTTGGCCTCTCAATAAGCCATAGCATTATACAAAAGCACAATGGGGAAATTAAGCTCGAAAGTGAAACAGGAAAAGGAGCCCGTTTTATTATTAAGCTACCAATAAAACAGGCTTAAACCCTCCTATTTATCTTCTTTATAAGCCACATTCTCGATTTTAATTACAATCGGGTTTGGCCATTGGTAATTGTTATAAATCCTTTGAGCACGCATTACACTTACTAATAAACCTTTGTCTGTTGGAACACAAAAAGGTGTAGGGTCTTTATCTGGTTGGTAGTTTACAATCTTACCTGCATGACCTAGTACACTTACTTTTGTTTGGGCATTACCTTTTAAACTTTTAATTAAAAACTCTTTTCTTTCTCCATGTTTTAATGTTTCATCCGTAAGAAAAGCATAAACTGTAGAAGGGTTTTCTTCAGATTTCACAAACCAGAAGTTGTTTTCTTTTATGATATCAAATGGAGTTACTCCATACAAAGCTTCATGATTTATTAAGTTCCAAAGTGCTACTTCCCTCAGTCTATCATCTTGCTCTTGAGGAATTTCACCGTAAGGATCAGGGCCCACATTCATCAACAAATTACCTCCTTTCGCTCTAATCTCAATTAACATATTAATAATGTCTGTTCCACTTTTGTAGGTTTCATTTGTGGGTTTATATTGCCATTGAGTACCCATAGTAAAACAAGCTTCCCAAGGTCCGGGGATCGGTGAATTAGGTAAGTTTTGCTCAGGTGTTTCCATCCCTCCCCTTGTAACTACTAAATCTGGATCGATATCCCATGCATGTACTGCCAGCAAATTGCTTTGCTCATCCATCCCATCAATAAACAAAATGTCAATCTTACCATACTGAGTTAGCAATTCTTTTAATTGTTTTTTGTCATAATCCATCAATTCCTTGTTGTTGCTAATCAACACCTTTTCATCTTTTCTACTCACAGGAATTCCTTGGTTATGGATAAAATAGAAATCATCTGGAGAGAAATATAAACCTATGGCTATACCCTGTTTCCTAAAAGCTTCTATAATTTCTTTGGTAACATCCTTTCCAAAAGGCGTGTTCATGATGCTAAAATCAGTGGTTTTAGTATCATACATACAAAAACCAGAATGATGTTTTGCCGTAAAAACCACATATTTCATTCCAGCTAATTTTGCTAATGAAGCCCAATCGTCAGGATTAAATTTATGAGGATTAAAAGTTGTAGGTAGGTTTTTAATATAATAATCAATGTAATCTTCTGAAGCTCCAACCATAGAATGGCTGATTACTGAACCAACCTGTGCATCCAAACTCCAATGAATAAACATACCAAAACCCAAAGAAGAAAACCATGCTTCTCTTTCTGGCTTATTTCGTTTTATTTTTATCTGGGCTTTCAAATTTGATGATACTGCAAACATCATCAGGCAGGAAAATATGAGTAATTTGAGCTTCATTTCTTTACAGTCTATTGATTAAATATTTTGTCTTCTCATAATGCTAAATAAAATTCTTTAAACTGTGTAGAAATCCTTACATATCTTTGCCCAATCAGATTAATTAACCGCTTAATATCAATGCGAGAAGAAATCCAACTTCAAAAACAATATATAATATTTGCTTTTCTACTAATTCTCGGTGGGCTATTTATAAATATGGGAAGCCACCCTTTATACCACGAAGAACCCCGCAGAGCGATGATAGCTTGGGAAATGCTACAACATCATCAGTGGTTTACACCAACAGTAGCAGGCGAATTTTACTACAAAAAACCTGCATTTTACAACTGGCTCATAGCAGGAGTTTACAGCATTTTTGGGGTGAGTGAATTCACTTCTAGACTATTATCTCAATTAGCCTTTATTGGCTTGGCATTTATTGGTTTCTTAGCTGGCAGAAGATATGTAAATACAAACTTTGGAATCTGGAATGCACTACTCATGCTCTCTTGTGTGGATATTGTATTCTATTTTAGTGTGACTGGAGCCGAGATTGACCTAGTATTTTCATTCATCATCGCCTCAATGGTATATCTACTTTTTAAGTTTTATGATGATGAAAAGTATCTTTTGATGTTTACTGTGGGCTATACATTAGCAGCCATTGGAACATTGACTAAATCTCTACCAGCAATAGCCTTTGTTGGTCTAACTATACTTATCTTGTTGTATTACCATAAAGATCTAAAAAGACTTTTTTCTAAAGAACATTTCTTGGGAATAGCCATTTACTTGCTAATTGTGGGAGGATACTTTTACATACACATCAATCAAAACCCAGCAGGTTTAGAAGGTTATATTAGTAACATGTGGAAAGATTCTAGTGAGCGAACTGTATTGGAAAAAAGCTACACCAAACTAATTGTACATTTAATTTCTTTCCCTTTTGAAGTTCTTAAAAACGTACTGCCTGCAGGACTTTTGGTTCTTTTCTGTTTAAGAAAAGATTTTATGAAAAAGGTCAAAGAGAACAAGTTTGTGAAATATAGTTTCTTCTTTCTCATTGCTAATTTACCACTATACTATATCTCACCGGGAGCAAGATCGCGATATACTTACATGTTCTTCCCTTTTATCGTATTTATTTTAGCATATTTCTATTTTCAATCAGAAGACAAAAACCCACTTTTTGAGAAGATATTAAAAATAATTGCGACTGTATTATCGATTTTGCTGCCTCTTACTTTTGTAGTACTTATTTTCTTACCACAAGGAGAATTTATTTCTAACCTACCTATTAAAATGACTTTGCTTGCAGCAATGGGAGCATTTATAGCATGGTGGCATTTCAAAAAGAAAATCCATTTTATGCTAGCCTTTGTAATGATGATTGCCTTAGCCAGAATTGGATTCGACTTTACAGTAATACCATACAGAGCCGCATTTTCTTCTCAAAGAGTAGATAAAGATGATGCGCAAGCAATGAGTGAAATCACGCAAAACAATTTGGTAAAACTGTATAAAGACACACAAATCTCGCTTACAACCATCTACTATTTCCAGATTTTTAACAATAGAATTCTACAGGTATCAGAAGATATTCAACCTGGAGATTTGGTGATACTAGATGTAAAATACAGCGATAACCTCAATTATGAAGAGCTTTATCGCTTTCAATATCAAGACGAAGAAATGTTACTGGCAATAATCAAATAACAAGATTAGTAGCTTTGTCTGAACCTGTGAGAACGATCTCGCAGGTTCTCCTCTTCCATAAATGCTTTGAGTTTAAGCAAGTCTGAGTCACTCACGATTAATTCTAAGTTCTCAAGCCTAGATCGTAACTCAAGGTTTTCTTCTTGTAAATCAAGTAAAATTTTTCTTTCTGAACCTTCCAGCGTTCCCGCTTTCATTTTCATACTTTTTGCTTTTAGATAGGTAAAGCTAAAGATTGCTGATAATGGTATACCAAATACCATGATAATTGCGATAATGTCTTCCATGGGGAATAATTGATTTCATTAAAACTTACCACTTTGACATCTCCACTTTTGTAGCGGTTACAGAAAATCTGAAAAATTTTAAAAAAAATTATTGGCTTTGAAAAATTGAAGGATTCTTTCTAAAAAGCCTCAGCCAAATTGATGTAAAAATTGCTCACTCCATCACCAAAACCATAATCTACTCTAATATTCAATCTTTCTTTCTTATTAATGGTAAAGCGGGCACCTCCACCATAAGAATATTTAAAATCGTCTTTTGCGAAATCTGATAATTTATCTCCTACATCTCCCAAACCTCCAAAAGCTGCTAAACCGAATCTGGAACAAACCTGAAATCTGTATTCAGCTTGTAAAACCACCATATTCTTTTCGCGGTATCGACCTCTGTAATAACCTCTCAAAATCTTATCTCCACCAATCATTGCCATTTGCTGAAAAGGAACATCGCCGACTTTAATTTCACTCTTAAACTGAGTGGCAATTACATGGTTTTGATGTAGGTTAAAATACTTTCTAAAGTCAAACTCAAACTGCTGAAACTGAAAATTACTACCAAAGTAAGTTTGATAAAAGCGAGAAGAAAACTCAGCATAATATCCCCTACTGGCATTTAATACATTGTCTCTTCGATCTAAACTTGCCAGAAATCCAAAACCTGAAAGCCTAACACCATCTTTGCCGGGAACATCATTTGTCTCAAGCAAAAAGTCTGGCTCAGTCTCAATATTAAACATCGTGTAGAGATTGTAAACCCCACCAATAAATACTCCGGGGCTCACCTTTCGCATTAACCGACTCGTAAAATTAAAGATGTTATTGTTGAAGATTTCTTCGTCTGCGAGTTGGGTATCATTTCCTATTCCATAAAAATTATCTGGAAACTTTAAGAATGCGACATTTCCTCTTAGCTGATATTTTTCATCCTTTAAGAAGATATTATGATCTACACTTAATATAAACTGCCCTCTAGTTGTATAAATAGCAGCTGTTCTTACATTACTTGTTCGGGTAAGTGTATCTAATGGGTCTAGCTGAAACATATTGATTGCAATACCACCAAATGCCAGCTTAGTTTCTGGTGAGTAAAAGGCGACTGGTAAAGCAACCAAAGAGCCCTTTTCCATTTTCTTTTCAACTGTATCTGTATCAGCTAAAAAACAAAATGCCGATAGTTTCTGATGTATTCCAAAACCTAATATCAAGGTTATGAAAATAAGCTTGAATAACATATCACACGCCAACTTAATCAAATCGTGAAGTAAATTATTAATAATGTGGTCTTTCTTTAAATATATATTTTATTTTTGGCCTTACCAGTTATTAATTTATCAGAATGAACAAGTTAAGTAAGATTATATTTTATAATTTCTGCCTCAATCTAGCTCTTTTATCTACATTGGCATTTTCTTGTAAAGATGACATTTCTAATGGTGATGACGATGATAGCGAAACACCTACAGAAACCCTCTTTAAAACAGGAACCTCAGCCGGAGAGCTATCTTCAGATGAAATAACCGAAGCTTCAGGCTTAGTAAATAGTAGAAGCCATTCAGACTGTTTTTGGATAAACAACGATGGTGGTGCAGGAGCAGAAAACCGAATTTTTCTTGTAGATAAAACAGGAGAACTAAAAGCTACTTATTGGCTAGATGGAGTATCTAACATAGACTGGGAAGATATAACACTTGGCCCCGGGCCAGAAGAAGGCACCAACTATTTATATGTTGGTCAAATTGGTGATAATCTAGCGCAATATGAGACTAGAAATGTGTTTCGCTTTGTTGAGCCAAATCCCGAGGAAAGCCAATTTCCTTTGACAGATACAATTACTAATATAGAGACCATTACTTATGTATATCCAGATGGTTCAAGAGATGCGGAAACACTCATGATTGATCCGGTTACCAAAGACCTTTATATCGTTTCTAAGAGAGAAAGCCCAGAAATTAATATCTATGTGGCTAGTTACCCTCAATCAACTTCAGATACAATTACTTTAGATAAAGTGGGCACGCTTCCTTTCACATTGGCTACTGCAGGAGATATCTCTAGCGATGGCAGTGAGATTCTAATTAAGAACTACTCTAAGATTTATTATTGGAAAAGAACCTCAGGTGAAAGCATTGCAGATGCATTAGCAAAAACAGCTACAGAAATCCCTTATCTTGTTGAACCACAGGGAGAAGCTATCGCATTTACTACAGATGGAACAGGATTCTATACAGTTAGTGAAGAAGCAAATAACATTGAAGCTGTACTTTATTTTTACGAAAGAGAAGATTAATCAAACTTATATAGGATAGACAAAAGGAAGGGAACCGGAACTTTCAAAAGCTTTCCACTCCCCTTCTTTTTGGGCTAATCTATCTGCGATACAAGCCATTACACTTGGGTTTAAAGCCATTCCAAAATGGCTGGCATACACCTCAATATTTTCAATATTATCACATTTTTCTTCTTCCATACAATATTGCCAAGAAACTACTCCATCATATTTACTATAAATTGAAGTAAATGGCACAGGTGGCACGCACTTGAGCTTTTCAATTAAATGGGGATCAATACGGTCGGCATCTTTTCCTTTTACCAAATCATAAAACCATTTGGCATGGCTTGGTTGCATCAAACCTTTATAAGGAGAACCCAAAGTAATAACCATTCTAATATGCTCTGGAATCTCGTGTGAAACAGCTCTAGCGTAAACTCCACCCAAACTCCAACCAACTATACTTACCTTTTTTTTATAGCGCTTGTGCAACTCAATTACCCTTTCTTTTACCTTAATTAAATCTTCTGGATTGCCAAGGTTTGTTCCCAATCTCCAACGATGCGGAGAAAAATTTTGACCTTTGAGAAAGAACCTCAATGGACCTGTAGAAAAGTCAGAGGTCATTAATCCTGGTAAAACTAAAACAGGGTGTCCATCTCCTTCGGCGGCAAATTTTAATAAGGGATATGATAAAATAAATCCGGTGAGTCCAAAAACTGCTCTGCTTTCCAACATCAACAACCAAAGCGATGGAGCTTTTATATCTGCTATTTGATCGGCGTCTTCATCTTTCATTTTCTAGCTCTTTCGTCCAAAATCAATCATTTTTTCACTGCCTTAATATAACAAAAGCTCCACTCTTTTTATTCATTTAAGTACTAAACTATCTATCTAGTAATTTTTAAATAAATATTTACAGCTAAAATAAATTTTGGAATATTTATTTATCGAAAAGCTAAAATCAAAACAAATAAACTGCGTTACATTAATTATTAAAATTAGCCTATTATAAAGAATTTATACGATTTGATATGAATCTCACGCTTGCTGAAGAACTACTACTAATCGCTCTGGATGACAGAAGAGGAAAACTGATTACATCATCAGACTTCTCTATTGATTATTGTTTAGCTGGAGCTTTACTATTTGACCTTACTTTTGAAAACAAAGTAATTTTAAAAGACAAAGTACTAGTAGTTGTTAGTGAAGAAAAGCCTCAAGATAGCATATTAAGACAAGCGTTTGAAGTAATTACAAAAAGTAACTCACCTGAAAACCTACAATACTGGCTAAATGAACTTTGCGAAAAAATCCCTGGATTGAGATATGCCTTAATGGAACATCTGGTTGAAAAGGATATACTTTACAAAGTAGAGAAAAAACTTTT
>PBYL01000344.1 GCA_002729595.1 Thalassovita sp. | reverse complement strand
GCTTATAGGTAAAAAGTCCAAAAAGAAAACCGCTCAATTTATAGAAGACTATGGTTTTTGGGCAGTCGTAATTACCAGAATTAATCCATTCTTATCTAACGATGCCATTAGTTTTGTAGCGGGAATACTTAAGATGAGTTATGGGAAATTTATCGGAGCAACACTATTAGGAATTACTCCTCTCACCATTTTAATTGCTATTATGGGCAAGAGTACAGACTCACTTAAAACTGGCCTATTCTGGGGCTCTCTAGTTAGCCTCATCATTTTTGGACTATATATTTATTGGGATAAAAAGAAGAGAAAAAAAGATTAGAAATAAAATGGATTCATTGCTACAATCTTATATTGAATATATTCCTAAAAAATCTTTCTATTCAATATATTATGGGAAATATAATACTTTAGAATTTTTTAAAAGTGATTCATTTAACTGTAGAGAAAAAATAACGGATTTATGGTTAAATAGTCCTCTTAAAGTTGAAAAAGTAAAACCATATTTAAGTCCAATTTCCCTAAAAACTATAGTTAGTGATAATAAGATATTTAATGGTTATCTAGATAAAAATTATTTTTCGATTGAATTTGATAAGCGATCTAATATTATTACTTACTTCCAATTCGGTGTAGATATTTCTATTAAAGAATCTAAAGATCTTGTTTTAAATATTCTTATGATAGCTAACCATTTTGATTTTTTACTACTTGGTTCAAACCTTATTGCATTTGAAGCAACTGAAAATAACATAGATAATTACTTTAGAAATTCTCCCGCTTATAAATTTATTAAAGATGAAGTTCAGTTTTTAGCTGATGTAAAAGCAGGTAAGGTTAAACCCGATGTTCCTTTTAGTAGTAAAACTTAAATTTACTTCCTCACAGAAGCTTGTAACTCTTCTGGTTTTTCTTTCAATTGTTGCTTGCAGTAAGTGATAAAATCTACTAATTGAAAATTGATTGGTTCTGGCAATCTATATTGAATTACCTTACGAACAGACATTTCTAAATAACAATCATCCTCACAAATATTGAAAATTGCAGAGCGAGATTGCATCATATCAATTTGGCCTTGCTTGTAAGCAAATAAATAAACTCCTAGAGAAATAGCGAGAGTATAACAGGTTGTTAGTATTAGTTTTTTCATACCCAAAAAACGCTATTGTAAACCTCAGATTATCAGCATTTTGGCACGAATTAATGCAGTGTAATTTTTAAGAAAACTTATGATTATTCCTAGAAGATAATATCAAATTTATTTCAACTTACTTTTTTTAAATCGCTCTAAAACAGCTTGATATTCAGCACTTTCTGTATGCATCCATTTATCCCAAAAGGTAAAGTACAAACCATAATTTGCAGTAAATTTGGTATGATGCAAAGTGTGGTGAGTAGCCCCTATTAACCACTTTCCTATTATATTTTTCTCAAAACCACTCGGATAAATCTCTATGTTTAAATGATTGATAAAGCTTGAAACTGTCATTAAAACTAGCAGCAACACAATAGCAGAATAATGCATTGGGTATATTAGTAAAAAAAGAGGCAGTACAAATGCTTGTAATAAACCTTCTAAAGGGTGAAATGAAAATGCTGACCAAGGTGATGGAGTAATACTTTCATGATGTGCTTTATGTACAAGTTTAAATACAGCAGGTTTGTGCATCCATCTATGTAACCAATAATAATATGTTTCATGAATGAGTAGAAAAAAACAGATACTTAAAGGGTAATTCCACCATGGGTATGCATCCAAATCAATATAGACTTTAGTATACCCATTTTGCCAAAGTATCAACATTATTACACCTGTAAATGCAAAAATTAAAGATGTTATTCCAGACCAAACTAGCTCCTTAACTAATATCTTTTTCCCTCGTGGTTTTGTCGAGATTTTTTTAATAGCAAACTTATCTTTTAAAAATACATAAAAAACTAAGTCTAGAATTCCCGCTAGTATCACATACCTGAAGAAAATCGCGAGAAATGTAAAGAAAGTGGTAGCAAGAAAAATAGTAGGATCAGAAAAATTTGTTTCATTCATATTTAGCAAAGTGCATCTTTGAGTAACAAATATCACATAAAGCAGATACTTTAACTGATAATTTTGGCTTATTCTGAGAGAATTATTTTATACAATCTGAAAGCATGTTCAAAATTTTGTTTGATATTACCGATATTTGAACCCATTAAAGTCACACTTAGTTTAATAGCTGAGCATCAGTAATACCTGTTGTGATAATAATTAAAATTCACATGAAAAAGACATTATTTACCTTCATACTAACATTCATAGCATTCTCGATTTTTGCACAAATTGAGAATCATGTAAGCTGGAAAAAGAAAACTTCTAAACAAGAAGTATCTGTTGGCGAAGAAATCGATCTAATATTTGAAGCTGATATTGATAAGGACTGGTACTTGTATTCTTCAGACTTTGATCCGGATTTAGGCCCGATGATAACAGAGTTTAAATTCGAGAAAAACAGTTCTTATGAGCTTTTAGGAGACATCAAACCGATCCACCCTAAAAGGAAATACGATTCATTAATTTGGGATGGAGAATACACCTACTTTACTAAAAAAGGAGAATTTGTTCAGAAAGTAAAAGTATTATCTAAAGACTTTGATGTAAAAGTTTCAATCGAAGGGCAAACATGTAGCGATATAGACGGAAAATGTATCTTGTTTACCAAAGATTTTACTTTTAACAACTTAAAAGTTAATCCTGCAAAAACTACTGAAGTTGCACAAAAAACAGTTGAGAAAGAAGACACAAAAGCAATTGCAAAAGAATCAGAAACTGTTAAAAATATAGAGGAAGAAAAAGCAGATGAGCAAGTAATAGAATCTAAGCCAGAAGAAACTTTTGCTAAAACGGAGACACAGGAAATTGTTAAAAAAGAAGCTGATACTAAAAAAGCAAAAAGTGAGAACTTAAGTGTAGTAAATAGTGACGAAGAAGGTTCTCTAATTATGTTTATGTTAGCTGCCTTTTTAGGTGGACTTGCAGCTATTCTAACTCCTTGTGTATTTCCAATGATTCCGATGACAGTTTCATTTTTTACACATAGAACTGGAAAAGGCTCAGCCATCATTTACGGTATATCCATCATCTTAATTTACACCATTGTTGGAGTTGTATTAGCATTGCTATTTGGCGCTACCATTGGTAATGTATTAAGTACACACTGGTTTCCAAACCTCATTTTCTTTGGTGTATTTTTATTCTTTGCGCTCTCATTCTTCGGAATGTTCGAGATCATATTGCCAAGTAAATTAGTTAACAATGTAGATAAACAAGCCGATAAAGGAGGTTTCTTAGGGCCTTTCTTTATGGCGCTCACTTTAGTTCTAGTTTCATTCTCATGTACTGGACCAATCGTTGGTAGTATCTTGGTAGCTTCTGCTGGTGGAGAAATTTTAAAACCAGTAGCTGGTATGTTTGCCTTCTCTCTAGCTTTTGCTTTACCATTTTCAGTATTCGCATTTTTCCCTTCTTTGATGCAAAAAATGCCAAAATCTGGCGGATGGTTAAATTCTGTAAAAGTTACTATGGGATTTATAGAGCTTGCCTTAGCCTTCAAATTCTTAAGCATGGCAGATCAAGTTTACCACTGGGGAATTCTAGATAGAGAAGTATACATCGCCATTTGGATTGCAATTGCACTATGTATGGGCTTGTATTTCCTTGGTTACATTAGATTACCACACGATAGCAAAGTAGAAACTGTTTCTGTACAGCGTTTACTGCTTGGTGTAGCAAGCTTTGCTTTCGTAATCTATTTGGTTCCTGGTATGTTTGGAGCACCACTAAAAGCACTTTCTGGCTATCTTCCTCCAAGAACTACACATGATTTTGATTTAACAAAACTTACGACATCGAGTGAAAGCAACTTCGCACATACAAATGCACCCGTTGAAGAAATTAAACATGCAGATAAGTTTGAAATGCCACATGGGCTTACAGGTTATTTCGATTATGAGCAAGGTATGGAAGTAGCAAAAAAACTTAACAAACCAGTTTTACTAGACTTTACCGGCCACGCTTGTGTGAACTGTAGAAAAATGGAGGATTTTGTTTGGGGTGAAACGCCAGTTTTAGAAAGACTTAATAACGATTATGTAATCATTTCTCTCTATGTGGATGACAGAACCACATTACCTGAACAAGACTGGGTAACTTCTGAGGCAGACGGAAAAGTAAAGAAAACAATTGGGCAAGTAAATGCAGATTTACAGATTTCTAGATTTAATAATAATGCTCAGCCATTTTATGTATTGCTAAGTAATGATGAAGAGGTATTGGTAAAACCACCAATAGGTTACCAACCAGATACTGAATTATTTATAGATTATCTAGAAGAAGGAAAAAAAGCTTTTCAGCAACACCAAAAGGAATTGGTAAGCACTATTAAGTAAAAAAGAAAGTCCTCCAAAATTGGAGGACTTTTATATTTTCATCATTAATTCCTTTCAAACTCAAGCCAATACTTTCTTCTGGATTTGTTGATTTAAATGCTCATAAATCTCTTTGGCTTTATCGAAGTTTTTCTTGTCTAAAGTAAAATCTCCATAGCAGATATATTCAAAATATCTGGTTAATGATTCGAAGTCTTTCTTGATAGTTTCATCTTCAATCTCCGCTTCATAATCGTGATTAGTTTTATGAGATTTCCATTTAATAAATTCTCTCGTATCTAAAGATTTTAGTAATGCCAAATATAAAATTCTAACCGCAGTTTTATATTCTTCGGCTTTTATGGCTTCTTCTAATGCCTTATTAAAATCTATCTCGTGGATATTTTCGGTAAAAAAGCCTTTCTTATCACTCTTAGCCTCACTTCCTTTGAAAAAGATACCTCTAGAATCTATATCTAAAAGTTTAGAAAAGAGGTAAATCATGACTAAACCAGAAATTACATATAAAACATTTTTGGTAACCTCTCCATTTTCACCCATCATATTAAAGAAATTGCTGATTTGTTCGGTAATCCACATTCCGATTAACTCCCAAATGCTGTAACTTCTCTGTATATCTTTTCTATTATAATCAAAAGCATCATCACTAGCCAGTTCTTCTAGCTTTTCAGCATCAAAACTTCTCTTTATATAAGCAGGTTCTTCAGGAATTGAATCATTTTGTGCAAAACTTGTATTTGGTACAAGGCTTAAAAGAAAAATGTTAAATACTAAGAATAATTGAAGTTTAAGTCTCATAAATAGTAATCATCTTCTTTTGTGCCAATTAATTCTATTCGTTCAATCAAACCTATATGCTCTTTTTTCTCCACTATACTAAAATATTGAAAACCAAGACTTAAATAGAAAACTGGTAATGCGAAGAAAAGACCAACAGAACCTAAAACAGTTGTGGTTAAAGTCATTAACTGCATATATTCACTATTTACAGTAGAAGTTGGATCGAGTGTATTTATGGTTGTAACAAAATTTACTATATACATCGGTATATAAAAAATGATATTAATCAAATACATAATGATCGAGCTCACCATTAGAATACCAAAAGTAGATAACCAATTACCTCTAATAAGCGAGAAAGCTCTTTGTATGGCAATTAATGGATTTACTTTCTCTGCTAATTGAATGATAAATATTAATGAACAAGGAATTATTAGGTATATGAATGCAAAAAATGCCATCATGCCAATAAACCAACCACCATTAAAAAAGCCAATTGCTGCAACTAGTCCAAACAAGACCAATAAACATGTACCAATAATCAAAATTGATAATATCTGTCCTAGCGCTACTGGAATGAAATCTTTTTTTACGTTTTTCCATACAAGCTCAAAACTAATGTTATTCCCATGCTCTGGATAAAGCAATAAATATCGATAGGTAACTGCGATTACAGCTATCAATCCAATAAATTGAATCAACACTCCATTTAACATGTAAGTCGAAAACTTATCAGAGAATATTGTAGAAAATGGATCTGTTCCACCTCCAGCATAAGCACTCTGATTCATAATCATCCCCATGAATTCTGACATAAAAATACCACTCAGTATAGAAGATATAAGAATAAAAGGGCCTGCAATAAAAGCCAAAGACTTAATAAAAGAGCTGAAGTTTTCCTTAATGAAATCTATCGAAACTGAAACATTTGTTCCGAAATCTCTAACTTTTCTAAGGGTTATTTTTGAATTATACATTATCGAAATTTATTACTTTTTTAGCTAGTTGTCGAGGATAAAATACAAAATAGAATATTACAAACGCAGCTGAAATTGATATTATACCTAATTTAACTATGGTTGGTGATTCTGTTAAACGAGTAACAAAACCTTCTAAAAAACCAGCTATAATAAATAAAGGTACTAAACCTACTATAATTTTAACACCTCGTTTTGCTCCTTTCTTTAAAGCATAGATTCTTGGGTAAGTACCCGGAAAGAGCAAACTATTGCCCAATACCATACCACTACCGCCAGCAATTATAATAGAAGAAATCTCTATAGTACCATGAATCCAAATACTCAAGACAGACTCGAATAAGAGCCCATATTTATAGAAGAAATATTGGAAACTGCCTAACATTATACCATTAGTAAACAACAAATAACCAGAGCCAAATGAGAAAAAGATGCCGAATACAAATACAAGAAAAGAGACTCTCACATTATTAATTGTAATTCCCAAAAACATATCTAACTGGCCTTGACTTTTGTAAACAGCCATCGGATCATTTTTGCCAATATTCTCAATAGTCATGTTGACATAGTAATCACCTAAAATCAGTCTTGGAAAGTTTTCGTCATAAGCTGAAGATAAAGCTCCAATGAGCACCGCAGCCATAAAAATTAAGAAAGAGTACAAAAACTGCTTTCTAGATTCCCAAAATAACAAAGGCAACTCATACATCCAGAAGGTAAGAAACCTATTAGACTTAACTTTCTTGTTCTTGTAAATAGACTGATGCACCTTCATTGCCAAATGATTGAGATAAGATGTAGTCTGGCTTTGAGGATAAAAAGTTCTTGCGTAGGCAAGATCATCAGTTATCTGTATATATAAATTAGATACTTTATCTGGATCGTTTCTTTCGGCACTGGTAAGTAGTTTTTCAAACTGCTGCCATTTATCTTTATTCTTTTTTACAAAAGCAGCTTCCCGCATAAATTAATTAAGTAAAAAATCGAAAATATTTTTTTATTCTGTTTTAGAATCTTTTGGGTTTGCATGATAGAGATTAAACTCTACACGTCTATTCTTCTTTTTATCTTCTTCTGTAATCTCGTTTTCAATTAAAGGCTGGCTACTACCTAAACCGTAGGCTTCTACCCTATCATTATCAAATAAGCCATAAGATATAATATAGTCCCTAATAACTTTAGCTCTTTTTAATGAAAGATTAAAATTATCTTCTGGATTGCCATCTGAATCTGTATGCCCAACAATTTTTAAATTGAAATTTGGATGATCTGAAAGAAAATCAATGATTAAATGGAGATTATTTTCCATTATGGGTTGCAAAGTAGAGCTTCCTTTTTCAAAATCTATCGACTCAAAAGAAATAGTACTAGATGCATCTTTTGCTTCTATATCCATTGTTGTATCTCCTTCTAAATAGAATACCTGCTCAATATCAAAGAAGTTATCACCTTCTACAATAATTAAATAATTCCGCTTATCAATCAACTCAAATTCAAAAGAGCCATCAGCATAAGTTTTACGAGGTGCGACTTCATCACCTTCGTCCATATCAATTACCGTAACTACTCCTTGGAAAACTTCCCCGGTGGTAGGTTCAATAATTCTTCCCCTAAACTTCACTACACTATTTGGCTTTGCATCCATCGGTAATGGGAAAGATTGCAAATCTAAGTTCTCCTCTTCTGGACCTACAGACTTCGCATAAAACAACCATTTCGATTCAGAATCGATCGTAAAATAAAACTCATTTCCCTCTCCATTTACTAGAGGGCCTACATTGTAAGGCTCAGTCCAGCTATTTTCTACTCTGTATGTTTTAAATATGTCAAAATCTCCAAAATTCAACATGTGCCCATTTGAAGAAAAATACAACACATTATATTTAGGATGTGGATATGGACTTACTTCACTATCTCTCGTGTTAATTACAGGACCTATATTTTGGGCTTTTCCCCAACTTCCTGTTTTTAGATCTTTTATTGAATAATAAATATCAGTACCACCAAAGCCACCTCTTCTACTCGAAGAAAAAAACAAGGTATCTCCGCTAATAGAAAATGCAGGATGCGAATCCCATGCATAACTATTCACATTTGCACCCAAATTTTTCGGTTCACTCCAAACACTATCATTCTCTAAATTGGTAATATACAAATCGCAATCACCTAAACCATCTTCACTATTACACCTTGCAAATACAATATGTCTTCCATCTCGGCTCATGCATGGAGAACCTTCGTTATCTGCTGAGTTGAGTGCTTTAAAAGGTTCTGCTTTACCCCATTCATCAAATTCGATGTCTTTTTTAGAAATATAAATATCTTCGTTTTGTCTAACATTACCGATATCAAGTTTATACTTGGTTGTATCTACATTTCGGCTAGAAGTAAAAATAATTAGATCGTCATGCTCACCAGAAATAGTTAAACCATAATCATCATAAGGAGAATTTACGCCATCTCCCATTTCAAGCATAATATCTTTGGGAGGCATTAAAGTATCGATTTGCTTACGCTTTTCAATTAGACGATAATAATCTTCAATATCTGCATAAAGTGTTTTATCGTAATGGGCTATTGAGTCGTAATAGTGAAGGGCTTGCTGTAAATCTCCTCTGTAATGTTTAATTAAAACTCTATACAATTCTTTGGTAAGCTCCATCTGACCTTGCGCTTCTGCTACCCTTGCCAACATCCAAACTTTATCTAAGTCGTAGATAAAATTCTTAATCCCAAAATTGCTCACATAATCATATAACTTAAGCATGAACTCATCCCACTGCTTATTACGCTTTAATCGCTCAATTTCTGCCAGTTTGGCAGGTTTATAATAATCTTCTACTAAATTGATATTTTTAAAATCAATTTTAGGTAGTTCAAAAACAGAAGAGGTATCAGTAGGTATAAATTTCTGTACACGTAAGGTCTTCTCTTTAACTTCAGGATCTTTTTTAGAATTGAGTTTCTTCTGTGAGTACACCAATGTGCTCATAGATAGGCTCAATAGAATAAGAAAGACATATTTATGAATAAAATTCCCCAACTTGATAATACTTTGTTCGACAAATAAAACCATATCCTAAACGCTTTATAGTCTGAGTATATTCGTCAACAGATGCTAAAAATCTGGAAACTATAAAAAAAACATACTTCAATTTTTTTAATTCCAATTTTAAAAAATTTCCGTGTACTCAAACCTGCATTAATATGCCTGAAAACTTGTCAGAGTAAAAAAAATAAAATTAATCAAGTATTTCAGCATTATTACACAGTAATAAATAAATTTAAAAAGGATTGTTTGGCTATTTGTTAATATTAAAGTATAAATTGCCAGAAAAATAATAAATCTAAAAAACACTGACAAATTACAGTGGCATACCTATTGTTTTTTTAAAGCAATTTATAACTTGTGATTTTATTAATTTTAAATCGGATTAAGATTTTGCTAAATATGCAACTCTTTTTGCTAAATTTTTAATAATTTCTTTCTACCATTTATTAAAGTAACTAAAATTACCAAAAATATTTTGAAATAGGCCTTAAGGCATACAGAAGAGGAGCGAAATGAAGGAAAAAAAGCCGATTCATACTTTTCACATGAGTGAAATAGCAGACATGGAATCAGACCAATTGATTCCAATTATTCCTGGAGATGAGGAAGATGATACCACATATGTTCATGGAGCAGAGTTAGAACTGCCATTGCTACCAATCAGAAATACTGTCTTATTTCCCGGAGTTGTAATTCCAATAACTGTAGGTCGTCAAAAATCTGTAAGACTTGTTAAAAAAGCCTATAAAGGTGATAAAACAATCGGGGTAATTGCTCAAAAGAATGCCCAAAGCGACGAACCTGAAGAAAAAGACTTATATAGAGTTGGTACCATTGCCAAAATTCTAAAACTGTTAGTGTTACCAGATGGTAATACTACCATTATTATACAGGGAAGAAGCAAATTTGAGTTGCTAAACATCGTGAAGGATACTCCTTATATGGTTGCGAAAGTAACAGTACAAAAGGATAAATTTCCAGCGAAAAGTTCTAAAGAAACAAAAGCTTTAGTTTCATCCCTTAAAGAAGCAGCTAGTAAAATTTTAAAACTCAATCCTGAAATACCTCAGGAAGCGCAGGTTGCCTTAGATAATATAAGCAACCCTAGTTTTTTAATGCACTTTCTTTCATCTAATATAAATGCTGATGTAAAAGACAAACAAGCATTATTAGAGATTACTAATGGCAAAGAAAGAGCGACTAGGTTATTAGAGCACATGTTGAAGGAAATTCAAATGCTCGAGCTTAAGCAAGAAATACAAAGCAAGGTTCATTCTGATATTGATCAGCAGCAGAGAGATTACTTTCTTCGTCAGCAGATGAAAGTGTTGCAGGATGAGTTGGGTATAGAAGGACCTGATCAAGAAATTGAAAGTCTCAAATTAAAGGCTCAAAAGAAAAGCTGGCCTGATCTAGTAAGAAAACATTTTGATAAAGAGATATTAAAAGTAAGCAGAATTAACCCTGCTTCTGCTGAATATCCAATCCTAATCAATTATTGTGAGTTGCTTGTAGATTTACCTTGGAGTGATCTCACCACTGACAATTTTGATTTAGATAAGGCTCAAAAAATTCTTGATAAAGACCACTACGGTTTAGAAAAGGTTAAAGAAAGAATAATTGAGTACCTCGCTGTTTTAAAACTGAAGCAGAACTTAAGAGGTCCAATTCTTTGCTTGTACGGCCCTCCGGGTGTGGGTAAAACCTCTTTAGGTAGATCAATCGCCCAAGCTTTAAACCGTAAGTATGTAAGAATGTCTTTAGGTGGAGTGAGAGACGAAGCCGAAATAAGAGGACACAGAAAGACATATGTTGGGGCAATGCCGGGTAGAATTCTACAAAATTTGAAAAAAGTAGGCTCATCGAATCCAGTATTTATTCTTGATGAAATCGATAAAACTGGTTCAGATTTTAGAGGTGATCCATCTTCTGCCCTGCTCGAAGTACTTGACCCTGAGCAGAACAGTACCTTTGTAGATAACTACTTAGAACTTGAATACGATCTTTCTAAAATTCTATTTATAGCTACAGCTAACTCTTTAGATACCATCCATCCTGCTTTAAGAGATAGAATGGAAATTATTGAGGTAAATGGCTATACATTGGAAGAAAAGATGGAAATAGCTAAAAAACACCTAATTCCAAAGCAAAGAAAAGATCACGGTTTATCTGCTAAAGATGTTTCATTTGATAAGACTGGTCTACAAGCAGTAGTTGAAGGATATACACGCGAGTCTGGTGTTCGTAGTCTAGAAAGACAAATTGGTTCTATTATCAGAAACATAGCTAAGTCAGTAGCTATGGAAAAAGATTACCAAAAGAAAATTACTCCTGCTCGTGTAGAAGAAATATTGGGCACTCCAGTATTTGATAAAGAAATGTACCAAGATAATGAGACAGCAGGTGTTGTAACCGGTTTGGCTTGGACATCTTCAGGTGGAGAAATCCTATTTATCGAATCTAGCTTATATAAAGGTAAAGGCAAACTGATTCTTTCTGGTCAATTAGGTGATGTAATGAAAGAATCTGCAACAGCAGCTCTTTCTTTCCTTAAAACATTCGCAGAAGAATTAAAGCTAGACTATAAATTATTTGACGAATACGATCTGCACGTTCACGTTCCGGCGGGTGCTGTTCCAAAGGATGGTCCATCAGCAGGTATTACCATACTTACCTCTTTAGCATCAGTATTCACTCAAAGAAAAGTGAAAGCTAATTTGGCAATGACAGGTGAGATTACCTTAACAGGTCGTGTTTTACCAGTTGGTGGAATTAAAGAAAAGCTTCTTGCAGCTAGAAGAGCCGGTATGAAAGAACTCATTTTCTGTTCTAAAAACAAAAAGGATGTAGAGGAAGTAGACGAAAGATACAGAAGCAACCTCAAAATCCATTTTGTAGATCATGCTAGAGAAGTATTAGATATAGCACTTTTAAAAACAAAAGTTGAAAATCCGATAAAGTTTAATCAAAACTGATAGGAAGGACAGATTTTGTAATAGATCAATAAAAAGAGGAGATAAAATACATTATCTCCTCTTTTTATATGTAAAAAAAATAATTCTTAAGAGAAAATTAATTAACCTTTTCCTGTCTATTCAGTTAAAGACTAGGAAACTATACTATAATTATCTTAATATTTTTTAAGTATTTTTTTAAATCTTTCATCTTAAACCAAGATTTTTTTAAATTCTTTTGATTTTACTCTGAAACTAACAGACATCTGATATGGAAGATAATACTGCTCAAAATTTTTCAGCTTTACTGGAAAACCTGAATACTTATACCGCTATATTTTCTATTGCTTCATTTCTATTCCTCATCCTTTGTATTATTCTCTTATTTAATATCCGCTCTAAACTTAAAAGAGTAGCTTATGCCAATGATATTAAGTCTACAAACGAAGGCATAGAAAGTGTAAAACTGAACTTTACAAAGCAATTAGAGAAGTTTAAACACGATTTGATAACTGAGACTAATCAAGCAAAGAATACCCACATTAAAGAAATGGAAGATTTAAAATCTCACCTTTCTAATTATAATCGAAATCTTTTTACCCGAAATACTTTTATGCTAGATGGTCTACTTGAGCTCAACACTGCATACTCTCAGTGGATTAACTACATGAAAAATATCTATTTCCCTTCAATTACTGCAGACACTAGTTATTTTGAGGAGATTAAGAAAAACCTGAATAATTATAGAACTGCTTTCGGAGCAACATTAGATAATTTAACGGTAATTGCACTGGATAAAGAATTCTCTGAAATGGGTAAAGTTTTAAAGAAAGAAACCCAACTGTTAGAGAAATTAACAATGCAGAAATTGCTAAAGCTCGAGAAACTAAGTATTAAGTATTCTATAATAATGGATACTGATAAAAATGCGGGAGTGCTGAGAGAAGAGGAAAGGAAAAAACTTTTATTAGAAGAAACTGAAGTTAAAAAAGAACATTTAGATGAGTTAGTCAGTCAATACAAAAAGACTTTTCATGTTTATAGCCAATTTGCTTCGGGCTTAAATCATCAAGTTAATAATAGCATTTCTTAAATTTTGCCATAAAAAAAGCCTCTTTAAAAAGAGGCTTTTTACTTATATCATTCTTGCAAATTAAATATCAACATTTGCGTATTTAGCATTTTTCTCGATAAACTCTCTACGTGGAGCAACTTCGTCACCCATCAACATTGAGAATAAATGATCGGCAGCAGCAGCAGATTCAATATCTACTCTTTTTAAACTTCTAAATTCTGGATCCATGGTAGTTTCCCAAAGTTGTTCAGGGTTCATCTCACCAAGACCTTTGTAACGCTGTACGTTTACAGAACCTTCTTTTCCTTCAACAGTCATATCTCTAATGTTCTGCTCTCTCTCTTGCTCAGTCCAGCAGTATCTTATTGTTTTACCTTTCTTTAATTGATACAAAGGTGGTTGTGCGATATAAACATAACCTTGCTCAATTAAAGCTTTCATGTAACGGAAGAAGAATGTTAGAATTAGTGTTCTAATGTGGCTACCATCCACGTCGGCATCCGTCATGATTATGATTTTGTGATAGCGAAGTTTTTCAAGATTAAGCGCTTTTTCATCATCTTGGGTTCCAAAAGAAACACCAAGGGCAGTAATCATATTCTTAATCTCATCATTATCATAGATTTTATGCTCCTGAGCTTTTTCAACGTTAAGAATCTTACCTCTTAATGGCAAAATAGCTTGAAAGTTTCTATCTCTACCTTGTTTTGCAGAACCACCCGCAGAGTCACCCTCCACTAAGTATACTTCACATACTGCCGGATCGCTTTCAGAACAGTCAGATAGTTTCCCAGGTAAACCTCCACCACCTAATACGTTCTTTCTCTGCACCATTTCTCTTGCTTTTCTAGCGGCATATCTAGCCTGAGCAGCAAGAATTACTTTTTGTACAATGGTTTTAGCAACTTGTGGATGCTCCTCTAAGAAAGTAGCAAGTGTATCACTTACTGCGGTATCTACCGCACCCATTGCATCACTGTTACCTAACTTGGTTTTTGTTTGACCTTCGAACTGTGGTTCTGGTACTTTTACAGATACAATCGCAGTTAAACCTTCTCTAAAATCATCACCAGCAATATCAACTTTCACTTTATCAAGCATACCAGATTTCTCTGCGTAAGCTTTTAAAGTTCTTGTAAGTGCTCTACGGAAACCTGCAACGTGAGTACCACCTTCGTGTGTATTAATGTTGTTTACATAAGAATGTACATTCTCAGTATATGAGTTGTTATACAACATTGCTACTTGTACCTGAATATTAGATTTTTCGCCTTCCATGTAGATAGGCTCTTCTAATAATTTTTGTCTGGTTTCGTCAAGATAAAGCGCAAATTCTTTTAGACCACCTTCAGATAAGAATGAATCACTTTTAGAAGAACCATCTTCTTCTTTTGCTCTGTGATCTATAAGATTTATAGTAATACCTCTATTAAGAAAAGCAAGCTCTCTTAATCTGTTACTGATGGTTTCGTAATTGTAAACCTTTTCAGTAAAAATGGTTGTATCAGGCCAGAAATGAACTGTAGTACCATGTATATCAGTCTCACCAACTTGCTTTACATCATACTGAGGAACACCTATATTGTATTCTTGCTCATAAACAACTCCTTCACGATGTACAGTCGCTACAAGCTTTTTAGATAATGCATTCACACAAGATACACCCACACCGTGCAAACCACCAGATACTTTATAGGTATCTTTATCGAATTTACCACCTGCGTGTAGTACTGTCATTACAACTTCAAGCGCAGATTTTTTCTCTTTAGGGTGAATATCCGTTGGAATACCTCTACCATTATCAGTTACTTCGATTGAGTTATCTTCGTGAACCTGAACGGTAATTGTATCACAATAGCCAGCCATCGCCTCGTCAATGGAGTTGTCAACAACCTCCCAAATTAAATGGTGCAAGCCTTTAATACCAATGTCTCCAATATACATTGCTGGTCTCTTCCTTACTGCTTCCAGTCCTTCAAGAATCTGAATATTACCAGCTGAATAGTTTTGTTTCTTCTCCATTGCTTAAATGTTAAGGGCGTAAAAATACAATTAATCCCGAAATTGTAAAAGTAAAAAAAGCCAGTTTGTATTTATCTGAGTAATTGTTTCGAAAAATAAGCTACAACACATAATAAATACTACTTTTTAAATAAATTGACCTTAAAAAATATCTAAATTTTAGTATATAAATTATTCAACTAAGCTTCATCATTTTGTAATAATGAGGTTAAATCTTCTTCTGTTTTAATTAATTTTCCTTTGCAATAAGAAATGAGCCAATAAGCTCTTTTCACTTTCTCAGACAAATCGTCTACAGAAACAAGATCATCTTCTAAAGCATCTCTTATTTCTTCTAACTCTGCCAAAGCATCTTCGTAATTGATGTCAGTTTCGTTTTCCATTTGTAACTAATACTTTACTAATTATCCTTCCGTCTTTCAAAATACTTTCGACCTCATCTCCTACCTGCACTTCATCTCCATTAATTACAGGTTTGTTATTTATTAAGGTGATACTAAAACCTCTGTTTAATAATTTTTGTGGATCGAGTTGAACCACTTGTCTCTCCAAAGATTCAAGCTTTAACTTTTCGCTTTTTAAACGATGTTTAACCTCTTTGCTTATTTCCAGTTCTAGACCAGCAATATCTCTTTGCTTCTGTTGCAATGTTTTATTTCCAAGTCTTGAAATATCATTTTTTAAGTCTTTCAACAGACTTTTTTCTTCACTCAATTTATTAGCTGCTAACTGAGTAATTTCCTGATAAAAAGTAGCTATCCCATTCCAATAAGTAAGTGCTCGCTGAACAAGAAACTCAGCTACAGCAGTAGGCGTTTTAAGCGCTGTATTTGCCACAATATCACAAACAGATTCATCTCTTTGATGTCCAATACCAGTTAACACAGGCAATTCGTGTAAAGCAATCGCCTTGGCTAGCTCATAATCATTAAAAGCCTCTAAATCGAGTCTCGAACCACCTCCACGAATGATGATTACCGTATCAAATTCTTTTGGATTAATCTTATTAAGTTGATTGATTATTTCTGATACTGCCCGCTGCCCCTGTACTCCCGCTTCAAATATTGTGGTATGAAAAATAAAATTCCAAGAGTTGTTTTCGAGCTGATTCATAAAATCTGTAAAACCAGCTGCTTCTTTAGAAGAAATAATTGCAAGCCTCTGTGGCACAACAGCTAAACTTATTTTCTTTTGTAAATCTAGCAATTGCTCTTTTTCCAACTTCTCTAGCGTTTCTCTCCTTTTGAGTTCGAGAGAGCCAATGGTAAATTTTTCATCCAGATCGAGCACCATGAGAGATAAGCCGTGTACTTCGTGATAAGTAACTCGAACTTGCACTAAAACCTCAGAACCTTCTTTCAAAATCTCAAAAATACCATCACCCAAAGTTTCATAAAGCTTTTCGAAAGTATCTGCCCAAATAAGTCCTCTAGATTTTGCAACTATGCGATTTTCATCTTTTTGCACAAATTCTAAATAGGCATGCTCTCGTAACTGAAACTGAGCCAACTCAGCAGTAATCCAGAAATCTTTCTGAATTCCATGAATCAGTTTTTGTATACTTTTATTGAGTTGTAATAGGGTAAAATATTTCAATCCGAAAGTGTGATAATTGACTCCGCAATATAGCTAAAAATATTAAGAAAAACGAATTAAAACCCTTTCAAAAAGACCCGCCTTTGTATTTGATTATCAATAAGTTGTAACAGCACAAATTTATTATGACAATATTGATGTTTTTTGTCCTATTAAATTTTATTTTTCAACAAATATTCTTAGGTTTTTGGGAATTAAAACTGCATCTTTTGGCATAAAAAAGCCTGATAGTTTTCACTAACAGGCTGTGTTTAAAGCATTTAGATTGAATACTTACTATATCAATTATTATCTATTTCTTTAAGCCAATTATAAATGTCTACTTGTGCTCTTATTCCTGTCTTCTCATCTAACCTAATATTTTCCATATCAGCATCGAGTATCACAGCTTTTGCATCATCATTCAATTGTAAATCGAGAATGTGCAAAATCTCCTTTTTAATCTCTTCATTATAAATCGGGTAGCAAACTTCAATTCTTCGATACAAGTTTCTTCTCATCCAATCGGAAGAACCAAGATATAAATCATTGTTACCATTATTATAAAAGAGAAAAGCTCGGGCATGTTCCAGATACATATCTACAATTCTCTTAACTTTTATATTCTCGCTAATGCCTGGCAAACCCGGTCTCAAGCAACAAATACCTCTAATAATTAAGTCGATCTTCACTCCTGCCTGCGATGCTTCATATAGTTTATCAATCATCACTTTATCTTCCAAATTATTGAGCTTAATAAGAATATATGCTTTATTCCCACTCTTGGCAATTTCTATTTCATTCTCAATTGCTTCAAGAAATCTCTCTTGCAAATTTACCTGTGCTACCAGCAAATGTTTTAGCTCTGGCACATCATTTCTTTTACCCAAAAATCTGAATACAGATTTTAATTCTAGATTCATTTCTTCATCAGCAGAAAACAACCCATGATCGGCATAAATGGTAGCCGTTTTTTCATTAAAATTACCAGTACCATAAAATGCATAGCGCTTTTTAACACCATCTTTAATTCTAGTAACCAAAGCAATTTTGGCATGCACTTTTAAACCCGGAATACTAAAGTAAATCTCTACGCCAGCCTTCTCCATTTCTGCTGCCCAGCGCAAATTATTTGCTTCATCAAAGCGAGCTTTAACCTCTACAAATACACTTACTTTTTTGCCATTTTTAGCTGCGCTAATCAAAGCATTTGCAATAAGCGAATTGGAAGCTATACGATATACAGTTACTTTAATTTCCTCCACATATGGATCTATGGCAGACTCATTAAAAAACCTTAAGACATTATCGTATGACTGATATGGAAAATGAAAAATTAAATCTTCTTTATCCATCGCATCAAAAAAAGAATCATACTCCTCAAATTTCTGATGCTCTATTGGCATATATTTTTTCTCTTGCAAAGCCGGTTTTAAAGGATTTGGCAAAGAGAAAAAATCGTAAAAATTATGATACTTCCCTCCAGATACAATCTCCTCATTTTCTATATTAAGTGAAGTCGTTAAGAAAGTCAACATGCTTTCGGGCATTACACTATCATATAAAAATCTACTTGGTGGGCCTATATTTCTTTTAGATAGATGCTTGCTGATTTTCTCGATTAAATCACCTTCGTATTCATCTTCTATCTGCAAATCTGCATCTCGGTTTATTTTTACACTGTAAGATGCTTTTACTTTGAATCCCGGAAAAACCGTTTGTAGATTCATCTTAATTACATCATCAAGAAAAATAAAATACTGCTTACCATTTAATTCTGGCAATTGAAGAAATCGATCTAAATCGTTAGAAGGAATATTTACCAAACCATATTGAACTTCCTCGGGAGTATCTTCTCGGCAAAGCTCTACTATAAAATATAAACACCTGTTTTCTAGAAAAGGAGTTTTATTTTCTGGCTTAAACAAAACTGGCTGTAAATAAGCCAACACTTTACTTCTAAAAAAACTGGTTATATATTTTTTATGGATTTCTGAAGTAGGCACTTCATCATACAATATAATTCCCTTGTCTGATAAAGCAGGCATTAGCTCTTCTCTAAAAATTCTACCAAACTCTTGTTGCTGCTTATCTACTTCTTGATGTATTAATTGCAAAAGTTCTTTTGGCTCAAAACCCAGATTTTTATTAATCTTTTTCTTATTAATTGCCCCTAAACTCTGGATTGCAGCTACCCTTACTCTAAAAAACTCGTCGAGGTTAGAAGAGTAAATAGCTAAAAACTTTACTCGCTCATATAATGGAACTCTAGGGTCTGATGCCTCAATTAATAATCGCTTGTTAAAACTTAACCAACTTAGGTCTCTATTAAAATAACTGGTTTCATCAATCACTGATGTACTTTCCTCATTTCTCATTCCCAAAAAATAATTTTATTACATAAACCAATTATAATTAATACTGTCACAAAAAAGAATAAACTTTTTATGACGAAATAGTAAACTAAATATGAAGTGATACTTAGTTTAGCCTAACTAACTTGGTTTTGACGATTTTAAAATAGGTTTAACTTTGCATATCAAAATCTAATATTAGAAAATTAACATTAGGATAAATGGATTTATTCGAAAAAATACAACTTGACAGAGGGCCTCTTGGACAATACGCACAATTGGCACATGGATATTTTGCATTCCCTAAATTAGAAGGTGAGATTGCACCAAGAATGCAATTCAGAGGCAAAGAAGTTCTTACATGGAGCCTTAACAACTATCTGGGACTAGCCAATCATCCCGAAATTAGAAAGACTGATGCTGAAGCTGCTGAAAAATTTGGATTGGCATACCCAATGGGTTCTAGAATGATGTCTGGTAACTCAAACCTAATCGAAGAGTTTGAATCTCAAATAAGTGAGTTTGTAGGGAAAGAAGATACAGTAGTTTTAAACTTTGGTTATCAGGGTATTATGTCTGCTATCGATGCTTTATTAGATAGAAAAGACGTAGTTGTGTATGACTCAGATTGCCACGCTTGTATTATCGATGGTTTGAGAATGCACTTGGGTAAAAGATTTGTATTCCCTCACAACGATATAGAAAACTGCGAGAAGCAACTTTCTAGAGCTACAAAATTAGTTGAAGAAACTGGTGGTTCTATTTTGGTAATTACTGAAGGTGTATTTGGAATGTTAGGAGATCAAGGAGACCTTAAAGGTATCGTTGAGTTGAAGAAAAAATTCCAATTTAGACTAATGGTAGACGATGCTCACGGTTTCGGTACAATGGGTAAAACTGGTGCTGGTACAGGTGAAGAGCAAGGAGTACAAGACGAAATCGACATATACTTCTCTACTTTTGCAAAGTCTATGGCAAGTATCGGTGCATTTATTTCTAGTAAAGAAAATGTGATCGATTACTTAAGATACAACATGCGTTCTCAAATCTTCGCTAAAACACTTCCTTCTTCTTTAGTAGTTGGAAACATGAAGAGACTTGAGATGCTAAGAAATAGCTCTGAGCAAAAAGATAAATTATGGGCAGTTGTAAATGCTTTACAATCAGGTTTAAGAGAAAGAGGTTTTAACTTAGGTCAAACTCAATCTCCGGTAACTCCTGTAATTTTGAGTGGTGGACCAAACGAAGCAGCTCACTTAATTATCGACTTAAGAGAGAAATTCCACATCTTCTGTTCAGTGGTAGTTTACCCAGTAGTTCCAAAAGATGTGATCATGTTGAGAATTATCCCAACTGCTTCTCACACGATGGAAGATGTTGAAGAAACAATCAACGCTTTCGAGCAAGTAAAAGACAAATTACAAAGTGGAGTTTATGCAAACACAGAACTACAACCAATGCAGTTCTAAGTAAATTCTAACTTATAAATATATGAGACCTGCTCTGTGTAATGCACAGGGCAGGTTTTTTTATTTTATCTGAAATATGTATTTTTATTAAGCCATCAGATTAGACTAGCAACAAGACTCTCCTTACACATATTTTTTCACCCAAATAACACGTCGCTTATGAAAAACTCTACTACGCTATTTAGTTTTTTAGTCAGTTTAATCTTAGTACATTTTTCAGTCTATGCACAAGAAACGATCAATTTTGATGCATTTGAAACTGACAGTTATACTTCCGAAAGCGGGGGCATTCTCCCCTATCGCTTGCTTAAGCCTTTAGATTACGATGCTGAAAAAAAATATCCTTTGGTGATATTTTTACACGGTTCAGGAGAAAGAGGAAATGATAATTCTTCTCAACTAAAAAATGCAGCCAGTGTTTTTTTAGATCAAGAAATCAGAGAAAAATACCCTGCTTTTGTTTTGGCACCTCAATGTCCTGAAAACGACAGATGGTCTTTACACCACGAAGGAGATGTTACAGAAAAATATTTCCTGAGTGAAGAACCTTCTGAAACAATGAAGATGCTTATGGAACTCATACAGTCTACAAAAGAGTCTTATAATATAGATGAGAAAAGATTGTATGTAACAGGTCTCTCAATGGGTGGCCAAGGCGTATACGATCTATTACTCAGAAACTCAGATACTTTTGCGGCTGCAGTAGTGGTTTGCAGCTTTACAGACATTAGAAAAGCTGGAGCTCTTGTAAACACTCCTATCTGGATTTTTCATGGAGAAGACGACAATGTTGTACCAGTAGATAATGCTCGGGTAATGGTAAATACACTAGAATTTTTAGGTGCAAAACCGCGCTACACGGAATACACAGCCACCGGACACAATTCTTGGGATAAAGCCTTTTCTGAAGAGAAACTTTTCCCTTGGTTGTTTAAGAAAAAACTTTAATAAAACTTAGAAAAGAGGTTCAATTGAACCTCTTTTTTTTTGACCAATATCTTCATAAAAATGGCAACTTGTTATATCTTGTCTCCGATTATTTAAATTATTAAAACCACATTTATGAAGGTAAAATTATCTGCAACAATCGCAGCGTTGCTGCTTGCCAGCTTTGCAGTTTTTGCACAAGACAAAACGCTAACCGGCTTTACTACAGAAAACACCAGCAAAGAATTCGAACTTGAAAAAGAGTTTGATAGCTACTTAAAGGCTGAAAATCTCAGAGATTGGATGAAAACCCTCACAGACGAACCTCACCATGTAGGCTCGCCTTATGCTAAAAAGAATGCAGAGTTTATGGCTGCAAAATTTAAAGAATGGGGCTACGATACTGAGATTGAAGAATACCAAGTTTTATTCCCAACTCCTGCCGAAAGAGTGCTCGAATTAACTGCTCCAACCAAATACAAAGCAGGATTGAGTGAGCCAGCATTAAAAGAAGACGCCACTTCATCATTACAAAAATTACAACTCCCAATTTACAATTGCTTCTCTGCAGATGGAGATGTAACAGGAGAATTGGTTTTTGTAAATTACGGTATCCCTTCTGATTACGAAGAGTTGAAGAAAATGGGAATTGATGTAAAAGGAAAAATCGTAATTGCAAAATACGGAGGTTCTTGGAGAGGTATTAAACCAAAGGTTGCTGCTGAGAATGGCGCTATTGGTTGTATCATTTACTCAGATCCAAAAGACGATGGATACTTTAGAGGAGATGTTTACCCGAAAGGACCATTTAAAAATGAATACGGAGCACAAAGAGGTTCTGTATTAGATATGCCACTTTACCCTGGCGACCCATTAACTCCGGGTTATGGAGCTACAAAGGATGCCAAAAGAATCGCGATGGAAGAAGCGCCTACGCTTTTAACCATTCCGGTTTTACCGATTTCTTATAAAGATGCGGAACCACTTTTAGCTGCTATGGGTGGTCCGGTAATTCCAGATAGCTGGAAAGGTGCTTTACCTATCACTTACCATGCAGGTCCAGGTCCAGCTACAGTTCATTTAAAATTGAAATTCAACTGGGATATTAAACCAGCCTACAATGTAATTGCAAAAATGAAAGGCTCTGAGTTTCCAGACGAGTGGATTATTAGAGGAAACCACCACGATGCTTGGGTGAATGGCGCAAGCGATCCAGTAAGTGGTATGGTTGCCGTAATGGAAGAAGCAAGAGCAATTGCTGAGCTTACTAAAACAGGTTGGAAACCTAAAAGAACATTAATTTTCTGCGGTTGGGATGCTGAAGAGCCAGGCTTATTAGGTTCAACAGAATGGGTAGAAGACCACCAAGATGAACTAAAAGAAAAAGCTGTTGTATACATCAACTCAGATGGAAACGGTAGAGGCTTTTTATACGCAGGTGGTTCTCACACGTTAGAAAAATTCTTTGGAGAGATCGCTAGAGATGTAATTGACCCACAAAAAGGTATTTCTGTAGCAAAGCGTAGAGAAGCTTATATGCAAGTAAATGGCATGCCTTATTCAGAATTTAAGCTATCTGCTTTGGGTTCAGGCTCAGATTATTCTCCTTTTATTCAGCACTTAGGTATCGCTTCTTTAAACATTGGCTATGGTGGTGAAAATGCTGGTGGTGAATATCACTCCATCTACGACTCATTCGATCATTATGTGAGGTTTAAAGACCCTGAATTTCAATATGGAGTAGCACTTTGCCAAACTGGAGGAAGAACAACATTGCGTTTTGCCAATGCAGACTATTTGCCATTTGAGTTCAGCAAACTGGCTAATACAGTTTCAACTTATACAGATGAAGTAATGAAATTGGCAGATCAACTTCGTGAATCAACTGTAAAAGAAAACAAAATGATTACAGATGGAATTTATGAAGCATATGCAGACCCTAAGAAAACTTTTATTATTCCAGAAGTGAAAGATGAAGTTCCTTATTTCAACTTTGCTCCACTACAAAACTCATTAGAGAAACTGCAAGAAACAGCTGCTACACTTTCTACTTTGCTAGACAAAAACAAAACGGAAAGCAAAGAGCTAGATAAAATGCTTTACCAAAGCGAAAGACACTTTACAAAAGAAGCAGGTTTGCCTATAAGACCTTGGTATAAGCACCACTTATATGCTCCGGGTTTCTATACTGGTTATGGTGTTAAAACTTTACCAGGCGTAAGAGAAGCAATTGAGCAAAGAGACTGGGATTTAACCGAAGATCAAATTAAAGTTTTAGCTGGTGTTTTAGATGATTTTACCAATCACCTAAACAAAATTAAAGCTAGCTTACAAAGCGAATAAAACATAAAAAAAGCCACTCTTTAAAGAGTGGCTTTCTTCTTTATATACTTTAAAATTAAGTCGTTACAAGCTCTTTTTCTTTCATAGCTTCAACTATTTGCGTTCTGCTTAATTCACAGTTAATCCAATCTGGATCAAGCTCTGCATCAATATTTTCGTAGAAACCAATCGCAGAATGGTTATCTTCGGCAACTTGCCATTTCATTTTTTGTGCACCACACTTAATCACTTCTTCCGATAATGCTTCCATAAACATTTTACCAATACCTCTTCCTCTGTGTGATTTGGTGATTATAAGATCTTCGAGATACAAGCTTTTACCTTTCCAAGTAGAATAAGTAAAATAGTAAATAGCAGTACCTACAATTTCTCCATTGTCTTCTGCAACAAAAAACCTAAAAAATGGCTTTTCGCCAAAACCGTCAGCTAGCATTTGCTCCGGAGAATTACTTATGTAATCCGGATTGTGCTTGTGATGTATAGCAAGCTCTTCAACTAACTTATACATCGATTTAATGTCATTGTCTGTTCCTTTTCTGATAATAATTTCTTTTTGGAAATTCATTAATCTAGAATTTTTTAAGTTTTGACCTGAAAACGGGGATTAGATTTCCCGATCTCAACTTTTTAGTTATTTGTTTATAAAACTTCCCCTAAAAAAAAATCTCACTATACATTAGTGAGATCCGATTGCATATGTATTTATTAGTGTTTGTACAAAGGTATGAATTATTTGATACAAGCAAAAAGTAAATCAAGTTATGCTTAAAGTTGACCTTCATACTTACCAATAAACAAAATGAGGTTTATATAATTTCCTATTCTTTAATACTTAACAATATATTTTTTCTATTGTTTGGTTTTGTTCATCTACTTCTCTGTGAGCTTACTCCTACTTTAAAATTGCATTGAAATAAATTTATCTGAAGGCAAAATTTTATCTAACACATTAATATATGTACATATAAAGTAAGAAATTGAACTTTAAATAATTGAATTTCCGCTACTTAAATGAAAACGCATTAATTAAAGCAGTCCGGATCATTAAAAAAACCTTCACTTTTCAAGTATTTTGTACATCTTTTAAAGCAAAAGCTACATTAAATATTTAAGCCATTTTTATGGCATAATATTATGAAGAAAACAAAGGGAGAGTAATTAATTAAGGGAAAAGTAAAATTCCTTAAAAGATAATGTGGAGGAATTTCTTAATTGTACGGGTGTACAATGTTATATAACAAGTAATTCCTGACTCCCCAAGACTGGAGCCAGGAATATTTTCAGTATTTTCTAGACTAATCAAGTTCTGCATGAGCATCGAAATCCGAATTTTCTGGAGTCTCATCGATCTTAGAAAAATCTAATTTATCGATTTCTTTGAGTCTCGTATCTATTTCAGATCGAAATTCTTTTGATTCTTTATCTTTCTTTTCTGGTACCACTTCGGTCTTTTCTTTTTTCTTCTTATCATCATCTTGCAATAATGTAAATGAGAAAAGGAAACTAGCAAAAAGCGATATGATAATTAAGATTTTTTTCATGACTTAAGTAGCTGTTTAACAGAAAGTTACGACTTTAAATATTATAATCCAGATTTTGCATCGTAATCTGGGTCGTTACCACCCTGCTCTTTTTTAAGTTTGCTTAAATCTTTGTAGATATCTTCGTTTGGATCTTCACAAGCGAAAGTGAACATTAAACCAACAAGCGAGATTATAGCTAAAAATTTCTTCATGACTGATTTCAGTTAAATATGGACAAATAAGTTTAAATCAAAATAATACAAATATACAGGTATCCTTCACAGAGTTTTAAAATAGAATATAGGTATCCCTCAGCACGACTATTGATAGTAGTGATTTCATATTTTTAGACATGTTATGATTAAGGCAATGTACCTAAACCATAATTAAATATTTGATTAAAAAACTCTGAGGGATACCTGTGAAATATCTTTTCCTAATAGTGTTGATTACTATTGTTATTTCTTGAAGTAAAGGTAAGTTAATAGATGTTAATATTCAAACTTTTTTCATAATTTTTTTAAGAAATCTTACATATTTCTTGCGATAGTAAATTTTATACCACTCTACCTACTTCAAGTTATGCTATAACTAAAAAAGATTACATTAGATAAGTAATATTTTAGTGCATATGTGCAATTATGGGGCTAATATAAATTAGGTAAAAAAAAACTGCAAAATAAATTTTGCAGTTTTTTAAAATATTAACGTTAATTCGTTGTTATCATAGATTGCCTATCATCTTACTAGGCACTACCCACTCGTCAAATTGCTCGTTTGTAAGCAATCCAAGCTCTAGAGCAGCTTCTCTTAATGTAGTTCCGTCTGCGTGTGCTTTCTTAGCAATTTTAGCTGCATTGTCGTAACCGATGTGTGTATTTAATGCAGTTACCAACATTAAAGAATTCTCTAAATGTTCTTTAATTCTTTTACTATTTGGCTCAATTCCTACAGCACAATGATCATTAAATGACTCACAGGCATCGCCAATTAATCTAGCAGAAGTTAACACGTTAAATGCCATCATTGGTTTAAATACATTCAATTCGAAGTGACCAGTTGCCCCTCCTATTGAAACTGCTGTATCTAATCCGATTACTTGAGCACAAACCATTGTTAAAGCCTCGCACTGAGTTGGGTTTACTTTACCCGGCATAATAGAAGAACCTGGCTCATTAGATGGGATAATAATTTCACCGATACCAGATCTTGGTCCAGATGAAAGCATTCTTATATCATTACCGATTTTCATTAAGCTAACTGCTAATTGCTTTAATGCTCCAGAAGTTTCTACTAAAGCATCGTGAGCAGCAAGTGCTTCAAATTTATTTTCGGCAGTTACGAATGGATGACCAGTAAGTTGAGCAATTTTAGCTGCCACTTTTTCTGCATATCCTTTTGGCGCATTTAAACCAGTACCTACAGCAGTACCACCTAGAGCCAATTCAGAAAGGTGAGCTAAAGTATTTTTTACTGCTTTTATGCCATGCGCTAATTGCGAAGCATAACCGCTAAACTCCATACCTAAAGTAAGTGGAGTTGCATCCATAAAGTGAGTTCTACCTATTTTAACAACATCAGCAAATTCTTTTGCTTTTGCATCAAGCGTTGCTCTTAACTTTTCAACTTTTGGTAGAGTTTCCTCAACTATAGAAGTATAGCAAGCAATGTGCATTGCAGTTGGGAAAGTATCGTTTGATGACTGCGATTTATTTACATCATCATTTGGGTGAACAGATTTTTTAGCATCAGTTAAGCTACCACCATTTAATACATGCGCTCTGTTAGCCACAACTTCGTTCACGTTCATGTTAGATTGTGTACCAGAACCAGTTTGCCAAACTACCAATGGAAATTGATCATCAAGCTCTCCTTTTAAGATTTCATCACACACCTTTCCGATAATTTCAGCTGTTTCATCTCCTAGCACTCCTAAATCGTTGTTAGTTAATGCTGCTGCTTTTTTTAGATGTGCAAATGCTTTTATAATTTCCAATGGCATTGTGTGGCCACCTATTTTAAAGTTTTGTATGGAACGTTGAGTCTGAGCTCCCCAATACTTCTCCGCAGGCACCTGAACCTCGCCCATGGTATCTTTTTCAATTCTATAATCCATTTCTGTGTTTACTATTTAGTTGATCGAATTTATTCTCACGACAAATTTAATGAATAATCCACTTTTAAAACTGATATTCATCAATCTTAAATACTTTTGTACAAACTAGTTTTCTTTAACCTAAAATAGCTATCCAAATTGATTGCAGTAATCCAAAGAGTAACTGAAGCGTCAGTAAGTATTGATAATAAAATAAAAGGCCAGATCAACCAAGGGTTTATAGTTTTGCTAGGAATTACCCATGATGATACCGATGAAGACATAGAATGGTTAAGCGGGAAAATAGCCAATATACGTGTTTTTTCTGATGAAGATGATAAAATGAACCTTGCTCTTGGTGATGTTAATGGAGATATTTTACTTGTAAGCCAATTCACGCTTCATGCCAGTACAAAAAAAGGAAACAGACCCGGCTACAATGAGGCTGCCAAACCAGATATTGCCATTCCGCTTTATGAAAAAATGATTAAAGCCTTAGAGCAAAAAACCGGAAAGCCTTTACAAACTGGCGAGTTTGGCGCTATGATGCAAGTGAGCCTTGTAAATGATGGGCCTGTTACAATTATTATTGATACTAAAAACAAAAAATAAGCAAGAGCATGACGATTAAAGAAGCGCAAGAGGTAGTAGACAAATGGATTAACACCACCGGAGTGCGATATTTTAATGAGTTGACCAATACGGCAATCTTAATGGAAGAAGTAGGCGAAGTTGCCAGAATTATGGCTAGAAAATACGGTGAGCAATCTTTTAAGAAGTCTGATGAATCTGTAAACCTCCCAGACGAAATGGCGGATGTTTTATTTGTGCTTATCTGCCTTGCCAACCAAACTGGAATTGACTTAACAGAAGCTCTTGAAAAAAATCTAGAAAAGAAAAGCATCCGTGATAAAGACCGCCATAAAAATAATGAGAAGTTGAAGTAGGCTTCCCCTACTCAGCCTTCTCAACTTTATTTCCCCATTTTTTCCACCAATGTTGGAAAGCGAGCACTCCCCAAACTTGGTTTTGGTCAAAATTCATGGTGTTGGCGATGGTGCTTTTTAGATTTTCGGTAAACTCAGTTCTAAATATTTTTTGCTCAGCTACCATGTCTTTGTTCAGGCAAGCATCATTCACCCAATTCTTCAATTCATTTTTGTAGCCTTTAGCCAAAGGAACATCGAATCCTTTTTTAGGTCTGTTATATAATTCTGGTGGTAATAATGGCCTTACTGTATCTTGTAAAATGCGCTTTTTCATATTGCCCTTAATCTTGAAATCAGCTGGTAAATTAAAAGCAAACTCAACCAATCGATGATCTAAAAACGGCACCCTTACCTCCAAACTATTTAACATAGACATACTATCTACTTTGTGTAGCATATCGTTTGGAAGCAGCATATTTACATCATTCAATAACACCTCATTAAAATCCTTCCCTTTTATATCGCCAATTAATGCTGCCTTTCTTCTGTGATATTCATCCATATCAATTTGCTCCAAAAATTCTGGATGCAGCATATTAGTTACTTGTGTTTCTGTTGTCCAAGAACACAAGAACCAGTAACGCTCATCGGCAGCCAAATCTAAACTCGAAGCAAATCTGTGCATTCTTCTAAACTGATTTCCCCAATAGGTATTTCTAGACTTTGGTAGTTTGTCTAATACTGGCAAAAACTGCTGTAAAACACTGGCAGCCATTCCTTTTTCACGTGCTTTTAGCTCACCCATATATTTATGGTAGCCAGCAAAAACTTCGTCAGCGCCATCGCCAGAAAGTGTAACCGTTACTTGCTGTCTGGTTTTTTTGCTGAGAATGTAAAAAGGCAAAGCAGACGAATCTGCAAAAGGCTCTGCATACTGATCGAGGATATCAAACATATGATCAAAAAAATCATCGGTATGCAGGTTAAATACTGTGTGGTTGGTATTGTATTTTTTAGCAACCAGTTCAGCGTATTTGGTCTCATCGAACAAAGGTTCATTCTTAAAACCAACCGAATAGGTATTGAGCTTATCTGTATATTTAGAAGCCAATGCCACAACAGTAGACGAGTCTATTCCACCAGAGAGAAAAGCTCCCAGAGGTACATCTGAAACCATTCGTTCTTTAACAGCTTCTTCTAAATGCATTAAAAGATTAATCTTAGCCTCTTCGTAGTTGTTATAAGATTTACCTCCACTTATATTAATCGCAGGTGAATACCATTTGTGCTCAGTTACTTTTTTATCTTGCACTATAAGATAACTACCCGGCATCAATTTCTTTACTCCTTTAAATATTGTATGCGGAGCTGGCACATAATTAAGCTGCAAATATTGATAAACAGAAACAGGATCGAGTTCTGGCTCTAAGTTATACGCCAATAAAGCCCTCATTTCTGATGCAAACATCATTTTGTCTTCATCTTCAAAATATAAAAGAGGCTTTATACCGTATCTATCTCGTCCGATAAATAGCTTATTTTCTTCTTTATCGTAAATGGCAAAAGCGAAAAAGCCATGAAATTTCTCAAGACATTTTTCGCCATATTGTATATAAGATTGTAAAAGTACTTCTGTATCAGAATGCGTATGAAAAGAGCAACCCTTAGCTTCTAAATCAGTTCTTAGCTCTTTGAAATTATATATTTCACCATTAAAAACTATTACGTATCTACCGCTCTCATCATACATTGGCTGGTGAGCTACTGAACTCAAATCTATAATCGAAAGTCTTCTGTGCCCTAAACCCACATAATAATCGGTAAACAACTTACCAAAATCTGGTCCGCGATGTTTTAGTTGTTCGTTAGATTTATGAGTATTAATCGTAAAAAAGCGTCCGACTTCATTAAATGCATAAATTCCGGTAATGCCACACATAGATTAAAAAATAAGTATATGATGAAATTTAAGCCAAAACGTAAAGAAAATTGGGTTATTTTCCCAATCTGGGAATTAATATTCCATTTTTTACTGCTCTCTCGTGATTAATGCAACTGCATGTGCTGCAACCCCTTCTCTTTTCCCAACAAATCCTAATTTCTCGGTAGTGGTAGCTTTAAGTGAAACATCCTCTTCTGGCAAATCCATTACTTTAGCCAAACAAGTTTTCATCTCTTGTATGTGCGGATTAATCTTAGGCGCTTGTAAACAAACCGTAGCATCTACATTTTGTATGGTATAACCTGCTTCTTTTACCATCTTCACCACATCCTTAAGCAGTATTTTGCTATCTATACCTTTGTATTTGCTATCCTGATCAGAAAAATGATAACCTATATCTCGCATATTAGCAGCTCCTAGCAATGCATCACAAATGACATGAATTAAAACATCTGCATCTGAATGCCCAATAGCACCATGAGTATGAGGAATTTTAATCCCTCCCAACCAAAAATCAACACCTTCTACCAATCTGTGAACATCGTACCCCTGTCCTACTCTTATTTTTAGCATAATTTTTATTCTTTGATATAAACAAAGCACAAAAATATATTCTTTATTGAACCAATATGCTTTTGATATTGATTTTATCAAAAAATCTTTTCACGCTTCGAAAAACGATTTTAAATCAACATCTTTAAGGTTTATATTATAGTCTACAACAATCAAATAGCATGAGAAACCTACTAATCGCATTAGTATTTTTATTTATTTGTACTGCCTGTCCATACGAATCTCCGGTGCCAATCTCTAGCAAAGGAGATAAAATGATGGAAAGTTTACTGGGTAAATGGCAAAGAGAAGAAGATGCTCAGAACTATTACATAGTAGAAAAACAAGACGACAGAAACTACAAAATAATAGAAAATGCTTTTAATGAGGATGAAGGCACTTATGACATTTCGATATACACGGGCTTTATTACAGATATAAAAGGAACACCATTTTTAAATATTAAGCAATACAAAGTAAGCCCCTCTTCTGATGATGAAATTATGATTACCGGTAGAGACAGCTATTATCTTTACAAGTTAAATGTAATAGACGAAAAAACTTTTCAATTATACCCTTTGTCTAATTACATTCGCGAAGAGTTTACTAAAAGTCAGTCGCTCAAGAAATTTGTAGAACAAAATATGGAGCTTAGCTTCTTCTATGGCGAAGAAGAAACTTTTTTAAGGAGCACTGAAGAATAATCAATAATTTAGAAAGAAGAGAGTTTATTGAAGCAAAGGGATTGCTATACACTTTTTTTTAACTTTTAAATAGCAATATTCAGCTATATTTGCAACAATGAAAGTAGGGATATTTTTTGGAGGTCCCTCCAGAGAAAGGGAAGTATCTTTTGCAGGAGGAAGAACCGTATACGATAATCTAAATAAAAGCATTTTTGAACCTGTTCCCATTTTTGTTGACAGCTTGGGTAATTTCATCTTACTCGACTGGCAATTTGTATATAAAGGAACTATCAGGGATTTTTACCCGCCAGTAGCATTCATACCTGATTCACCCAATCATTTTCAGGTTTATGTGGAGTCTTTGGGCAATTTAAGCCACGAAGAGCTAGAGAAAATTGCTGCTGAGGTAGGTAGAATTGTAGCCCCTTGGGAATTCAAAAAGCTATTTGAGTTTGCATTTCTATGTTTACATGGCCCATACGGAGAAGATGGAAGTTTGCAGGGTTTGCTAGAATGGTACAAAATACCTTATTCTGGCTCTGGCATTTTACCTTCGGCCATTGGCATTAATAAAATTATACAAAGTTCACTTTCTAAAAGCTTGTCTTTTGCAAAACCTGTAAGCAAGGTTATTAGCAAAGACGACTGGCTAAGTGTGAACAAAAAAGCTTTTTTTGAAGAAATAGCTGAATTAACTGGCTTACCTGTAGTGGTAAAAGCTGCTCAGCAAGGTTCTTCAATTGGGGTTTCTATCGTTTCTGAAAAGAACTTTGATACCTTTATAAAAGCGGTAAACAGAGCACTTTTCGTAGAAGAAGTTGAAGCGGAAAAATGGAATTCTTTTTCTAAAGAAGAGAAAGTTCAATTTATACATGAGCTCATCGACATACGTCAAGGAATTGGTTTGCCTGTGTTCTTCTCGCTAAAATCTTCTATCAGTGATATAGAATTAATATACCATCCTGAAGATTTACTCAACAAATTAGATAGATATTTTAATGACTATTCAGATACGGTAGTTCTACAGTCTAGAGACAGTGAAGAGGCCGTTCTTTTCGAGTCTTTTATTAAAGGGCAAGAATTTTCTTGTATCGTAATTCAGGATGAAAATGGCGATCCGGTTGCTTTACCTCCTACTGAAATTATTAAATTCGATGAGGTATTCGACTACAGATCAAAGTATCTGCCAGGCATGTCAAGGAAACTTACTCCGGTAAATACTTCAATAGAAAACATTAGAAAAATTCAGGATGAATGTTGTGAGATGTTCAGAAAACTGAAATTTAATGTTTATGCTAGAATTGATGGTTTCCTTTCTCCAGATAATCAGGTTTATTTAAATGACCCGAATACTACTTCTGGAATGTTACCATCTTCATTTTTCTTCCACCAAGCGGCAGAAATTGGCCTAAATCCATCTCAGTTCCTTACTTATATTATCAGAACTTCTTTAGCAGAAAGAATTAAATCTGGTAAAAATGGACACGAGCTAAAGAAAACACTCAATCTTTTAGATGAGAAAATTATCCAATTACAGCAAGAGCAAAAAGAGCGTGTGAAGGTAGCTGTAAT